>JBJKSM010000059.1:0-11485 GCA_046704045.1 Thermodesulfovibrionales bacterium | reverse complement strand
ATCTTGCCTGTGTCGGAAGCCACGCGATAAACGGCGTTGCATCGCTTCACACGGAGCTTCTGAAGAGCACCGTCCTGCGGGATTTCTACGAATTCAGTCCCGGGAAGTTCAGCAACAAGACAAACGGCGTCACGCCGCGGCGGTGGCTGGTCCTGAGCAACCCGGGGCTGACAAGGCTGATCACCGGCAGGATCGGCGACTCCTGGATCAGGGATCTGGACCAGCTCCGGAGGATCGAGCCGTTCGCGGACGACGGCGAGTTTCGCAGGCAATGGCGCAGAGTGAAGCTGGACAACAAAAAGAGGCTCGCCTCGCTCATAAGGCAGGCGACCGGCGTCGCTGTGGACCCCGATACCTTATTCGACATACAGGTAAAGCGGATCCATGAGTACAAGCGCCAGCATCTCAATGTCCTTCATATCGTCGCGCTTTATAACCGCATCAGGCTTCATCCCGATGCCGATATCGTGCCGAGGACGTTCATCTTCGGGGGCAAGGCGGCGCCCGGTTATTTCATGGCAAAGCTGATCATCAGGCTGATTACATCGGTCGCGGAGGTGATCAACAGCGACCCCGACGTGCGCGGCAGGCTCAAGGTGGTCTTCTTTCCCGACTTCAACGTGAAGAACGCGCAGAAGATCTATCCGGCCGCCGACCTGTCGGAGCAGATCTCGACAGCGGGCAAAGAGGCCTCCGGCACGGGGAACATGAAGTTCGCCATGAACGGAGCCCTCACCATAGGCACGCTCGACGGGGCCAACGTCGAGATAAGAGAAGAGGTCGGTCCCGATAATTTCTTTCTCTTCGGGCTGACCGCCGGGCAGGTGCAGGAAATGAAGTCACAGGGGTACAGACCTTCGGACCTCTATGTCTCGGACCGGCAGCTGAGAGAAGTGGCAGAGCTCATAAGGGGCGGTCATTTCTCGCCCGACGAACCCGACCTGTTCAACCCGCTTCTCGACAGCCTCGCGGAGCGGGACGAATACATGCTCTTTGCCGATTTCCGGTCCTACGTCGGCTGCCAGGAAAAGGTCGAGGCGGCCTATCGCGACGAGGAACGCTGGAGCCGGATGTCCATCATGAATACGGCCCGCATGGGGAAATTCTCCTCCGACCGTGCGATACAGGAGTACTGCCGGGATATCTGGAAGGCGGAGCCCGTGAAGGTGGATATGTCGGTGAACGTGGGATGGACGCTCAGGGACAGGGTCAAGAGCATGTCGAACATCCATTGAGGAGGCGCAGTAAGAGGCGGCGATAATATTGGGCGATTCCGGCGCCTTATCCGTTGAATGGCGGATGGAGAGTGCGGGGAATAACCGATGCCGTCAATAAAGATTGCAGGGAGCAGGGATATGAAGCAATACGCCGTCGGTCCGGGCCACAGGTTTCCCTTCGGGGTGACTACGTACGACGATGGGACAAACTTCTCGATATGGGGGTTGCGCTCGACGGGCGCCGAACTCCTTCTGTTCGAGAGCGCGGAAAGCCGTGAGCCCTTCCAGGTCGTAAGGCTCGATCCTGCCGGAAACCGGACCTACTACTCGTGGCATGTTTACGTTTACGGGCTGCCACCCGGCGTTCTCTACGTCTGGAGGCTCGACGGCCCGGGCAACACCCGTGAAACCGGCTTTCGATTCGACGGGCAGAAGGCGCTCCTCGACCCCCAGGCCCGCGCAGTCTCGGACCTGCTCTGGGACAGGAAGCGGGCGAGCATGACGGGAGACAACAGCGGTTCTTCGATGCGCGGCATTGTGGTCCCGGCCGGTGAATACGACTGGGAAGGGGACCGGCCCCTTCGTCACGCCGCTCAACAGTCGATAATCTACGAAATGCATGTCGGCGGGTTTACGCGGCACCCGTCCTCGGGAGTAAAGCACCCCGGTACGTTCTCGGGCGTGATCGAGAAAATCCCCTGCCTTCAATCGCTCGGCGTTACCGATGTCGAGCTGATGCCGGTGATGGCATTCGACGAGCAGGACGTGCCTCCCGCTGCCGCTTCAGGCGGACTGAAAAATTTCTGGGGCTACAGCACACACAGTTTTTTTTCGCCTCATCCGGGCTACTGCGTTTCCCCGGAGAAAGGGAGCCATGCCGATGAGTTCCGTGATATGGTGAAGGCGCTCCACCGTGCGGGCATCGGGGTGATAATGGACGTTGTTCTGAACCATACCGCGGAAGGTGGCGCCGACGGACCGACGATAAATTTCAAGGGACTCGGCAACAGGGGGTTCTACCACCTCGATCCGAACGACCTCAGGATTTACCGCGACTATACGGGCTGCGGCAACACGGTCAACTGTAACTTCCCGATAGTTACGGCCTTTCTGATCGATTGCCTTGAGTACTGGGTGAGCGAGATGCACGTGGACGGCTTCCGCTTCGACCTTGCCAGCGTGCTCGCAAGAGGCCATGACGGCAAGCCTCTTCATTATGCGCCGATGCCTTGGTATATCGAGCTTTCCGACGTTCTCGGAAGAACGAGGCTGATAGCCGAGGCATGGGACGCCGGCGGACTCTATCAGGTAGGGGATTTCCCCGGCTTCCGCTGGGCCGAATGGAACGGAAGGTACAGGGACGTTGTCAGGCGTTTCGTACGCGGCGACCCCGGCCTGATCGGGGAAGTCGCAACAAGACTTTCGGGCAGCAGCGACCTCTATGAATCCGAGGGGAGGATGCCGGTCAACAGCATCAACTTCATCACCTGCCACGACGGTTTCACGCTCGCGGACCTCGTCAGTTACGGTACAAAACATAATGAGGCCAACCTCCAGGACAACCGCGACGGCAGCGACGACAATGCAAGCTGGAACTGCGGGGCGGAGGGCGAGACGAACGACCCCGGGATTACGGACCTGAGAAGAAAGCAGGCGAAGAATTTCATGGCGCTTCTTCTTCTGAGCCATGGGGTGCCGATGATCCTCTCCGGAGACGAGGCGCTCAGGACCCAAAGGGGCAACAACAACTGTTACTGCCAGGACAACGAGCTTGGCTGGTTCGACTGGAGATTGACCGAAGAAAACGGCGGGATGCTGCGTTTTGTCAGGGGGATGATAGCCTTCCGCAAGCGGCATCCTTCTCTCATGAGGAGACGGTTCCTCAAAGGTCTTCCCGTCAACGGCCGTCTTCCCGACGTGACCTGGCACGGTCAGAGGCTCAACGAACCCCGATGGGCAGACCCCTCATGCAGGATATTGGCGTATACCCTCGCTGCGACGGCCGCGGCGGAAGAGGACCTCCATATCATGCTGAACATGTCGGACACGCCTGTAGAGATGGAGCTTCCGGATGTCCCCGGCCGCAGCTGGTATCTTGCAGTCGACACATCCCGGCAGTCGCCTGCTGATATCCTTGAACCGGCCGAAGAGCCGAAGGTCGGGGGAAATATATACGGCATGGCTGCACGGAGTGTGGTCGTACTGGAAAACAGATAAGGGGGATGCAGATGCCGCAGGGTCTCTACATAATGAGCGAAGAGCCGCAGGCAGGGAAAACTGCGGTGATGCTCGGTCTGATGGAGCTTCTCTCCAGGAGCGGGCAAAAGGTCGGTTTCTTCAGGCCCTTTGTGAGGTCGGAAGAACGGCGCGACCCTGTCGTCGATCTCATCACCCGTCGTTACAATCTCAAGCTTCCCTATGACACCATGTATGGATGCACGTTCGAAGAGGCCCGAAACCTGATTTGCGCCGACAGATACGACGAACTGCTTGCGCTGATCCTCGAAAAATACAAGACCCTTGAGGCGGGGTCCGATTTTGTACTGTGCGCAGGGACGGACTTTACCGGCGCGACCCCGCTTCCTCTTGAATTCGACTTCAATACCGATGTGGCCAACAACCTCGGCTGTCTTGTCATACCGGTGGCAAAGGCATGTGGAAGGAGCGTTGAGGGCGTTGAGGAGACGGTGGATACATTTGTCGAATCCCTCGACAAGCGGCATTGCGACATCCTCGCGATCGTAGTCAACCGGGTCGCGCCCTGCCAGCTGCAGGAGCTTTCAGGGAGACTCGCTTCCGTGATCACGCGAGACAGTCCCTTTTTCGTGGTGCCGGAGATCGACCGCCTCTCCAGGCCCACTGTCGGGGAAATCGCCGATAAGCTGAAGTGCTCGCTCATATCCGGCGATGCGGACAACCTCCACAGGGAGATCTCGCACTTCGTCGTTGCGGCAATGGAGCTGCCCCATTTCCTCGATTACCTGAAAGAAGGAAGTCTCGTCATTACCCCGGGAGACCGCTCGGACATTATCCTCGGGACGTTGATTGCCGATTCTTCGGGGGCATTTCCTCATATCGCCGGACTCGTGCTGACCGGAGGCCTCACGCCCGCGCCGCAGGTGAAGAAGCTGATCGACGGACTCAACAGATCGTCCGTCCCAATGATGAGCGTCGAGACGGACACCTTTACGACCGCAATGAACGCCCACTCGGTCGAAAGTTCGATCGCACCCGGGAATACCAGGAAGATCGCGGCTGCACTCGGCGTGATGGAAGAGCATATGGATTTCCCGGGGCTTGCGAAACGCCTTTCGGTCACACGCTCCGCCCGCGTCACGCCTCTCATGTTCGAACACACCCTCCTTGAGCGCGCAAGGTCGGACCGGCGGCATATCGTCCTGCCCGAAGGGACCGAGGAGCGGATACTGCGGGCCGCCGAGGTGCTCCTTCTTCGCGGAGTCGCAGACATCACCTTCCTCGGGAACGAGGATGACGTCAGGCGGAAGACAAGGGGTCTCGGGCTGTCTCTTCAGAAGGCTGACATCATCGACCCTGCAACATCGGAGATGCGCACTGCCTTCGCGGATGTCTATTACGGGCTGCGAAGGCAGAAGGGCATCTCCCGGGAGATGGCCTTTGACGCGATGTCGGACGTCAGCTATTTCGGGACGATGATGGTGTACCGCGGCCATGCGGACGGCATGGTCTCCGGCTCGGTTCATACCACGCAGCACACCGTCCGCCCGGCCCTTGAGATCATAAAGGCAAGACCTGGCTGTTCGATTGTCTCAAGCGTGTTTTTCATGTGCCTTGAAGACCACGTGGCGGTCTTCGGAGACTGCGCGGTCAACCCGCAGCCTACCGCTGAACAGTTAGCCGATATCGCCATAAGTTCGGCGGAGACCGCGCGCTCATTCGGGATCACGCCTCTTGTGGCGATGCTCTCTTACTCTACGGGGGAATCCGGAAAAGGGGCGGACGTCGACAAGGTGAGGCAGGCGACCGGGATTGCGAGGGGGCTTCGTCCGGATCTCAGGATCGAAGGCCCGATCCAGTACGATGCCGCGGTCGATGAGGGCGTCGCCCGCTCGAAGATGCCGGGAAGCGAAGTGGCGGGCCACGCAACGGTATTTGTCTTCCCCGACCTCAACACCGGCAACAACACATACAAGGCGGTCCAGCGGTCGGCAAACGCGGTGGCGATAGGGCCGGTGCTCCAGGGGCTGAAAAAACCGGTGAACGACCTGAGCCGGGGCGCCACCGTCACCGACATCGTCAACACCGTCGCCATAACCGCCATCCAGGCGCAGACAGGGGGAGCTGAAAAGTGAACTTTATCGTCGCAAAAAGAGGCGGAATCGGGCATGCTGAAAAACGCCGTGGAATCGGCACTGCCGTATCCCGCCGCAAACAGGTCGGGCCGGAGGGCTGGCTCCGGGCCGCTGTTCTTTCCTCGACAGGCCAGCCGGCGAGGATGTGATGCAAAGAAAGGAGAGAGTTATGGCGCTGCCGCCGCACAAGACCAGGATCGTATGCACGATAGGGCCGGCCTCGGAATCCCCGGAGGTCCTTAAGGAGATGATCGGGGCCGGAATGAACGTTGCCCGTCTCAATTTCTCGCACGGCGCTTTTAAAGAACATAAGAGGGTGATCCAATCCATCCGCGCGGCGGCCGAAGAAACAGGCAGGCGCGTCGCGATCCTGGCTGACCTCCCGGGTCCGAAGATCCGCATAGGCACGCTGGAAAGAGAGCCAATCCTGCTGAGACCGGGGGCACTGTTTGCCCTGACCACCGAAGAGATCGTCGGGGATGAGCGCCGCGCATATGTCGGCTTCGACAGATTGCCTCAGGTGGTGAGACAGGGCGATATCCTTTTCCTGAGCGACGGCATGATCCAGCTCGAGGTGGTCTCGGTGAAGGGCGGCGAAGTGCAATGCCGCGTTGCGGTGGGAGGCGAGCTCCGCTCCAGGAAGGGCCTCAATCTGCCGGGCATCGACCTTGGCATCAGCGCATTTACCGGGCGCGACCGCGTGTGTCTGCAATTTGCGCTCGAAGCCGGCGTAGACGCTGTCAGTCAGTCGTTCGTTGAAAGCGGCCGTGATATTGCTGCAGTCCGGGATGCTGCGGCATCCTTCGGATATCATCCCTTTGTCATCGCAAAGATCGAACGGTCGGGGGCGCTCGATCATTTCGAGGAGATCGTCGATGCCGCAGACGGTATCATGATCGCGCGGGGCGACCTCGGGGTGGAGATACCGATAGAACAGATCGCGGTCGTCCAGAAACGCCTGATGCGGGAGGCTAATCTCAGGGCCAGACCCGTGATCACCGCAACGCAGATGCTTGAGTCGATGACCGCAAACCCAAGGCCGACCAGGGCCGAGGCGACTGATGTGGCCAATGCCATTCTGGACGGCACCGACTGCGTCATGCTCTCCGAAGAGTCCGCCACCGGCAAATACCCGGTCGAGGCGGTCTCCGTCCTTGCAAGGATCGCCGCAGTCACCGAACCCCACAGGCCGCTGCACGGGATGAAAGATACGGCGGACAAGTGCACGGCCGGAGGAGCGGACATCAGGGACCTTATCTCCCTCAGCGTCGAAACCATCTTCGATCACGCCTCTCCTGCTGCGGTATTCGTTCCGACGAGAAGCGGCGCAACGGCAAGGAGTATCGCAAGATTCAGACCCCCCGTCTGGATCATTGCCGTGTCTTCGCAGGAGGAGACCTGTCAGCGGCTTCAGTTCACCTGTGGAGTGCATGCGGTCTGCGAGCCGGCGCACCCCGAGGACTGGCGGGCCTATGCAGGGAACTGTCTTTCCGCCTGCGGTATAGCGGGGAAGTTCGTCGTGCTGACCGAGGGGCCGTCCTCGAAGCACCCCGAAACGAACCACCGCGTAGAGGTCATCGACCTCGAAGGACCGGGAACCTCCACGCCCTCCGCCGCAAGGTCATGAGCGAGGGGCGGGGACAGGGCTCACGGCAAACAGGAGCAGGCGCGGACGAAAGGAGTGGCGTGATGAAGATCGAATGAGTGCCTGCGTTGTCCCGGACCCTCCTCACCGACGGGAAGTTTGCTTTATACTAAGAATCAACAGTGCGATATGTTCGACATGGTCTCATGGGGGAGGAAATGAAAAAAAAGATAGCGGTCCTGGTGAGGGACAGACAGGCCGAGGCGCTGCGGATGGCGGTGGGGCTTACGCTGCAGGACGACGAGGTGAGCGTCTATGTGATGGACGGCAAGCTGGAGATCGACCCGGCGGTCGAGATGAACATGGAGGTTCTCGGGGACCTCGGCGTCAGGATCTATACCAATAACGCCGAAAACAGTTTCGAATTCATGAGCACCGAAGAGATAGCAAGGGCCCTCGTCACCTACGATTCGGTACTTCCCTATTGACGGCCCGGAAATGCCGTGCGCCCGACAACGGGCTCTACGGCTGTTTTGCCTTCAGGCCGTCGTTTGAGTAAACGTTGTGAGGGTTCCAGAGCAGCCAGCCGCCGGAGCCGAATTTATCTGCAGCGGAAATCTGGTCGCTCACCTGTCGTGGACCGAAATCCCTTCTGTCGAAGGCGTAGTCCCTGAACGCCTGCAGCCAGGGCCTGAAGCGGACCGGCGGCAGGTGAGTGCGCCCGGCCGCCTTTTTCAGGGAAAGGTAGACCATTTCATAGGGATGGTCGACGGGATTTCGGTATCCGGGGATTCCGTACCGGAAACCCGAGGGATAGAGCATCGGACAAAAATAATCGAGTTCGGCAGCTAGATTCTCCAGCTTCTGGCCGATTTTCGTATCGTTGAGGTTCCAGCAGACGTAGCCGAATATGTCCGCATCGAGGAAGACGTTATACGGCGCCAGCCTCTTTTTCGCCTCTGCGAGAAAACCGGAGATGGCCGCCACCCTGTTTTCCTCGGTATTGGGCGCGGAGAATTGAAGGCCCGGTGTGTCGGGGAACCTCACATAATCGAACTGTATCTCGTCGAATCCGTACTGCGCCGCCTCGACGGCAAGGTCGATGTCGTAATTCCAGACCTCCTTCCTGAACGGGTCCACCCAGGCGAGGTCTTCCCTGTCGCGCCAGACCTTCCCCTCTCCGGTCCTTACGGCCAGGTCGGGCCTCGCAGTGGCAAGCGGATTGTCCTTGAAGACGACGATCCTTGCGATGGTGTAAACCCCCTTTTCCTTGAGCGTCTTCATCAGGCCTTTCATGTCCCTCACTGTAATGACTTTCTGGGAGCCGATAGTGGAGGCGAGGGCGACGGAGCTCTTGTAGGGGACGATCCCCCTGTCGCCCTTGACGTCGATGACGAGCGTATTGAGTTCCGTTTCGTCCATGAGTTTGAGCGCTGCGTCGCGGAGCACCCTGCTTCCTATGCCGAATACGGTGAGGTAGAGCCCTTTCGGCGTCACTGGAGAGAGGCGGATTTCGAGCGGCTTCCCGGCGACAGGGGAAACAGCGATCCATGGGCTTCTTCGATAGCCGTATGCCCGCACAGCTACCGTTCTGTCCGCCGCTGGCAGGGAAAAACCGCCGTTTCCGTCGGTCCGTTCGATGAGGCCGTCCGTTGTAACTATCGCGCCGGCGACCGGCCTTCCGGTCGAGGCGTCGACGACCTTCCCGACGATCGGTCCAACCGGATAAAAAGGCGACGGAAACGCGAATAACAATCCCAAAATCAGCATCGCCTGCACTACTATATTCATGGCTGTATGCTCTCCTCTTTCACCTTCCGGACGCCGCCTGCAAGCAATCTCCCGAGGACATTTCCTCTGTCCCTGTCGGTCATGATGTAGCGTGGAAGGGCCATGATATTGTCGGAGGCGGTTGCGTTGCGGCGCACTATCGTAAAGGCGGCGATGTAGCCGTCTTCCCTGGCCCTTGTCATCAGCCAGTCGTCATAGATGCCGAAGGGCCAGGCGAGCATGTCCACCTTGCCCCCGACCTCCTTTTCGATCCGTTCACGGGATTTCTTCAACTGCATGTCCACGAACTTTGCATAATCCGCGGACTTCAGCCTCCTTTTTTCCTTCCTGAAATTGGGGTGCCAATAGGTATGGGACTGGATATCGAAGAGCCCGGTCCTCTTTATCTCGCGCAGCTGCTCCCACGTCATCGCGTACGACGCGTTCGATATCGCCGAAGGATAGATGAAGAGCGTCACCGGTATCCGGTATTTCCTGGCGAGAGGGAGCATGTCCGTATAGACCGACCTGTGTCCGTCATCCGAGGTTATCACCACGGCGCGCGGCGGAGGTGCAGGGGCCTTTCCGAGGAAGTAATAGACAAGACTTCTCAAGGGGATAACCGTAAAGCCGTTTTCTTTCAGGTATCTGAGCTGGGACTCGAAAACAGCGGTGGTTACGGTCATGCCGTCGGCGACGACGGGTCCGAAGCGGTGATAGATAAGGATGGGTACGCGAGGTCGTGAAAACGTCTTTCCCCCCGCCGATGCCGCGCCGGCTGAAGGGCACAACAGGGCAAACATCAACAGAAGGTTTATGAGTAATCCGGTTCTCACCGGGAAAGTCCATGCATCATTTATTCGGCTTCACTCTTCTTTATTATGGGACGCCGCGAAAATAACGTCAAATAAAAAAAGGGACCCCTTAAGAATAGCCGGCAAGACGGCAAACTTGCAGGCTTGTCGGCTTTCGGCTCAATACAACAGATATTTCGAGCGCAGCAGGCGGAATCTGTCGAGTCTCGCCTGCCATCGAAGCGCTATTGCTTCAGGGTCCCGCCCCTCTTTTATCTCGTCGAGGAGCGCCGGCGAACCGAGCAGATCCAGCGTCTTGTCGATAAGGAATTCCTTCGGGAAGAGGCGGTAGAGCGCCGAGACGATCTCGACTCCTGTCTCGCCGGCATCGAGCGCATCACGGTCGATGAGGACGATCTGGACGCCGTGGCAGACTTCGCCCTTGAACCTGTTTTCAGAAGGAGTGAAGTCAGCGGGCATGAAGCGGATGCCCTGGATTCTGCGGCCGTTCAGGTAGTCGGCGAGCGCCTTTGCGTCGATCCATGGCGCCCCGAGGAGCTCGAAGGGGGTTCCCGTTCCGCGCCCGACGCTCACGTTCGCCCCTTCTGCCATGGCGACAGCAGGATAGAGGGTGGCTTCTTCGAGCGTTCTCAGGTTCGGCGACGGGTCTATCCACCCGAGGCCGGTTTCGTCATACCAGTCCGTTCGCTCATATCCGCGCATTTTGACGACACGAAGGCTCAGGCCCATCCTGTTTTCCCCGTCGAACATTCGCGCAAGCTCCCCGACCGTCATGCCGTGCCTCAGCGGCAGCGGGAAATAGCCCGTAAAACATTTCATGTCGTCGTCCATGACAGGTCCCTGCACAACCGCCCCGGATATGGGATCGGGTCTGTCGAGGACATAGAAGGCGAGTCTTTTCCGGGCGGCAGCCTCCATCGCATACCCCATTGTCGTGATGTAAGTATAAAAACGGACCCCCGCATCCTGGATATCGAAGACGAGCGCGTCGATACCTTCGAGCATCTTTTCCGTCGGACGCAGGGTCTGCCCGTAGAGGCTGTATACCGGAAGACCCGTTGCCCTGTCCCTGGTGACCTCCGTCCTTGAGAGTTCATCCTGAGTGCCCGATAGACCATGCTCCGGACTGAATATCGCGGCCAGTTTTACGCCGGGCGCGTGGAAGAGGAGATCGATCGTACGGCGTCCCTCCGAATCGAGCCCGCTGTGGTTGGTGATGAGCCCTATGCGAAGTCCCCTCAGCGGTGCGAAATCCTCGGCCTCCAGGACGTCGATCCCTGTCTGCACCTTGCCGTTTCTCAGGCACTCTGCGCGATAGCTGTTGAGGATCTCCGACCGGCCGGTGAGCGGCTCCCCGCTTGCGAGGATCCTGTCCTGGACCGCCGGCCCCAGGGCGGCCGCCACCGCCGTCGCGATCTTCGAGCGAAGCGGGACCGCGTTGCCGCAGCCGTCGGGGTGGACCCTGTTTGTGAGTATGACGATGAATGTCCCTGAAACAGGGTCGATCCAGAGCGATGTCCCGGTGAATCCGGTGTGGCCGTAAGAGCCCACCGGATAAAGTTCGCCGCGGCTGGATGAAAAGGGCGAATCGATGTCCCATCCGAGTCCCCTCAGGACCGTCTTGTCCGGCGGCGACTGGGGTGAACTCATCTTTTCGACTGAAAGCGGACTGAGGATGCGGGCGCCTTTCAATGCCCCGTTGTTCAGGAGCATGCGGGCGAAGACGGCGAGGTCGTCTGCGGAGGAGAAGTGCCCTGCATGTCCTGC
>JBJKSM010000058.1:0-13854 GCA_046704045.1 Thermodesulfovibrionales bacterium | reverse complement strand
AACATCATCAGAGATTCAGATGGGAAAGCATATAGAAACCACTTTGAAAATAGGCATTGTTCTAAGGTAAATTACCTAAAAAGACGGTTCAGCTGTTAGTAAATAGGCTTTCGTGAAAATCGGTGCTTAAATAAAAATCCCCCCGGGCGGGAAATGGAATATAATTTGAGTAATTCGCCGCACGCACTACGATGAGACAATTCGACCAGTCTTCAGCCGTCTGCTATGTCTTCACGTACAAGGAGGGACTTCTCTCCCCGTTTGCCCATGATCTGCGGATCAGCGTGAGTTCTTTTGTCATCACCCTCGGGGAGGGGCACAGTTTCATCGAAGCCCGCTTCGACGCCGAATCGCTGCGCGTCGACTGCGCAATGGTAGACGGCACGGAGCGGCCGGACCTGCTGAGCACATGGGAAAAGGAAGAGATAAACAGGAACATCATCAGGGATGTTCTCGATACCGGCAGATACAAGGAGATCCTCCTCAGGTCTTCGTCGGTAACAAAGGAGGATTCGGGGTACTCGGTTAAGGCCTCCCTTACGGTACACGGCGTCACCAGGGATATCTCCTTCACCGTCAAACCTGTCGGCGGGCAGTACGTGGCGGATGTCCGCCTCAGTCTTCCCGACTTCGGGATAAGACCTTTTGCCGCCCTGTTCGGAGCGGTGAGGATCAGACCGGACATACTCATCCGCGTGAAGATCCCGCGTACCGGCAGCTGAAGCCGGGATGAGGCTTCCCATCAAAAAAAAGCCATCCACATGGCAATAAATAGAACTATCCGCGCAGCAATAATTATGATATACTGTTTTCAGTAAGGTCTCTTATGAACAGTACCGTCAAGGGGACTATAATGATCAGGAAGATGCCTAAGGAGCAGAGGCGGAAAAGGAGAGGACCGATCTCGGTGCCCGTTTCTTTCGGCACCGTCACCGGGGAGCCGGGGAACAGGGAGATCGAGGAGGGGAGAACGGCGGACTTCAGCGAATCAGGGCTCGGCCTTTACTCCCACCATGAACTTGAACCGGGCGCAGTCCTCGAGATTGAATGCCTCGACATATGGGAAGCTCCGAAGAAATTCACTGTACGGTGGTGCAACAAAGTAAGCGGTAATTTCTACCGCGTCGGCCTTTCCGTGCAGGAATAACCGGAGACATTCCCTGAAGGTGAAGACCTGCGAGGTCCGAAAGCTCGCGTCGTTGTCCTGCGTCGAAATCTCCTGCCGCGGCTGTCACAGAACCTAGGAATGAAGTCCTGAAAAGAAAAGAACATCCCGGGGGGCGAGCGTGCCGATCCATAACTCCGATGTCGCCGACATATTCAGCCGGATAGCGGACCTCCTCGAAATACAGGGTGCAAATGTCTTCAGGGTGAGGGCATACAGAAACGCGGCACGGACTGTCGGCGGCCTCTCCCGGTCGGTCGAAGACCTCGTGGCACGTAATGAGGACCTGACAAGGCTTCCCGGCATAGGGAAGGACCTGGCCGAAAAAATAGAAGAGATCGTGAGAACAGGCACGATCGCCCTCCTCGGAGAACTCAACGGAAAGCTCTCTCCGGGGCTGAGCGATCTCATGAAGATAGGCGGGCTGGGACCCAGGAGGGTGAAGGTCCTTTATGACAGGCTCGGGATCCGGGATCTGGACTCTCTGAAAAAAGCTGCGGCCGAAAAGAAGATCAGGGAGCTGCCCGGTTTCGGGGAAAAAACCGAGCGGAAGATCATTGAAGAGCTTGACCGGGTGGCGGGCGCGAAAAAGCGGATGAGGATCTCCGTTGCCGAGGAAATCGCGGATTCACTTGTCCGGTATCTCAGGAAATCGCAGGGAGTAAAGGAGATTACGGTCGCAGGAAGCTACCGCCGCAGGAAGGAAACGGTCGGTGACCTCGACATCCTCGCCACTTCCGGGAAAGACTCGGACATCATGGAGCGGTTCGTCGAATACGGGGACGTCGAAAAGGTACTCTCAAGGGGCGATACCCGTTCCTCCGTCCTCCTGCGGACGGGCGTCCAGGTGGACCTCAGGGTGGTGCCCGAGATGAGCTATGGAGCGGCGATGCACTATTTCACGGGATCGAAGGCGCACAATATCGCAGTCCGCACGCTCGGCGTCAAGAAGGGGCTCAAGATCAACGAATACGGCGTGTTCAGGGGCTCCAGGCGGATCGCCGGAAGGACCGAAGAGGAGGTCTTCGGAAGCGTCGGCCTGCCCTTCATACCCCCCGAGCTGAGGGAAAACCAGGGGGAGATAGAGGCGGCGATGCGCGGGCAGCTTCCGGGGCTGATCGCTCCCGGGGATATCCGCGGCGATCTCCACGTGCATACGAACGTGACCGACGGAAGAGATACCCTTGAGAAAATGGCCGGGGCGGCGAAGAAGCTGGGCTACCGGTATATCGCGATCACCGAGCATTCGAGGCATGTCACCGTTGCCCGCGGCCTGAAGCCCGAAGGACTCGCGAAGAGGATAAGGGAGATCGATCAATTCAATAAAAAGTCGGATGTCCTTATTCTTAAAGGCATAGAGGTCGACATCCTTGAGGACGGCTCGCTCGACCTGCCTGACGAGATACTCAGGGAGCTCGACCTCACCGTCTGCGCCGTGCATTACAAGTTCAATCTCTCAAGGGAAAAGCAGACGGAGCGGATCATCCGGGCCATGGACAACCCTTATTTCACTATCCTCGCCCATCCGACGGGAAGACTTATCAATGAGCGGAGACCCTACGAGGTGGACATGGAGCGGATCATCCGGGCGGCGATGGAGAGGGGATGCTTCATGGAGCTGAACGCCCATCCGCTCCGCCTCGACCTGCGCGACGCCGACTGCAGGATGGCAAAGGAGATGGGCGTGAAGGTCGCCATATCAACCGATGCACACAGCACTGACGACCTCGACCTGATGCGGTTCGGGGTGGGACAGGCACGAAGAGGCTGGCTCGAAGCCGCGGACGTGCTGAACACGCGGAACTGGGAGGAGATGAGCAAGCTCCTCGCGAGAAAGTAGCCGCGCTTTCCTTTTCTTGACGGCCCCCGAAAAGTGTGCTCTACTGTAAGTGAGAACCATCTACCACGCGGTACCCGAACACTTTCTCTTGCGCGGTCCCGATATTCCCGGAGGTGCAGCATGGAAACCGTAAAAGAAGAGAGCAGGGCCGAACGACCCCGTTTAATCAAAGTCTCCGACGTAGTATGGGACATCCCCAGTGGATTCAGGCACGGCATGAGGGTGCCCGCGAGGATCATCGCCACCCAAAAACTGATCGATGCGATGGACCTCACCGTCTACGATCAGATAGCAAACGTCGCAACCCTGCCGGGGATACAGAAGTATGCCTTCTGCATGCCCGACGGCCACAGCGGCTACGGGTTCCCGATAGGGGGTGTCGCAGCCTTCGATGCAAACGAAGGAGGGGTGATATCCCCTGGCGGCATCGGCTTTGACATCAATTGCGGGATGAGGCTGGTGCTGACCAACCTCACGCGCGACGAAGTGACGCCCCACCTGAGGCTCCTTGTCGAGAAGCTTTTCAGAAGCGTCCCGGCCGGCGTGGGAAGCAGGGGTTTCGTCAGGCTCTCGAAAGAGGAATTCAGAGACAAGGTCGCCGTAAAGGGTGCAGAGTGGGCCGTTTCTGAAGGTTACGGGTGGAAGGAGGACCTCGAACGGACCGAGCTCGGCGGAAGGGCCTCATGGGCAGACAGCTCCGCGGTCTCGCAGAAGGCTGTCGATCGCGGCTTCAACCAGATCGGCACGCTTGGCTCCGGGAACCACTATCTCGAAATCCAGTGGGTAAAGCCCGAAAATATCTTCAATGAAAGCCTTGCGAGAAAATGGGGCCTCTTTCCGGACCAGGTCGTGGTGATGTTTCACTGCGGCTCGAGGGGTTTCGGACACCAGGTCGCGACCGACTATCTCCTGCTTTTTCTCTCCGTCATGGAGCGCAAATACGGTATAAAGATCCTCGACAGGGAACTCGCCTGCGCCCCCTTCCACTCGCCCGAGGGCCGGGAATACTTCAAGGCGATGGGCTGCGCAGTGAACATGAGCTTCGCAAACCGGCAGGTGATCCTGCACAGTATACGCGAGGTCTTTTCCGGGGTCTTCGGGAGAAGTCCGGAGAAACTCGGGCTGCACATGGTCTTCGACATATCCCATAACAGGGGCACCCAGGAGAAACACGAGGTTGACGGCAAGTTGAAGGAGCTGATCGTCCACAGGAAAGGGGCGACGGGAAGCTATCCACCCGGCAGGGAGGAGATTCCCGGGCTTTACAGAAACGACGGCTCGCCGGTGATCATCGGCGGCTCTATGGAGACAGGGAGCTATCTGCTTGTCGGAGGCCCGAAGGCGGGCGAGACCTTCTGCTCTACCGCCCATGGCAGCGGCAGGACGATGAGCAGGACGAAGGCGCGGAAGATTGTAAGGGGAAGCGAGCTCCTTAGAAGGCTCGAGGAGAAGGGTATCTATATCAGGACCGCGAGCTATGCGGGTGCCGCGGAGGAGGCGGGGTTTGCATACAAGAACATCGACGACGTGGTAGAGGCGGCTGCACTCGCCGGGATCTCCCTTCCCGTGGCAAAACTCGTCCCGATAGGAAACGTAAAGGGCTGAAAGATGCCCTACCGCTTTGTGGAAGACAGGACGATGGCGGATGTCGCCTTCAGGGCGGAGGGCAAGACCCTTGAGGAGCTCTTCGCCTCCGCGGGCCTTGCGGTCACGGCGACGATGGTAAAAGACGTCTCGAAGTTAGAACGGCTGGCGTCAAAGCAGTTTTCCGTCGATGCCGAAAACATCGAGATGCTGCTGTTCGTTTTTCTCCAGGAACTGATCTTTTACAAAGACGCGGAGTTGATGCTCTTCAGCAGCTTCGACCTCGATATCTCGCAAAAAAAAGGTGAGAAATGGCATCTCCGCGTCAAGGCCTCCGGCGAGGAGATAGACCCCGATATACACGAGCTGATCGTGGATGTAAAGGCGGTCTCCCTGCACCGCTACAGTGTCGAAGAGACACCCGAAGGATGGTTTGCGGAAGTGATGCTGGACGTATAGGATTTTCAGATCAAATAACGGCAGGACATGCCTGCTGCCGAGTAATCCCGTCTGTCCGTCCGCCGCCGGTATCGGTTAAGGTTCCGGCCCTGTCGAACTGCAAATCTCAATTGCAAGGGTTCTTTCCAAAGAGGATATGCTTTCAGCGCATTTTCTCTATCATATCAGGAGCGACTGCGGAGCAGACAGCCGATGCAGGGAGATAGACGAAGAAGGTGCTGCCGAGACCGAGCTGCGATTTCACGTCCAGCAGCCCGCCGTGCTTCTTTATGATCGAATATGAGGTGGTAAGCCCGAGTCCGCTTCCCTTTCTTTTGGTGGTGAAATAGGGATCGAATATTTTCGACAGATGGGAATCCGGGATTCCCGTTCCCGAGTCCTCGATCGCTATTCGCACATAATGCCCTTTCCCGAGAGGCAGGCTGCTTTTCGCATCCAGTTCTACGTTGCCGACCTCCAACCTGATTGTCCCCCCCTCCGGCATCGCCTCGATTGCGTTCAGGACGATGTTGTGCATCACCTCGTTGATCTGGCCCTCGTCCGCCTCGACGAGCCTGAGCTTATCGTCTATCGAACAGAGGTAATTCACGCTTGAACCGCTCAGCGCAAATTTCACGGAATTGTGAATAACAGGGGGAAGGGAGATGACTTTCTTGACGGGCTCCCCGCCCTTTGAAAAGGTGAGGAGTTGCCTGGTTAGGTTCCTCGCCCGGGTAAGGGCGGTCTCCGCGTCCTCGAGCATACGGAGCACCTTTCCTTCTTTGTCTGCGAACATCTTCGCCAGGGAAAGACTCCCGAAGACACCCTGGAGGAGGTTGTTGAAGTCATGGGCTATGCCGCCTGCAAGGAGACCGACCGCTTCGAGCTTCCGGGCGCGAAGAAGCTGCTCTTCAAGCAGATGCCTGTCGGTAATGTTCTTGATTACTTCTATCGCAGATACGATCCTCCCCGATGCGTTTTTCAGGGGATAAGATTTTGTTTCCACGTAAATGACGCCGCCGTTTCTGTTGTAATGCCTGTGGATGCATGCATGGGGCTCGCCCTTTTCAAAGGAATGGCGCACTGAGCACTCCTCCCCCCGCTCGTGACATCGTTTGTCGCTCCGGTGGGAAATTTCGAAGCAGTGCCTGCCGATGATGTCGCGTGCGGGCATGCTTTCCTGGCTGCTGTAGGCGTTATTGGCAAGTACAATCCTGTATTCCTTGTCAATCACGATGAATGCCTCGTCAACAGTATCGAGGATGCTTTCGATGAACTCTCGGCTGTTTCGCAGCGCTCCTCCCATATTTAGTGCGACCGGGCAATGTCCAATGCGAGGTCGGCAAGGAGAGAGACGTCGGTACGCCCGCGCAACTCGGCAAGCTCTGACATCAGCTGTTTTTTTGTTTTCTCTTCATATTTCATCTACCGAACACCCCCCCAAATTCGGATTGATGCGCCCGGCTTCCCGAATCAGATGAAAAAAGCTTCGCGCAGCCGGTTCAGTGTTTTCACAAGCAGCACGGCAGCTCCAACCCAAAACAAGAGCCCCGCTAAGGTGCCGGGTGCAAAAAGCGTATCGACCTTCGAGGTCCCCCCGGACCCGCGGTTATTCCACCCGGGTTTTCTCCGGCCAAGGGAAAGAATGAACAGCACGATCTCGCCCGTGTAAGAGAAAAATACTTCAACGATGACATAGAAGAGGAATTCGAGCAGACTTTCAATGATACCGCAGGTTCCAAACTGCCTCCTGGAAAATGATTGATCCACAATATATTACAGGCAAAAACCATGCCGAGAAAAGGCGACTCCGATTGTGTGTGGAAAGACAATGAAATCATATAGTTCCCGGTCGGCGCCTGGTAAGCATAAAAAAAGATGACAAAAACCGGCGGAGTTACGTCCGAAAATCGGTCTTACTCACGCCGCTAAACCGACTCCACTGTCTTCATGACGAGTCCCCTCACCTCTTTGTCAAAAAGGATCGAGCCGTGATTGACATGCAGATCCAGATGCTCGTCAGCATAGGGAAGCACCGAGCTCGCCGCCGACACAAGTCCGTCTCCCTTTCCCTCCCTCATCTCCTCGGGGATCATGCCCACGGGTAGCACCTCAGCAATAAGTTCGGGCAGCGAGACAGAGACCGCCCTGAGGAGATCGGGGTTTGTCCCGCCGATTGAAACGTAACGCGCATCTTCACGTCCGGCATCATTCAGGCCGGAATAAAATTGAGAACCTGGAAGCAGTTCCCTGAGGCCCGTGCTCCCGAGAAATCGCAGGATCCTTTGGAACGCGGAATCGAGGTCTCTTTTCGTCATCTCCATGAGCTGGTTTAATGCCGAGGCAAGAGGGGAAAGGCTCGCCGCCCACCTGGCCATTGACGTTCCGTGATGGGGGGTCGTGAGTGTTATCAATGCCCTCACCGGGATGTCCGGCCTTTCAAGATATTTCCGTGCTACGAGACCTCCCCTGCTGTGGCAGATGAATATGACACCCCGGTCCGTGTATTCTTCGTATTTATGGATCAGTTTGTCCAGCTCTTCAACCGCTGTCATGATCGGCCCGACCGGTCTCGACTGTGACCAGGAGAGCAGGGAATAGCCGCGCGCCTTCAGATCCTGAAACGAAGTGGCGATTTCAATATCAGGTTCGGCCAGTGCAGACAACGGGTATCTGCCGCCGAGAATCCGGGCAGCGGAAGGCTCGCTCCATGTCTGCATGTCCATGCCCATGCCGTGGATGAAGACGACCAGAGGCTTTTTCCCTTCCCCCCTGTGAAATAAAATTTCCATTCACCGGGTCCCGGGGTCTACGGACCCGTTGCCACGCTCGCCGACCGACGCCGGCACGATCTCTCTTATCCTGAGGTTCCGGCATCTCATGAGAATAGGGTCTTTATGAAGTGCCAGACCGCAGCAGCAGATCGGCCTATACAAATCTCGTCGCGCAGGATCATTTCAATTTAACAGTCGAGCCTTGAGCAGATATCGCAGGATCTTCCTCCTCTTCCCCGAGGCGGAGGCGCGACAGGCGATAGGTTTCCCCCAATTCATGTAAAATAGTATCATAGTTTTACTTATCAATCATTTTAAAAAAAGTCTCGGCACCGGGAAAGGGTTCGGATGCTGGTAGCTGTCGACATAGGAAACTCATCAATAAATATAGGTTATTTCACTGATTCCGGTCTGTTCGTTCAGAAGGTTGCAGCCCATCCCGCGAGGTCCGGATCAGAGTATGGCGCAATTATTAACGAATTCTTAACTCTTATTAATTATTCCTTAACTCTCAACCGCGTGGAAAAAAAAAGGGTTGGGGTTATAATATCTTCTGTGGTGGCGAGTCGTACCGATTGTATTGCTGATGCTCTCGGAGGGGTTTTTGGAGCGGCGACAGACATGATGATGGTCACCCAGGGGATGAGGTCTGATGTGAAACTGGCAATAGATGCGCCGGAAGAATTAGGGACTGACAGGCTGGCGGCAGCGGTGGCAGCCAACGAGTTCTACAAGCCCCCTGTTGCGGTACTTGATTTCGGGACGGCAACAACGATAACGGTTGTCGACGAAGGTGCAAACTGCATCGGCGGAGCCATTATGCCGGGGCTCGGCCTGATGAACGACGCCCTCGAAAAGGGGACTGCAAGACTCCGGGGTATCACCATGGAAGGTCCTGTCGCGGCTCTCGGGAAAAATACCTCAGGATGCATCCGCTCAGGCATTTTTTTCGGAACAGCCGGTGCGGTGGAAAGAATTCTCTCTGAAATCGAAAAAGAGACCGGCCGCCCCTTCTCGATTGTGGTTACCGGGGGGCATGGCCCTCTCATCACGAAATACCTGAGACGGCGGCATGACGTCGACCCTCATCTCACCCTTGAAGGACTGAGGATTCTTTATGGAAAGAACAAGAGATCATGAGCCGGGAAGAGGCCCTCTGCCGTGCAGAGGGACAGCGTAAGATGCATCAATATACATGAGGGAGGTTTGAAATGGAGATCAGGAAGATACTGTTTGCAACGGATTTTTCAGAAGGCTCCTCCAACGCCCTGCCCTATGCCGCAGACATGGCAAAGCTGTACGGCGCAAAGCTCTATCTCATCCACGTTATCTATGATGTCGCAAAAACTGCCGGATGGTATGTGCCCCATTCTTCGATCGATGAAATTTACGCTGACATGAAGAAGGCCGCGGAGGCCGAACTGGCCAAGACCTTCACCGATGAAATGCGGGGTCTCAAGGAAATCGAGCGGCTCGTGATGACAGGAATACCTCACGAGGAGATTACCAGATTCGCTGAAGTGGAAAAAATCGATCTGATCGTGGTCGGTACGCACGGCAGGAGGGGAATCGACAGGATGCTCTTCGGCAGCACGGCGGAACAGGTAGTGCGGAACGCCTCGTGCCCGGTTCTTTCGGTGCGGCTGCCCAAACAATAGAGTGAAATGAGAGTATACCTGTCGGAAAATGCCTTTATTGATGTGTTGCTCAGCTCGGCGGAGGTCTATAAAAGGGAGTGCCTCGGTTTTTTGCTCGGGTATAAACTGGAAGACAGGTTTATCGTGGAGCACGCTTTCAGCTTTCAGACGGCCGACAGAAAGCATAAGGGGGTCGTTTCGCGGGACATCAGCCACAGGAAAATCGGCCCAATCCTCGATCGTCTCGACCGCGTACGGATAATCGGCGACTTTCACTCACATACCCAGTTCGGGACGATGAAAGGCCTTCCCGTCCCCAGCCCTGAAGACATCAACGGCATGAAGCCGGACATGATCTACCTTATTGCCGCAATAAATAACAACAAGAAAACGATGTCCTGGGCTGAGAATATGGACGGCACCATATCGGGGACCGTCGGCGAGTTCTTCTTCAAGATTTCGGCCTATTATATTGTCAGCAGACCTTCTGTGAGAAAGGCAAAGATTCACTGTCCCTTCCCTCCGGGTTTCTGATTACCGCCACTGAGGAACATGAAGAAAGACGCATGGGCAGTTCGTAAATTGACGATCAAAAAGTTTTTCGCAATCTCAGTCCTGGTTCATCTTGTCATCCTGATAGCGGTATATCGGATGCCGGCTCCGGTGGAAAAAAAACCGAAGGAGTTTCAGGCCCGGCTCGTCACCCCTCAAGAAATGCAAAGGCAGCTGATTATCCCCCGTCAGAGAGTGCGCCCTGTTCCGGTCCCGCCCCCGGCCATAAAAAGGAGCAGGCCATTGCGGCCGACTCCCCCGAAAGAGAGAAGTGCACCCCTGACGCCTCCCCCTCGCCCGCCGGTGCGCCAGAAACCAAGCCCCCGGGTTACGCCCACCATTCCCGGCGAAGGAAGGGGTACGGGAAAGACCGCGCGTGAAAAACCCTCCCGCGGAGCCGGGGGGGCCGGCGAGACCGGCAAGGGCACAGGCATCTCCACGCAGAAGTCGACAGGTCCGCAGGGACCTTTCGGCATGGACAAGTTGTTGGACCGCGGGATTACCGAGGAGATAGCAAGGAAAGGATCGGGAAGTCCAGGTAAAGAAGGAGAAAAAGACAAGCCTGTCACATTCGATACAAAGGAATATCGATTTGCCGGTTACATGACCAAGCTGAGGGAAAAGATAGAGAGCATATGGACCTATCCGCCGGAGGCGGCGCAACGGGGTATTTATGGCGATCTCAAGATCCAGTTCACTATAAACAAGGACGGGTCCCTGGGAGAGGTGAGACTCATACGCACCTCGGGCTACAAGATGCTGGATGACGCGGCGATGAAGGCGCTCAGGGACGGTCAGCCCTATTGGCCGCTGCCCGACAGCTGGCACATGAAGTCCTACACTATTTTAGGGCATTTCGTTTACAGCCTTTACGGTTATGAGCTGAGGTAGGAGGCCGGGAGGGCAGTCCGCCCCTTTCAGGCCTTGCCCCGCAGCCGGTCGATCAGTGCCCCTATATCAGGGTATTCCATAAGACAGGTACCGACAAGGATCGCATCGATCCCCGCCGACTCGACCCTCAGAACGTCCTCTCTTGCCTGTATGCCGCTTTCGCTCACAACGATCCTGCCTTCCGGGATCTCTTTCTTCAGCGTCAGGGAGGTGGTAAGGTCTATTGTCATGGTCTTGAGGTTCCGGTTGTTGATGCCGACAATCGTGGCATTGACAGTCAATGCCTTTTGGAGTTCTTCATGATCGTGGACCTCGAAAAGAACGGTCATTCCCAATTCCCGCGCAAGTGCGAGATATTCCGTGGCCCGGCCGGTATCGAGAATCGCGGCGATCAGAAGGACCGCATCGGCGCCGTTGGCCCTGGCCTCGTAAATCTGATATTCGTCGAAGATGAAATCCTTCCGGAGGACAGGCCTCGATACCGACCTTTTCACATCGCCGAGAAGATCGAGCCGGCCATGAAAGAAGTCTTCTTCTGTGATCACCGATATGGCGTCGACTTTCTTCTCTTCGTATATGCGGGCTATTGCCAGGTGGTCGAAGTCTTCTCTTATAAGACCCTTCGAAGGCGATGCCTTCTTTATCTCCGTGATAAACCTGACCGCCCCGTCTCCTCTTGCGATCGCCTTTCCGAAGTCCCTGGGTTTTTCAATATCGGTTATGAGGGACTTCAATTCCGAAAGAGGCGTCCGAAATTTGGCAGAAGACAACCGGTCCTTCTTTTTTTCGACAATCCTGTCAAGAATCGACATACCGAATTTTAAAGCTTATCGAAGGGGATTTTCAAGACGCCGCAAATGGGGCGCTACGGACTTCTATGTTAAAATACGGCGTCTTCAGCAGACATCGAAGGGGGGGCCTTATTATGTTCTACACATTGAGAACAGTATTTGGTTTTCAGACGTTCCGCCCGAATCAGGAAGATATCATCAAAAGCATTCTGAGCGGGAAAGACGTTTTTGCCGTAATGCCCACGGGTGGAGGAAAGTCACTCTGCTACCAGCTTCCGGCCAGGATGATGGAAGGCACCGCAGTTGTGATCAGCCCCCTCATCTCACTGATGAAAGACCAGGTCGATTCGGCCCGCGAAAACGGGATACCGGCCGAGTTCATGAACAGCTCGATGAGCCCCCGGGAAATCTCGGATGTATATCGCGCCTTGAAACAGAAAAAGGTGAAGCTTCTCTATATTGCACCCGAGCGTTTTGCGATTCCACACTTTCTTGAAACGTTGAGGACCTTCCCCGTCTCCCTGTTTGCGATAGACGAGGCCCATTGCATATCCGAATGGGGCCACGACTTCCGGCCCGATTATCTGAGCCTCGCGCTCATCCCGAAAGAATTTCCCGGTCTGCCGGTAGCGGCTTTTACCGCGACAGCGACGCACAGGGTTCAGGAGGATATCATTAACAGAATCGGGCTGAGGACTCCTCATATTGTCCGAGCCTCATTCAACCGCGAAAACCTCTTTTACGAGGTGAGGCCGAAATCGAAAATCCAGTCACAAATGCTCGAGTTCCTCAGGGGGCATCAGGGAGAGGCGGGCATCATCTACCGTACGACCCGTGACTCCGTGACGGAAACGGCGGATTTCCTTGTTTCCAGCGGAATCCGTGCCCTGCCGTACCATGCCGGTTTGTCCTCCGCAGAGCGGAGCCGCAACCAGGAGGCGTTCAACAGGGACGAGGTGCAGATGATCGTGGCGACGATCGCCTTCGGAATGGGCATAGACAAGTCGAATGTGCGCTTCGTCGTCCATGCCGATCTTCCGAGGAATATGGAAAGCTACTACCAAGAGACGGGCCGAGCCGGCCGCGACGGCGAGCCGGCCCGCTGCCTCCTTCTTTTCAGCAGGGGAGATATCCCGAAGATCCGCTACTTCATCGACAGGATGGAGGAAGAAAACGAACGGATCACCGCACTTCAGAAGCTCAACGGGGTCGTCGAGTACGCCTCCCATAACGTCTGCCGGAGAAGACAACTCCTGGCATTTTTCGGAGAGGACTATCCCGAAGACAACTGCGGCTGCTGCGATATCTGCACCGGCTCGGCGGAGCAGATCGACATCACCGTGGACGCCCAGATAATAATGTCTGCCGTCTCGAGGACCGGGCAGCGGTTCGGCATAGGCCACATCGTGGATGTAGTCACTGGCGCCGATACAAAACGGGTGAGGGACCTAAAGCACAACGAGATCAAGACCTACGGGGCCGGAAAGCATAAAGACAAGCGCCACTGGCGGTTCCTCATGGACGAGCTCCTCGCCCAGGAAATGCTCCGGCAGGAAGGCGACCCTTACCCTGTCCTGAAGCTCACCCGGAAGGGCCTCGATGTGCTCTACGGCAAAGATGCGGCGAAGGCGCTGAGGCGGCAGGAAGCAAAGGCGAAAGCGGGGAAGGCGGACGATTCCGGGCAGTACGATGAGGCCCTCTTCGGGAGGCTACGCAGCCTCAGAAAGAGAATTGCCGAGGATCAGCAGGTCCCTCCGTATGTCGTATTCTCCGACAAAACACTGCATGAGATGTGCAGGCTCTTTCCGGCGGCATTGCAGGATATGAGAAAGATAAGCGGCGTGGCTGACGCCAAGCTTGAAAGGTATGGGGAAGAGTTCATTCGGGAGATCAAAAAGTATCTCGATACAAACACTGACGCAGTGGTTTCGAAAAATGAAGCGGAGGATCATCTCAACGGGCCAGTGGGCTCTGAACCTCGTGGTAGAGCATTTTAACGGTTCAGTGAGTTATAAAGAGGCGCGAATGGTGCGAGCGTGGATGTTGAGAAAGACCGCTTAGCCCAGATAATTCATAAATAAGCGGCAAAAAAATAGCCAACGATCCTGAAACCTCTGGTATTATTGAATCTGCGAAGATCAAAATCCAAAGGAAGGAAGTTGGCTATATGACAGAGTGTATC
>JBJKSM010000057.1:0-5009 GCA_046704045.1 Thermodesulfovibrionales bacterium | reverse complement strand
TTCTATGAAAAGATGCGGTTAGAGATTCCGCTGAAATCCGTCTGTTCTGAACCCCACGAAGACGACCAGCCAATCGAGACCAAGCACAGGGAAGACCTAAGTCTTCGATCTTTATAACCCTTTCGATCCATCTAAAGAAGAATCTAAAGAATATAAACAATCTATTTTTTTGATACTGAAAATGACGAACAAGGAGCGAGAGAACGAGGGTGCCGGACTTTGAAAGAGTGAAAAGCGCTTCCCCAATGTTCCTACTTCCCCTGACTGTCACTTTCTGATGTGAAATCATGGGCTTATGTCTTGGGGAAGTTTCCGCCAGACCGAAACAAACTTCCCCTAAACTTCCCCAATCTTCCCCTAAAGTTCCCCTATAACTTCCCCTAACTATAAACATAAATACTCCTTTAAAATTAGATGGTTACAGAAGTTAGGGGAAGTTGGGAAGTTTGTTCCCGAAAAAATTGCCGCTTCAAATTCAATACGAAGGCAAAAAAAGGAGTAGAAATGTTGCTGTCGTGTTGCTCCGCAATGATGATCTTTTAAAGTCGATAGGTTAGGATGACTATAGCGGGTTCGATTCCCGCCGCCTCCACCATCAAACTCTCTTCACGGGGCAAGGACACCTTCCTGTTCCCTCGCGCGCGGCTTGGCGGTGTAATGATTTTCAATACCATTACTTGCCCGTCCCGATTTCTTCAGGTATATTACGGCAGGGAGGGCAGATGTTTTATACGGACACAAACGGCCGGAAACCTCAGTTCCGAATCACCGCGCTGGTGCTTCTCGAAATGGTCATGGAGAACTCCCCGGATGACCGGGACTTCGAAAAATTCAATGAAGCGGCAAAGGACTCTGACGAGTTTCTGCTGGAAGATGAAACCTGAGATCAAGAGGCCCGAAGTGCGCCTTACCTACTCTTCACCGAGGATCCGGTCGTAATAATCCGAATAACTCCTCTTCGCGCACTCGGGGCATAGAGAGTCGTTAAGCTCGGCTTCGGTATGCCCGCGGATATAAGCAGCTATGTCATTCCAGTACCCTCTGCCGTCTCTCACCTTTTTACACGAAGCGCAGATCGGCAGCAATCCGCTGAGGGTGCTGACATTGTCGACAAGCCCCAGAATGCGCTCCCCGGTCCTGATGCGCGCCCGCAGCTCATCCCACTCGCACGGCTTTTTCATATAATCGTCCGCCCCGGCCTCAAGCCCTGTGACCATGTGCGCCGTCCGGTCCTTTGCGGTAAGGATAATAATATAGACATACCTTTCTCCTGCGTCGCGGATCTTCCTGCATAATTCAAGGCCGTCGACGACAGGCATCATCCAATCCGCAAGAAGGAACCTGATATTCCCGGCATGCAACAGGTCCCAGGCTTCGCGGCCGTTTGTCGCAACGCAAACCTTGTGCCCCCAGACTTCGAGCTTCCTCCGCAGAAGCTGCCTGAAGATAGGATCGTCCTCAGCTATCAGGATTTTCATAATACTTTCCTCTGACCGATATGACGGCCGGCGCTTTTCTGGAAATTTCCTTACGTTACTTTAGTAATAAAAGAAATTGACCCCGCAAAGCAACACTTTTTTGGGCACCGTGCGCCTCCATAACGGAAAAGAAGGCAATTCCGCCGGCGAGTTTGAAATATTTGGACCGAATTGTTAGATTATACACGATAAAAAATTCAGCAACAGGATATCAGAACCATATTCATATGCCGGACTCCCGGGGAAAGACTCACCTGTTCAGCAATCGAAAATCGGGGCTGTGAGCTGACATCATGTCCAAACACAATTCATTGAGAAATATCCCGCTCAACTCTCTCGCATCGGTGGCAATATCGACGGCCTACAATATTTTCCCATCGTTTACCGGATTTTCGGCCCCTGACATCCTGCTGAAAGAGATCCATCACCGGGTGTGGGCCGGTTAGCAGGCGTAATCTCTCCGGACAGAACCCCGGGAACAGCCTTCCATCGAATTCCGGGGAAGAAATGAAATGAAAGGGACAGGAAACAGAAGTGGCAAATGAAAAGATTCTGGTAGTCGAGGATGAGGGCATAGTATTGCTCCATATCAGGAGAACACTTGAAAGTCTGGGATATATCGTGGCAGGCACGGCAACCGGCGGTAAAGAAGCGATCATGAACGCGATGTCCGTCAGGCCCGACCTTGTGCTGATGGACATCGTACTGAAGGGAGAGATCGACGGGATCGATGCAGCGGAAAAGATCCGCAACCTCTTCCACATCCCCGTTATCTACCTGACTGCGCATGCGGACGAGAGCACGCTGCAGCGCGCCAGGGTCACGGAGCCCTTCGGATATATCGTTAAGCCTTTCAGGGAGCGAGATCTACACATCGCAATTCAGTTCGCCCTCTATAAGGCACATATGGAAGCCGAGCGCGATGTGCTCGTCCGTCAACTGCGGGATGCCCTCGCCGAGGTCAAGACGTTGAGCGGCCTCATCCCGATATGCGCATCCTGCAAGAAGATACGCAACGACGAAGGCTTCTGGGACCAGGTTGAATTCTACATCAGCAGCCGTACGGACGCAAAATTCAGCCACGGCCTCTGCCCCGAATGCGCAAAGAAGATCGATCCCGATTTCGACGGCGCGGAATAACGGCCTCACGCCCCTTACACTCCTGAGACGGCGTTCCGGATGCTGATGCACGGGACTTTCCCGCTGCTGCGTTTTCATATCGGGGATAATAATCCCCGGGTTCCGGGACGTTTTGTTTTCCGGCAGCGCCGGGTCGTTCTTTTTTACAACAATAGGGCATACGTGATGATTGCAATCATCGGGGGAAGGGGATATAATGCCACCTAATGAGGAATATCGAACAGAGAAAGGAACCCCGCGAAGGCATAATCGGCGACGTTATCTGGGCCGATGCCTCTGCTGCGAAGGAAAATGACGGCGTCCTCGTAGAGCAGAGCAAATCGGGCATGAGCATATTGACGGGAAGGCGGGTCAAGGAGGGGAGCATACTCAGAGTCTGCTGCAAGGGTTCCTGGATGGGCGATCAATATGTCATCGTAAAATGGTGTCTCGAGACAGACCCAGGCATATTCAGATGCGGCCTGTGGAAGATCAAACATTACTGACGGAAAACATACCGCCTCACCGGGATAACAGTTGCGATACGCCAGAATCTTTCATATCTCCTTCAGGGCCGGCATCATTGCCAAGGGTATCGACGGCACTTTTGAGATCATCGGCGGTTTTCTTCTGCTGCTGGTGCGGCCGCAGACAATCGGCAGCTTCGTTCGTCTGCTGACCGAACATGAACTCGTTACCGACCCCCGGGACGTAATCGCAAATTTTCTCCTCAGGTCGGCGGAGCATCTTTCTCAGAGCGCGAAACTGTTCGGCTCCCTCTACCTCTTCTCCCACGGCGTCATTAAAGTTCTGCTGGTAGTCTCGCTATGGAAGGGAAAGCCCCGGGCCTATCCCGCGGCGATCATCTTTTTTGTCCTTTTCATCGTCTATCAGCTCTACCGTTACAGTTTCAGCCATTCGTCATGGCTGATCCTCCTGTCGGCGTTCGACTGCGCGATCATCGTCCTCACATGGATCGAGTATAGAACCGTCCGGGGCGCCCATCCTTCATGATCCTCACGGCCTTATCGTAACGTAAAGAAACTCCACGCCTCTGTAAAGCAGGAGGAGCACTCCACTCCGCGGTCCGATTTTTTTCACAATCCTGTCATAATCCGATGGTGATCCGACATGAACACGGTCGATTTCGAGGATAACGTCGTTTTTCTCGAGGGCGGACCGCGCGGGGCTGTCCTCGTCCACTTCCGCGACAACGACTCCCCTGACATCTGCCGGGATATTAAGGCCTTCCCGCGTTTCCGGCGTGAGCGCCTGAATGTGGACCCCCCTCATCACATTATTGAACTCGGCGGTCACGGCTTCAGGTTTCTTTTCCTTCAATTCCCCTACCACCATGAGAAGATCATCTTCCCTGCCGTCCCTCCAGATTCTCACCTGTGTCTTTGTCCCCGGGAGGGTATTGGCCACCAGGTTTCTCAGGGTCGTGGAGGAATCGACAGGTTTCCCGCCGAACTCCAGTATGACGTCACCCCGCTTCAGCCCTGCCTTGTCGGCCGGCCCGTCCTTGACGACATCGGTCACCAGCGAACCCTTTTCCTCCTCGATGCCGAAGGATCTCGCAAGTTCGGGTGTGAGGTCCTGCACGGTCACGCCGAGCCATCCCCTGATGACCTTCCCGTACCTGATGATGTTCTGAGCAACGCCGTTAGCCATATCCGAAGGGATCGCAAATCCGATCCCCATGTAACCGCCGCTGGTCGAGAATATGGCAGTATTGACGCCCACAAGCTCGCCGTTGGTGTTAACAAGGGCGCCTCCTGAATTGCCGGGGTTGATCGCAGCGTCCGTCTGAATGAAGTCTTCATAACTTGATAGACCGATATTCGCCCGGCCGACGGCGCTCACGATACCCATCGTTATAGTCTGGTTGAGGCCGAAGGGGTTCCCGATCGCAAGCACCACGTCCCCCGCCTTCAGCCTTGAAGAATCGCCTACCCTGATCGCGGGGAGGTCCGTTGCATCCACTTTCACCACCGCGATGTCCGTGGGCTCGTCGAACCCGATGACCTTGCCTTTGAACACCCGCTTGTCGTAGAGCGTAACCGTTATTTCCGTCGCATTCCTGACCACATGATAATTAGTGAGTATGTACCCGTCTTTCGACACGATAACGCCGGAACCAAGCGCGCTGGATTTGTATTTCCTGGGCGGACCGAAATGCCCGCCGAAGAACCTCTTGAACAAGGGATCGTTGAACATATCGCCGAAGGGATTCCCCTGCATGGTCACTATCGTGGTGGTGGATATATTCACCACAGACGGTTTCGTCGTCTCGGCAATCTCGGCCATGGCGTCGCTCATTCTGTTCAGGAAGTTCTTGGCCGCCTGCGAAACCGCTGCATCCGCCGCTGCGGCGTCGGGCTGAACCGCCGGCAGCAGTAGGCCGGCAAG
>JBJKSM010000056.1:0-6890 GCA_046704045.1 Thermodesulfovibrionales bacterium | reverse complement strand
TAAGCATATACGCCACGCTGGGGTCGGAAATGAAATTCAGGATCCTGTACCGCCACCCCATTTCATGGCTGACGACAACCGCGCCGGCCGTCCTGAGCACTTTTCCTCCGGAAATCGTATTCACTCGCCTGCCGTCTATCTCCCTGAGAAGGGAACCGAGGTCCGGGCTGACGAGGTCGATAACGTGTTCCTTGAGTGCCTGACTGTCGGTTATGGAAACACTCTTTCTCACCGCCTCTTCCGCCCACTCAGCGTTCCTTCCGTTCCTTTCGGCAAGGGCACTGATGTACGCCGCGGCGTCGTTCGTCACCTTTTCGGCCATCGTCTTGTCCAGCCTTCCTCCGGTCGAAACGGGATGGGCCGCCCCTATATTAGTCCCCGGTGCCATGGCCGCAACGTGCGCAGCCATAGTAATGAAGACCCCTGCCGATGCGTCCCGCGCCCCGCTCGGCGAGACGTACACGACAACCGGAACGGCGCTTCCGATGATCGCCTTCACTATGCTCCGCATGGAAGTGTCGAGTCCTCCGGGAGTATCGAGCTCTATAACAAGCGCCTCGGCATGCATCCTGTTCGCCCTGTCGATGCTGTTCTCTATGTACTCCGAGGCGACTGGATTGATAATGCCGTCTACCGTGATAACAAGGACTTTCCGGGCAGTGTCGGCCGAAATAGAGGGCGAAAGGAAGGCGGCGAGAGGAACGATTATCAGGAAAAGCATAGCCACCCTGTTTTTCATACTTCAATTATACATTCATACGGGCTTTTTTTTTGCAACGTTCTCGTGTTTCAGCAGTGCAGGGTGAATTACTGTGTTTGGGAACAGGCTTATTTGACAAACGGGCCTTTTTTTTGATATAAAAAAAGGCTGTTGCAATGCAACGGCACGCAAAATATTGCGATATTCCCGGGTAGCTCAGCCGGCAGAGCAGGTGGCTGTTAACCACCCTGTCGGGGGTTCGAATCCCTCCCCGGGAGCCAGCTCTCCCCTCGGCAGGAAAATTTGCCGGGTTTTTTTGATGGATCTATGGAGACCGATGCCGTAGATCCTTTTTTTTCTATTTTCCCCGCCGTTCCGGCCCCGACCAGAGGTTCATGACCGCAGGCAGCATGACGAGCGACGAGACGATCAGAAACCCGAGGCAAAGGGTGAGCAGAATGCCGATACTCGCGATCCCGCGATGAGATGAAAATGCGAGACTTCCTGTGCTGATCATGGTAGTCAGGACGCTGTACAACACGGAGCGCGCCGTGCTCGTTCTGAGCATATTGCCGTCGGCAGGCGGAGCGGTCCGGTAACGGAGGATGAAGATGATCCCGCTGTGTACGCCCATGCCAAGCAGAAGAGGAACAACGATAACGTTTGCAAAATTCAGGGGGACGCCGAGGAGCACCGACGCTGCCGCCGTCAGGAGCATCGCAACGACGAGGGGGACGAGTATGAAAAAGGTCATCAGTACGCTTCCGGACTCGATCAGCAGTATGATACAGATAGCGACGACGGCGTACAGCGTTGCATGATCGAAAGACGATACAATCGCCCTGCCCGACTCGTATATCGTTACCGGTGAATCGGTCGCATCGGGCGCCACTTTTCTCACGGCATTCACAAAACGCACAAGGGCCGCGTTGTCCATTATATTTTCGGAAGGGAATACCTGGACCCGGTAACGGCCGTCGAGTGAAACATACTGGGAGACGAGCCCGCCGGGCAGGCCGGATATGCCGAAAGGGGATGCCTTCAGGGAATCGCTCAGCATCCGGAACAGGCCGGGAAGATTCGATAAAAGGTTGTCCTCAAGGAGGCTGAGCGACTTCGCGCCGCCTGCTCCTTTTTCCAGACGCTCCCTGAAACGCCTGACGCTCTCATGCAACTTCGCCGCGCCGGTATTTCTCCCGGTGGAAGAAAGAGACTTCTTCAGTGTCTGCTGAAGCATGTCCAGGGCCTTCGCGTCTTCATCATAACTTCCATGTCTGACAACGGCATGGTCCATATTCGTGGGCATGAAAAGGGCCATATCCGAAATAATGCCCATCTTCTCGCTCTGGTGATCCGGAACAAAATCGAAAAGAGTGACCGCCATCTTCACTTCCTTCAGCTTCCCGAGTTTTTCGGCGATCTCCTTCGCCTGATTCGCTCCCCTGACCAAAACGGAGCTCGTCCATGGCGGCGCCTCGGTGCTTTTAAAAAGGTCCCTGGCTGTAATGACAGACTCCGCCGTGCGGCTGTAAAGATTCAGGGGATTGTAATCGAAATATATCCGGGGCAGCAGCAGGGCGGCGCCCACTGTAATTATCACGGATACGGCACTGATGGACTTCGAATGCCTATAGGGAAGAGCCAGGAGGCCCCTTCCGGCAGCCTTTTCCGGGGGCGCCGACTCCTTCAGCGGGAATAATGTCAGAAAGGCTGGCAGCAGTGTGAGGTTTGCAAAAAAACTTATGAACATGCCGGTACCCGATATCACACCCAGCTGGGCTACTCCCGCATAGGCGGTAGGGATGAACGAGTAAAATCCTATGGCGGTCGTTACGCAGCTCAGAAAGAGCGCCATTCCCACGTCCACCGCCGTGGCGTCGATGACCCCCTCCTGTTCGCCCCCCTCGTGCAGCATCTCCCTGTACCTCAGGCAGAACTGTATGCCGTAGTCAATCCCGAGGCCGATATATAGGACCGCGAAGGTGATGGAAATCATGTTCAGACTGCCGACGAAGGCGACGGCGAATCCCGTTGTCCATATAAGTCCCATAATGAGGGTCGCCAGGGACGACAGAATGAGACGGCCCGACCCTCCGAGCCCTATGTAGATAACCAGGCTGACCAGAAGGAGAGACGCCAGGGTCGCAAGGCCCATGCTGTCCCTGACCGCCTTCATGTTTTCGTAGGACAGCGCGACGTCGCCGGTGATGCGCACCCTGACACCCGGCGTGCCGGAGAGTCCGAGCCTTGCCGCAAGTCCGCGGATCGCGGCAATTTCCCGTCCCCCGGTGGAAAGTCCGTCGTCGGCAGAAAATGGCTTTACTATGATGAACTGTCTTCGCTGGCCTGCCAGGGCCTTATCCCCGAGCATGATCCTTTGCCATGAGATGTTATATGACTTTTGTTCGGCGGCGCTGTCGAAGGCGTTGCCCATCTCTTTGTACATCGCATCGATTCGCCTGTCGTTGAGTCCTCCTTCTTTCGAATTCGCCTCGATCTGTTCGACAACGGAAAACAGCCCCTTCAAACTCAGGTCCCGGGACATAAGCGCAAGCAGGGGCTGGGCGGCTGACATTTTGTCCGCAAAATCCTGCAGTTGGTCGACGCTCATATACAACAGGCCGTTGCGCTCGAAGAAAGGGCCGCCGCCCGGCTCATAAACCGACTTGAACAGGTCTTTTTCCTTTTTCAGTCCGCCGGCCAGGCGGTCGCGGGCATCGATGGCGCGTTCGGCGCTGTCGGCGTCTATCACCACCACAATGGTATTGCTGAGGTTAGGAAACGCCTTCGAAAAGTCTTTTTCGAGCTTGCGGAAGGGAAGGTTACCCGAGATCATGCCGCTTATGTCCGCATCGATACTGAAATTCCGGGCCGCATAGAAAAGGGTTACGCCTGACAAAATAAAAGAAATTATGACGACGGACAGGGCCCTCTTCCGGACGAACCCGACCCACCAAATCAGCAGCCTTGTGGCGTATTTCCTGGGATAATTCTCCATAATTCAACAGTCCAGAGCAAAAGCGGCCCGTGCAAACCCGCCCGACTTGCGTTATGATTAGATAATCATAACAAAAAAAAGTCCTGACGGACTATGATAGAATCTCCATATCACCTTTGGAAGGAGAAAAAAAGTGAATCCGGTTTTCAAAATGAAACCACTGAAGATGCCTGTCTGCCTGATCCTTGTCCTTGCGATCGCCTGTGTGCTGTCGCCTCTATACAGCGAGGCCGAACCACCGCCCCGGCAGACGATAAAGACATTCAACGCAACCCTTCTTGAGGCGATGAAGAAGGCGGACGAGCTCGGATACAAAGGCCGCTATGCCCTGCTGGCTCCCGTCATCGACAATTCCTTTGCGCTTTCCTTCATGGCGGACGTTTCATTGGGAAGGTACGGGAAGACGCTGACCGAAGAACAGCGCCGCTCCTACCTGAAGGCCTACACCGAATGGACCGTCGCCACCTATGCCGGGAGATTTAACGGTTATTCGGGAGAGCGGTTTGACATCGTCTCGCAGTCAAAGCCGGAGCAGGGCATTGTAACCGTTGTCAGTCAGCTGGAAAAATCCAACGGCGAGGAAGTCGAATTTGACTATCTTCTCCGGAGGGTGGAGGGTAAGTGGCGTGTCGTGGACATTCATATCTCGGGCGTCAGTCAGCTTGCGCTGACAAGGTCCCAGTTTACGAGCGTCATCAAGAGCAAGGGGTTTGCGGGGTTGATGTCGATGCTGAAGGAAAAGATCGGGTACTTTTCACAGGGCAAGGGGAAATAATAAAATGGAGTCATGCAGCCGGCACAAAGAACCGGGCACAGACAGCGCTGCTAAAAAGATCGCCCTGATAGCCGCAGGCCTTCTTCTGTTCCTGCTGGTCTCCCCTTCTTTTGCCGACGGTCCTCCCGGCAGCGATGCGCCTGAACGCCCGGGCGCTCCCGAAATATTATCCACGCCTGCGACGTCTTTCGGTCATTCCGGCTTGTCCGGTATCCACCCCTCGGTATCCCCCCCCGGCAATGGGGAAATTGAAGGGAGGTGTTATTTCCGGCTCACGAAGGCTTGCGGGCTTGCGGAAGTCACAGATGGCAGCGCAGTAGCTGCGGACGGGCAGACTCCTCCGACTGAAACGGCTTTGCCTGCCGGTCAAGAAATCAATACAGCTCAGAAATCCCCTGAAGGTGAAACGGAATTGCCGGGATTTGCGGAGGAAAAACCTGCTCATGACCCTCTGGAGCCATGGAACCGCCTGATGTTTCACTTCAATGACAAGTTGTATTACTGGGTTCTGAAGCCCGCCGCCAAAGGATACAATGCCGCGCTTCCGGAGCCGGTACGGACCTCTGTCGCTAATTTCTTTCGCAACGTCACCATGCCCGTCCGGTTTGTGAGCAGCCTTCTGGCGGGAAGGGTGAAGGAAGCCGGAACCGAGCTCGCCCGCTTCGGCATCAACTCAACGGCCGGTCTCGGCGGTCTCTTCGATATAGCGAGACAATATCATCTCGAAAGACAGGAAAGCGACCTCGGACTTACCTTCGGCCGCTACGGCATCGGCGAGGGTATATACATCGTCTGGCCCTTTCTCGGTCCCTCTTCGCTGCGCGACACGGTCGGCACTGTCGGAGATACGTTTCTCGATCCGGTGACGTATGTCACGCCCCAGACGGATGCGATGGCTATCAGCGCTTACAGATATTTCAATTACGCCGCCCTCCACATAGAAGATTATGAAGACTTCAAGAGATCCGCGGTTGAGCCTTATGTCGCGCTCAGGAATGCCTATATCCAGCACAGACGAAATCTGATCAACAGGTAGGCCCTCTTTTGCGCAGTGGGCTCGAAAGTCTTTTCGGGCTATCGCCTCTGCGAGCCGCGCGGCTCGAACTCGTCCATCCTGCCGCCCTTCCTGAGACGGTAATGCCCGCCCCTCCACCGGACCTTTGTTCCCGTGAAGCTCGATGCCCATATAAAGAAGCTAAGGATGTCTTTCACCGGAAGCAGGGGGAGCCATTTCAACCATTGCTTAGGACCTGTAACCCTTGCGCCGACGGCAAGGGCGAGAGCGAACCTGATGCCGAGGACAATCCCGACAACGGCCATGGCGCCTGCTTTCGGCCCCTGCGCTATCAGAAGAAGGAGCGCAAAGGGCAGGACGTGCGATACACCGTATCCAAAGTATCCCCGCGGTCTTGATGCCCTGTAAGTCCTTGCCCATCTGACCTGGTGCGTGATATAGGCGGGGATGGTCATTGCGCCGACAACGTCTTCGATCACGTAATCCGAAAGCACGATCCTGTATCCCTTCCGCCACAGCCTGTTTCCAATCTGGTAGTCGTCGGCAAGATAGCCTGCGATTGCCGGGAAACCGCCTATTTCTTCGATAGCCTGCCTGGAAAGCAGCATTGAGGCGCCCAGGCCGAATGTGACGCCTTCAAGTCGTTTTGCAACAAGCACAGCCGGGATAAAATCCACCGCCAGGGTGAGAGATTCAAGAGCCGCTCCTGCGGATTCGGGGTTTGATATCTTATAGAGTGAAGTCACCATCCCGGCGTTATCCGTCTCCCGATATTCACTCACGATTGTACGGAGATAATGCGCCCCTACCCTCATATCGCTGTCGCTCATGACAACGAGCTGATACCTTGCCTCACCCAGAAGTCCCTGCAGATTCGTCACCTTCCTGTTTGCCCCAAGATCTTTTCGGGTAATCACAACCCGGACATTCTTTTCCGCCGCCGCGATATCCCGGGCAGCAGGTAACGCACTGTCGGCCGCATCGGTAAAGCCGAGAAGCACCTCGTATTCAGGATAATCCTGCCTGCAGAAACTCTCGATATTCTCCCGAAAGTCAGGGTCTATTCCGCTGACAGGTTTAAGGACGGATACGGGCACATCCGGCTTTCCCTCAACCGCATTCCTTCTTCTTACGGAGAATCCGATCACGCAAAGGAGCGAGAGAAGGTTATAGATCACCCCGGCCGCTATAAGCAGCATCAGGGCTGTTACGAGGTATGTGCCGGGAGTCATTTTCGGATAGTACCAGAAAAGCAGTGCGGGTTCAAGATCAAAGTGTGACCCAAATCCCGATATAGAAATTCTCAAGCATCTTTCTGAGCGGTCGAGGAGACAGTTTTTAGACGCTTGACAGCATTGTTATCGAGTCAGCCCCTTCAATCTCCTTTTTGGAGAGCAGTACG
>JBJKSM010000055.1:0-11684 GCA_046704045.1 Thermodesulfovibrionales bacterium | reverse complement strand
CTCTTGGAAATTTGGGACAACTCTCGCCGGCGCAGTTGGCGGAGAAGCAGTCGCGGGCGATGTCCAAAGCCCGCGGTTTCATCGGCAAGCCCTCCGGCAAGGCGATGTTCGACATGTGCCGCCGGTGTCATGGCGATTCAGTCGACAGGTACGAGACAAGCATAATGGGGAAGGCGTATCTTGACAGCAGGGGCGGACCATCCTGCGTAACCTGCCATAACGCGCACAACAATGTCATACCTGCGGTTCCCGGAGTCTGCAAAGGCTGTCACAAGGACACGACCGGCTTCGATCGTATCGACCCGATGAATGTGACTGAATCGACAATCAACGGGCTTTCAAAGATAAGGATAGAGCTTGCCGAGGAGAGGGCAAGGGGAACAAGGCCGTCTCTGGCCCCGGCGTTTCCGGAAGACCTGGATTCATACCAGATAGCCTTTGTCGCCTTCGGGGCCGTGATCGTTCTGTTTATCATCGGCTACATAATCTATCTGACACTGGAGAAGAGGGACTGATATGGCATTTGAGATCATAAAGGAAAAAAAGCCTTCCTATTCGGGGGCCGCCGCGGCCGTGATCGTTATAGTTTCAGCCGTGCTTCTTGTGCTTGGGGTTGCCTTCGCGTATTTCCTGATATCCGGCAAAGGAAGCAATTATCTGCTCGGTACGCTCCTGGCCTTTGAGTTTTTGAGCGCCGGCATCGCAGTGCTTCTCTACGCGAGATACTTTGTCGCTTTCAGGGAGGTATCGGAGGACCGCGAGGAAGAGCTGCTATGGTGAATGAAGACAGGGCGGGGATGACAAGAAGGAAGTTCACCCTCGGCGTGCTGATTGCGTCTGCCGCCGGCGCATTCGGGTCTCTTTTTACTCTGCTCAGGGTCTTATCCCCCGAAAAGAAGGGCGGCGGATACGTGGCGACCGTTTCATCCGGTGACAGGCTTGTCTACGCGAAGGGAGCCGGCATGGGGACCCCCCTGCGGGCCGGTTCATTCAATGACGGCGATGCCGTGCTTGCCTATCCCGAGGACAAATCGTCGAACCCCGCCAATCTCGTCCAGTTGATCAAATTGAAGGAAACCGACTTCAAACCTCCGACCCGCATCGATTTGACCGATCAGGGTTTCGTGGCCTACAGCGCCGTCTGCACGCACCTGGGCTGCACCGTTTCCTGGATAAAGAACCAGAAGGCGCCGGATGCGTCCTACACGGAATGTTTTTGCCACAACAGCATATTTAACCCGGCAAGAGGCGCAGCCGTAATGGGCGGTCCCGCACCTGTTCCGCTTGCGCAGATCGGAGTCAAAGTGGCAGGCGACGGCTCGCTGGTCTTCACGGGCGGGTTCACCGGTCCCATAGGGCCGCAGGTGTGACGGGGGGATGCAATGATATTTAAATGGCTCGATGAGAGGCTGGAGCTCAGGAAATTCAAGGCCAAGTTCCTCGCCAAGACGTTTCCGACCCATCCCACCTTTCTGCTTGGCGAAATAGCTTTTTTTTCGTTCGTCACCCTGGTTTTGACGGGAATGTTCCTGGGATTTCTCTATGAGCCTTCGACGGCAATGGTTTCCCTTTTCGGAGCGATGGTCCCCTCCGCCTACGCGAGCGTGGTGAAAATAGACCTCCTGCCGATGGGCATGATCATCAGGCGAATCCATCACTGGTCCGCCATGATAATGATCGCCTCCATCATTACCCATCTCATGAGGATCTACTTTACCTCTGCGTACAGAAAACCCAGGGAAATCAACTGGCTTGTAGGGCTTTGCCTCTGGGGCATGGCGATGGTGGCGGCATTTACAGGGTATCTGCTGCCCTATAGTCAGTTCTCCGTTACGGCCACTTCAATAGCCTACTATATTTCGAAGTCGGTGCCGTGGGTCGGCGACTGGTTTTCCAGGCTCCTGTTTGCGGGCGAGTTCCCTTCGGCCGGGACCGTCCCCCGCTTTTTCTTCATGCACGTCATGCTGATTCCTTCGGTGATCACGGCCCTCATCGGTCTTCACTTCATAATATTGATAAAGCAGAAGCATACCGAGCCGGGCCCGAACCGGGACCGAAAAGAATCTCGGTCCGGCAGGAGGCTCATCGGCGTCCCAATATGGCCGGAGCAGGTCGCAATCAGCCTTTCGTTCTACCTGTTTCTGTTATTCATGGTTGTCCTCATCGCGACCTATATTCCCCTGAACCCCATCGAAAAATACGGCCCTCCGTCTCCGGGCACCCCTGTCATGCGGCCCGACTGGTATTTTCTTCCCGTTTACGGTTTCCTCAAGCTGATACCCGGCAACCTGTCCTTTTCCATCCCGGGAGGAAAGATCACGCCCGAAACCATCGGCGGTGTTTTCTTCCCGGCGTTCCTGTCTCTTGTTTTCGTGTCGATACCTTTTATCGACAGGGTGAAGGAGCCGCAGAATTATATCGAAAATCCGCTTCACCGTCCCTTTACGACAGCGTTCGGCATCGGCGGGGCTGTTTTCCTTGTCATGACATCGGTGGCCGGGTACATAGATGTGCTTAAAATCAGCCCGGGAGTAATGGCGTCCTATACGGTCGTCGCGACACTGGCGTCCTGGTATATCGCCTACGTGCTTCTGCGCGGCTATAACAGAAGGAGAGGCGGCAATGTTAAGACGAGATAATATTATCTTTTTCCTGCTCGTACTGTGCGGCACATTCATGTTCTCTTCGCCGGCGGATGCGGCGCGGCAGGAAAAAATGGAAAATTCCTGTGTTCATTGCCATTCTCAACTTCCCGGCAGCAGCTTTATCGGGGCAAAGTCCCACAGCTGGAAGGGGTCGATACACCAGAAACACGGGGTGACGTGTGACAAATGTCATGGAGGAAATCCGCTTACCGCAGGAAAGAGGGAAGCCCATGCGGGCGTTTACGGCTCCAGCAATCCCCGGAGCTCCGTTTACTACAAGAATATCCCGTCCACATGCGGAAAATGCCATGGCGCCGAGTTTTACAAATTCAGCCAGAGCCTGCATTACCGAATGCTCGAATCTCAGGGAAAGGGCCCCGACTGTGTAACCTGCCACGGTTCGATGGTTACGACTGTTCTGTCTGCGGATAACGTAGCGGCCGTCTGTGAACGGTGCCATAACGAAAGAATGGGGGTTTTCCCGTATATCCCCCAGAAGGCGAAAGCGGTACTGCTTTTGCTGAAGGAAAGCAAGGCTCTTCTCGATGCGGATGAAAAGCTCTATCATCCTGCTCAAGGGAGCGAAAAGGCCCTTTTCCTGCGCGATGCCGGGGCATCTCTTCACTCCGCCAAACTCGATTGGCACAGGTTCGACCTTGACACTATCATACAACACGTGCAGGCAATGTTCGATTCCCTCGGCAAGCTGTCCGCCGGAGGCCCGCGCCGATGAATTCAGGCGCAAAAGGCGGAGAAAAGCGGTTGCCGGTAGCCGGCTTCCCGGGCGCATACACCACTTTTTCGACCTTCGAGTATGAAACAGGTATACTCTTGAAAGACGGCGAGCTGTGGCTCGGGACATTGTATGTGATCCTGAGTGCCTTTTTAGGGTTCGCGGCGCTCAAGTCGGGTCAAATGCCGGTAAAATTATTTTAGGAGGCGATAACATGGTGTCCCCGGGTCCCGCGAAGAAACTCTCCATTTATGTCGACGAGACAGACAAATTCCATGGAAAACCGGTCTACGAGGTGCTTATCGACATTTTTTTCAGCAGGAAGATTATCGGCGTGAGCGTCTTCAGAGGCGTGGCCGGGTATGGAAGCGACGGCGTCTTTCATACATCCAAGATGCTCGAACTTTCCACGAGCATGCCAGTGAAGATAGAAGTCGTTGATTCCGGGGAGATGATCGACAACGTTCTTCCCGATGTCTGCCATGTCGTTGAAAAGGGCCTTGTGGAAGTGACGGACACGAATGTGATCAAATGCTGCAGAAACGCGCCAAAAGAGGAAAAGGGGGAAGAACATATGAAACTCGAAGGAAAGGCGAAGATGCTTCGCATCATCATAAGCGAAGACGATAAATGGGAAGGGGAACCTCTTTATGAGGCGATCGTCAAAAGACTCATCATGACCGACATCGCCGGGGCTACGGTTTATAAAGCAATCGCAGGCTATGGTCCCCACAAGCGATACCACAGGAAGAAAACCCTGGCAACGCACGGAGAGCTTCCCATACTTATTACCCTTATGGACACGGAAGAGAAGATCAACAAGGTAATACCGATCCTTGACGAGTTGGTGGGAGAAGGTATCGTCGTGCTTTCGGATGTCAATGTGATCAAATACACCCATCGCGATGTCGGAGCGGAAAACCTGTGACCGGCCGCGCAATATTTTATTGTTTGGAAATACGGCGCGCGCTATAATTCAGACAGGCGATGGGGTTCGCCGCTAACCGCTCCTGTTCATCGGAGCTGATGAATATGCCAGCACAATACGGACGTGGCTTATCAATATCTGCCAAAATCAGATGCCGCATTGTTTCTTCTTTCCGTCGACCAGCCGATGAGCAGGCGGAACTCGATTTCCTGAAGGACGTAAAGGAGTATTCGAACAAGATATTCTTTCTCCTGAACAAGGCGGACTATTTCAATGAAAAGGACCTTCAGGAGTCCTTCTGGAGTGAAGGATGACGAGCTCGATATCACTGCCCGAGCCGGCGCTGTTTTAAAGCGGGCGCGGTTTTTATGATAAAATGACTCATAATCCACCGACAGGGGGAAAGTTTTCTTGGCCGGACATGAACACGGGCATACATCTGAAAAAAGACTCGCGTTGAGCCTGCTCGTCACGGTCGTCATCCTCGCGGCAGAGGTGGCAGGCGGGATAGTGAGCAACAGCCTTGCTCTGCTGAGCGACGCGGGCCACGTGCTCACCGATATCTTCGCGCTGGGCATGAGCCTCGCTGCGGCGATGATAATGAAAAAACCTGCCGACTACCGTGCTACGTACGGCTACCAGAGGATAGGACTGCTTGCGGCGCTTGTCAACGGAGCGAGTCTCATAGTTATAGCGCTATTCATTTTCTTCGAGATGTACAAACGGCTGATTTCTCCCCCTGAGATCAATTCATCGGTCATGATTATCATCGCGACGGCCGGCCTTGCGGGCAACCTGCTCATGGCCTGGATCCTGAGCAAGGGACACAGGGACCTGAACCTCAAGAGCGCCTGGCTCCACGTCCTCGGCGACACCGTTTCTTCCGCGGGCGTCATCATCGCGGGCGTCATCATCGCTTTGACGGGCTGGAGCATGGCCGACCCGATAGCAAGCGCGGTCGTGGGCGTCATGATCATCTACGGCGGCAGCCGGGTGATAAAGGAGGCGCTATGGGTCTTCCTCGAACTCAGTCCCCTCGGCTTTCACGCCGAGCAGATATCCGCGCTCATCTCGGAGGTCCCTGGGGTCTCCTGCGTCCATGACATCCACGTCTGGTCGATCGGCCACGGCGTCCCCGCCTTTTCGGGCCATGTGCAGGTCAGGGACCAGAGGATCAGCGAGGCCGACAACATCAGGAAAGAGATAGAGCACAGGCTCGAACATATCGGCATAAAGCATTCAGTCATCCAGATGGAATGCTCGGAATGCGCAACTGACGCGATGTATTGCACGATACAGGCGCCGGGAGAGACCGGGACCCACCACCATTGAAAAACCGTGAATAGTGAATGGCGGAAGATGACAGGGTCTGAACTACGTTGAACAGGGGATCTCACACGGCCTCTTACGGCCGGTATGCGCTTGGACTCCTGCTTGCGGTCAACCTCCTCAATTACATCGACCGCCAGGTACTTTATGCCGTATTCCCCCTTGTGAAGGCCGACCTTCGCCTGTCTGACACCGCCCTCGGGATTCTCGGCTCGGCCTTCATGCTGTGCTACATGGTTTCGGCGCCTCTTCTGGGCTGGATCGGCGACCGCGTGCGGCGCGTGAAACTGGCGTCGTCGGGACTTGCCGTCTGGAGTCTCGCAACCGCGCTTGCCGGCTTCGCGCCCGGATACCGCTCTCTTTTTTCGGCCCGCACGGTCGTAGGCATCGGCGAGGCGAGTTTCGGTACCGTCTCGCCGGGGCTGCTCTCCGATTATTTCCCCAGGGAGCGGCGCGGCAGGGTGCTCTCATATTTCTATCTCGCCATCCCCGTGGGAAGCGCCATCGGCTATCTCGCCGGCGGCATCCTCGGGCAGGCGGTGAGCTGGCGGGCGGCATTCCTCGTCGTCGGCGTTCCGGGGCTTCTGATGACCATTCCCCTGTGGTTTCTCAGGGAACCACGGCGCGGAGAAACGGAACCGGAAAATACTCCGGCTGACATCCCGAAACCTGAAGGATATCTTCAGCTCGCCCGGAACCGCTCTTTCGTGATCAATACCCTGTCGATGGCGGCGATGACCTTTGCACTCGGCGGGCTTGCGCAATGGATGCCCACATTCCTTTACAGGGAGCATTCGCTCGGCGTTGCAAAGGGCAATACCCTGTTCGGGGCGATAACGCTCATTGCAGGGATCAGCGGCACCCTGACAGGCGGATGGATAGGAGACCGGCTCCAGGCAAAAAGCCGCAAGGGCTACCTGACCGTCTCGGGATGGGGGTTTCTGATAGGTACGCCGATAGCAGCCTATGCGATCATGACGCCTTCTCTCTCCGTATGTCTCGCCGCTGTCTTCTTCGCCGAATTCTTTCTTTTCCTGAATACCGGACCTCTGAATACCGTCGTCGTGAACGTGACAGCCCCGGCGATGCGATCGATGGCCTTTGCGGTGAATATCTTCTTCATCCATGCGCTCGGCGACGCGCTCTCGCCGGCGATACTCGGGAGGCTCTCCGACCTCTGGGGACTGAGGGCCGCCCTCATGATCGCCCCCGCCGCCGTCCTCCTTGCAGCATTCTTCTCCTTCCTCTGTACGAGATTTATAGAGACGGACAGCGTTTAATCATTTCGGAGAAATCCCGCCCTCTGTGATCCCTGTGGCAGAGCGTACAGCATATGAGCTTCACATGCTTCATGCTCCCCCCCTGTTTCTGATTCATTTATATCACCACGGGAGGGTCTTTTCAATCGCTGAAATTGCCTATACCGTGAAGCAAAATAAGACATTAATTTCAGAAGAGAACCTTTCCGGTTTTCTCTGGACCTCTTAGGCTTCTGTGGCAAAAATGCTTGTTGGCTTGTTGGCTTGCAGGCTTGTCAGAGGGGCACGACTTTCCTGAAATATTTAAGGCACTTCCCGAAATCCCTTTTCATCCCGGCGGCCTGCATGCTTCCGGTATGCAGGAAGTGTTTTTCGATGATCGCGGACAGTCTGTCTATCTCTTCCGGTTCGACAAGGTCGACGATTCTGACATAGGAGTCGTTGATCCTTGAGGAAAGTGAATCTTCCCCGTCAAAGAGATAGATGACGCCGCCGGTCATCCCTGCGCCCACGTTATGCCCGGTTTCCCCGAGCACTACGACGGTCCCCCTTGTCATGTACTCGCAGAGGTGGTGGCCCGTCCCTTCGACAACAGCGACGGCTCCGCTGTTTCTTACCGCGAACCTCTCGCCGGCGGTCCCTGCCGCATAAAGCTCGCCTCCGGTTGCGCCGTAGAGCACGGTGTTGCCCAGGATCACCTGGCAGGGCAGCGCCTCGGCTTCTTCAGGCTTTACGACTATCCTTCCTCCGAACATCCCTTTCCCGACGTAGTCATTCGCGTCTCCGATGAGGGTGAGCGACATTCCCCTGTGATTGAACGCCCCGAAGCTCTGGCCGGCGGTCCCCCTGAAAAGGAGGCTTATCGTATCGTCCGGCAGCCCCCTGTCGCCGTATCTCGCGGCGATATGGTAATTCAGCCTGAGCGGCACACTTCTGTCGACGTTCCTGATTGCGTATTCCAACGAGACTTTATTCCCTTTTTCAATATATGGCAGCAGTTCTCCGGCGAGCCTGTCATTCATGGACGTCGCCGGGTTGTCATTCCTTTGGACCCTGCAGACGAGCGGTTTGTCTTTCGGATATGTCCGGAGAAGCGATTCGACCCTCACCCTTTCCGAAGCAGGGAATCCGCCGTATGCCGCCCGCTCCAGGAGGTCCGTCCTCCCTATAATTTCTTCCACCTTTCTGAAACCCATCTCTGCGAGTATCTCCCGGACCTCGCCGGCCACCGCCCGGAAATAGGCGATCACCCCCTCGACCGTCCCCCTGAAATTACCCCTCAGCCTCTCATCCTGCGTCGCAACACCGGTGGGGCACGTATTGAGATGGCACTGTCTCGCCATGACGCAGCCGACCGATATCATCGTGACCGTTCCGAAGCCGAATTCCTCTGCCCCGAAGAGGGCCGCAGCAACCACGTCCCTGCCGGTTCTCAGTCCCCCGTCGACCCTGAGCGTGACCTTTTCTCTCAATCCGTTTTCCATGAGCACGCGCTGCGTCTCTTCGAGACCCGTCTCCCAGAAATCGCCTGCGTTTTTTATCGACCCTGCAGGCGACGCGCCGGTGCCTCCCTCGCCTCCGCTTACCTGAATGATGTCGGCATATGCCTTTGCAACGCCTGCGGCGACGGTACCCACGCCCTTCTCCGATACGAGCTTCACGCAGACCTTAGCGGCAGGGTTGACCTGTTTGAGGTCGTTGATGAGCTGCGCCAGGTCCTCTATGGAATATATGTCGTGATGGGGAGGCGGCGATATGAGAAGGATGTTCGGCCTGCAGTGCCTCAGCATCGCGATATATTCCGTGACCTTCTTCGCCGGCAGGTGGCCGCCTTCGCCCGGTTTTGCTCCCTGGGCGATCTTTATCTCCAGCTCGGACGCGGAGGCCAGATACGCAGGCGTCACGCCGAACCTCCCGGAGGCGATCTGTTTTATCGCGCTGTTTTTAATCGTGCCGTACCGCGCCGGGTCTTCGCCGCCCTCGCCGCTGTTGCTCTTTATGCCGAGACGGTTACAGGCCTCGGCGATAGTTTCGTGGGCCTCCGGCGAGAGGGCGCCCACCGACATCGCGCCGGAAAAGAACCGCTTCAGGATCTGCTCTGCCGGCTCGACCTCTTCAATCGGAATCCGCTTCCCCTTTCTGAACCCCAGGAGATGCCGTATGTAGACCGGTCTTTCTCCTGCCTTCCTGGAGAACTCCTCGTAGAGCGCGTGGTCGCGATCCCTGACGAATTTGTTCAGCGCGATGACAGCCGCGGTCGACCAGTGGTGCCATTCGCCGCCCTTCCTCTGTTTCAGGTTCCCCCCGGAATCCAGCACCGGGGCCTCCGTATCGAAGGCGGCCGCGTGTCTCTTCATGAGAGACTCCTCGATCTCCTCCAATCCGTCCGATTCGAGCGTAACAGGCGTCCCGCGGAAGAACTCATCCACGAAGTCCCTGTTCAGGCAGACGGAGTCGAAGAGCTGCGCCGCCTGGTAGGAATTGAGCGTCGAGATCCCCATGCGGGCTATCACCTTCAACAGCCCGTCCTCAACCGCCTTCCGGTAATTGCGGCCGGCCTCTTCGAAGGGGATATTAACGGCGCCGCTTTCGCACATGTCCTTCAGCGTCTGCAGCAACAGATAGGGGTGGACCGCGGATGCGCCGTAACCGATGAGACAGGCGATGTGGTGGATCTCCCGCGCCTCGCCCGTTTCGATGATAAGGCTCGCCCTGTTTGCGATGCGTTCTCCGCCGAGGGCCGTGAAGGAGGCGGACACAGCAAGAAGAGAGGGGATCGCCGCCCTCTCCCGTGATATATCCCTGTCGGAGAGGATGACGATCTCTGCTCCGCTTTCCACAGCTTCTACGACCTTTGCCCGGAGTTCCGCCACCGCAGGAAGGAGGCGCGACTCTCCCGGATACGTTATCGGGACCCTCGCGACCCTGAGCATATTTTGTGCCTCGATCACATTGAGGTTGTTTTCAAACAGCAGGGGAGAATCGATCTTCAACCTCCTTGCGTGCTCCGGGGTCTCTTCGAGAAAATTGCGCTTGTACCCCAGTGCCATCTTCATTGTCATCACCGGCCTCTCTCTTATCGGGTCGATCGGCGGGTTCGTCACCTGCGAGAAACGCTGCTTGAAGTATCGGAACAGAAGCTGCGGCCTCTCCGAAAGAGGGGGGATCGGGGTGTCGTCTCCCATGGAATAAGTCATCTCTTTTGCGTTTTCGGCGGTGCTCTTTATCCAGGTCCCTATTTCTTCCGAGGTGTACCCGAAGGCGATCTGCTTTCTCGACAGATCGACGCCGGCCTCCATGGTACCCGGGCCGTCGTCTTTCAGCCTGAAGAGGTTCCGCTCCATCCATGGCCTGTAATGGCGGCCCGCGGACAAATCCTCGATTATCTCCCGGGTGTGTCTCACGCCGCCTTTCAGAAGGTCGACAGAGATCGTCTCACCGGCGGCGAGTCTGCCCCTTTCGATTATCGTCCTGCCGTCCATTTCGACCATGCCGGTCTCCGAGCCGAGTATCATGCAGTCGTCCTCCGTTATGGAGTAGCGCAGCGGTCTGAGGCCGTTTCTGTCGAGGTGGGCGCCGACAACGTCTCCGTCGGTGAAAACGACCGCTGCCGGGCCGTCCCACGGCTTCATCAGAAAGGAATGATACTCGAAAAAGGACTTTGCGTCAACGGGCAGGTCCGAGTCTTCCCACGCGGGCGGGATGCACATATTGACCGCGTGCTCCGGGGTGCAGCCGGAGCGGATGAGCAGCTCCACCACCCTGTCGAGGGAGGCCGAATCGCTCTCGTCATCGGATGTCAGGGGCAGTATCAGGTCCCGTTCGTCGCCCATGATCCCGTGGCGGACGTCGGGGCCGATATGGGTCATCCAGTTTCTGTTGCCCCTGATGGTATTGATCTCGCCGTTATGGGCGATCGTCCTCAGCGGCTGCGCCATGTCCCACTCCGGGAAGGTGTTCGTCGAAAAACGCTGGTGGAAGACGCAGAAGGCGGATTCGAAGTCTTCGCTCAGGAGGTCGGGATAAAAATGGTCGAGCTGGGGCGCAACGAGCATCCCCTTGTAGTCGACGGTCTTTGTCGAAAGCGAGGCTATGTAGACCTTGCCGGAGTAGCGTCTTTCTACGGCCTTTCGAGCGATAAAGAGTCTTGTCTCGCGCTGCCTGTAGTCCACATCTTCCGCGTCCATCAAAAGCTGCTTCATCGCCGGCTTTGTCGAAAGGGCCGAGCCCCCGAGCGCTTCGTCGTTCGTCGGGACGTCTCTCCAGCAGATGGGCCGGAACCCGTACTTTTCCATGATGCCTGCGATCTCGTCTTCGACGCCTCCCTTGAGGAAAAAAAAGCCGACAGCGAGATTGTCCGTGTCGGAAATGCCGAAGCCGCGGCGTTCAATCTCGTTGAGGAAGAATCTTTTAGGTATCTCGGTGAGTATTCCCGCGCCGTCGCCCGTCTTGCCGTCCGCGCCGACGGCGCCCCGGTGGGTGAGGTTTTTCACCGCCTCGATCCCCCACCTGACGATGTCCCGGCTCCTCACTCCCCTCGTGTTGCAGACAAACCCCACGCCGCAGGAGCCGGAGGCGCTCATTTAGCCACACCGCAAAAAAGCAGTCACAACAGGCGGTAACATAACCAAATTGTATCAGATAATCATGGGATGTGAAGGGGTTTTCAACAGCGACTGGCAAAGATGAGGAAGCTCAACAAGGAAATAGATACCTTACTTGAAGAGATAAAGAAGGAATACTTGGAAGAGTATAAATGATGGAAGACCCGTCTGCTTCAATTATTTATG
>JBJKSM010000054.1:0-6159 GCA_046704045.1 Thermodesulfovibrionales bacterium | reverse complement strand
TCAAAGTCCCGGAATGAACCGAATGCGGCCGTGACGAGGTCGTAGAGGGGGAAATATCCGGCGGACCTGAAAACCCCGGAAAAGTATCTTTCCCATAGGTCCCCGAACTCCGCCTGGAAGGACTTGTAGAGCGGTGGATCGGACCGGTGTCTGAAGAGGAAATCCCTCAGCATATCCGGACCGGTCCCGGCGCCCTCGGCTTCGAGTATTTTTCCGAAGAGGTCCCCAAGGAGAAAGGTCGTGAAGGAAAGGTCGTCCGTCGGGGAGTCCAGGAAATTGAGGAGCGCGACGATCTCGCCGGTGACCTTCCTTCGCCTGATATCGAGGCTGCTGTATGAGATGAAGGGGATCGCCTTTTCGTTCAGCCAGCCGGTGGCCCTCACCGCGTCCTCGTTCTTCTGTGTGAGCACCGCGATATCACCGTATCCGTAACCCCTCCGGTGCAACTCGCCGACGATCTCCTGCAGCCGCAGCCTTTCGGGAGGATCTTCGTCATCCCTGTCGAGGAGCGCCACCTCCGCATGGCCGGGCCGCTCCCCTCCCTCCTTCGGCTTCTGGAGATAATCGGTCAGCCCGCTCCTTTCAGCCGCCTCCCGGTAGTCGCTGTTCGAAGGGACGATCTCCTTGAAGACTTTTTCGTTGAAGTCGAGTATTCCCGGGAGGCTGCGGTAGTTTGTGTCGAGTTCCTTCACCTCGTGCCGCGCGGAAGGGAAGGCGGGCTTCGTCTCCATCTCCCTCATGATCGTGTAGTCGGCGTTTCGGAAACCGTATATCGCCTGCTTCGTGTCCCCGACGACAAAGGCGCTTCCCTTCTGTGAGAGCGAGTTCTCTATCAGCGGGCAGAGGTTGCGCCACTGGATCGGAGAGGTGTCCTGGAATTCGTCGATGAGAAAATGAAAGACCGTCTCGCCGATCCGGAAATAGACGTCGGGCACGATCTCGGCTCCGAGATATTCGGCGAGGTAGCGGTTTATGTCCCCGATGAAGACCTTGCCCTGGTGTTTCTTGGTCCTCTCGACGGTCCCCGCGAATTCTTCGTAGACCTTGAGGTAGGGAGCACAGCAGGAGAAGACATGAAATGCCGTATATTTTTTTGCCATGCCGGAAAATTCCGACCACTTTCCGACAACCTCCTCATACGCCCGGTCGCCGCCTCCCTTTTTCACCTTGTTGACGGGAGGGGTCCCGAGCCCCTTGCCGATCAGGTCCGCTACCCTGCCCTCACGCACGAGCGGGAGAATGCTCTTATAGGAAGACCTGCCGTTTCTTTCGAGTCCGGACTTCTCTATCAGCGTCTCGATCTCCTCGATCGCCTCCTTCATCATCGTCTTCAAAACGGCGATCTCCCCTGAATAGTCTTCGATCAGCGGCCTTTTTCCCGTTGATGAGAGCCTGGCGTAGATTTTTTTTATTTCGTCGAGAAGGGTGACGGAGGGGTCCCATAAATAGGAGGCGTCCCTCTTCTTGCTGCCGAGGATGAAGGATATAATCTCATCGAAAAGGGCCGCCTCCGCGCTTCCCTCGCAGACGTTCCTCAGGAAGAGATCGAAGGAGTAGGCCATGACGGCGTCGCCGTTCATCAGTATCTCGAACTCCGGGTTGTACCCGAAATCGATCGCCGATGCCTTGAACACGGCGGTCATGAAGCTGTCTATAGTCCTCACCTGGAAGTCGGAATAATTCCGGAGGATCTCGTCGATCAGCCTGCCGGCCTTGTCGGCCAGTTTTTTTCCGTCGAGCGCTACGATTCCGGAAAGCTCCCCGACACGCCCGGGATCGCCGAAGGATATCAGTTTGAGCCACTTGAGGATCTCTTCCCTCATCTCCTTCGCCGCGTTGTTCGAAAAGGTAATAGCAAGGATGTTTTTCAGGCCGTTGCCCGGGATCTTTTCGGACAGGAGGAACTGCACGAACCGCTCGGTGAGAGTGTAGGTCTTTCCCGACCCCGCAGACGCCTTCAGCACCGCGAAATGGGGAAAAGAGATTTCGGTGTCTTTATCGAGCATCGTCGCCATCAGCCGTTCCCGGTGTATTTTACATCATTGGAGAATTTTGGGCATGAGGCGCGACGAAACTATATTCCGGAAACAGGCCGCAGAAAAATGGTGGACGGTAAGGGATTCGAACCCTCGACTTCCACGTTGCGAACGTGGCGCTCTCCCAGCTGAGCTAACCGCCCACGCGGTGTGTGAAACTCTTCCCGATAGTAAACCAAAAAACGGCCTGCCGCGTCAATGCGATGCGGCAGGCGCCGGCAGTATGTGTTATAGTAAAGACGTTTCGGCTGAAATTCTCGAAGAGATGTGCCGCAATCCGACAAGTCTCATCATCAGTGAGGAACTGAACCGGTGGACGCAGAGTCTTATTTTCGAAATCGATCCAGGACGTTTCTCTTTATCTTCGGACTCCTGATTAATTGTATCCTCGGGTTCGCAGACCACCTGGCGGGCCAGCGAATAGGGATAGAAGTCTTCTATTTGCTGCCCATTTTCTTCGTTACCTGGTTCGTCAGCAGGAATACCGGTTTTTTCATGTCCTTTATCAGTACTGCGACGATCGTCGCGGCAAATCTGCCCAAATTCTACAGACACCCGGTGATCGAGACGTGGAACCTCTTCACGCACTTCTGCTTTTTCATCATCTTCGTGCTCCTGCTTTCCAGGATACACCGCACGCTGAAGGAACGCTCCCGCCTCGTCGCGCAACTCGAACGCGCCAACAAGGACATGGAAACCTTCACTTACGCCGCCTCTCATGACCTCAGGTCTCCGCTGATCACGATCGGCGGATTTTCCCGCATCCTGCGGGAGGATTATGCGGAGGAACTGGACGAGAAGGGGAAAGACCTGCTGGGCAGGATCGAAGTCAGCGCGAAGAAAATGTCGCAGCTCATCGACGATCTTCTCTCTTTCGCGAAGGTGAGCACAAAGGAAATCCGGCGTTCGGAGATAGATATGGGGGCGCTGACAGGGAAGGTGATCGAAGAGCTGAAGCCGGTCATCGGAAATCGAAACATCCGTTTTGAGGTCCGCAACCTGCCGCCCGCATACGGCGACCTGCCGATGGTCCGCCAGGTCGTCGTCAATTTCCTCACGAACGCCATCAAGTTTACGAGGACCGTGGAAACGCCCGTCATCGAAGTCGGCGGCCACAAACAGGAAATGAAAAACATTTATTACGTTCGCGACAACGGCATAGGGTTCGACAGGAAATCAGGGGAAAGGCTCTTCGGCATGTTTCAGCGGATACACTCCCCGGAGCAATTCGAGGGGACCGGCATCGGGCTGTTCATGATCAAACAGATCATCGAAAAACACGGGGGAAAGGTCTGGGCCGAAGGAGAGCCCGAAAAAGGCGCAACGTTCTACTTCAGCCTGCCGCGCAGGGACAGGACGGCCGCTTCCGATCCGGAAGACCGGTAGCCCCGGCCGCCTTCCTTGACACCGTTTCCGGTAACTCCATATAATTTAAGGACTCCGGCGATAATTACTCCAACGTGCGCCTGTAGCTCAGTCGGATAGAGCAACTGCCTTCTAAGCAGTGGGCCAGGGGTTCGAATCCCTTCAGGCGCGCCAATTTATTCCCCGCAACATCTTTTGTCCGCAGGCAATTCCATTAGAAGAATGAATTTCGATTATGGTATAATCAAGTCACCAATTTTCAGGGTAGTTTCCGCCGATGGTGGGCGTAGTTCAACGGTTAGAGCACTGGACTGTGGCTCCAGGTGTTGGGGGTTCGAATCCCCTCGCCCACCCCATTTCCCCACCTTCTTATGCGATTTAATTCCCCTTTTCCTTGACAATTCTTCATGGTATGCAATTTTGGTTATAAAACCAAAAGGTAAGGTGAGGCGCTTTGAACGAGGCAGCAAAGACAACGGTTCTCTGGCCCCTGGTCGTTTACTTTTTCCTGACCGTTCTTATCGTAGGCGGCATGGTCTTCCTCTCCTATGTCCTCGGCCAGCGCCACAAGGAGAGGGCGACCGGCGAGCCCTATGAATCGGGCATCGTCTCCACCGGCACCGCGCATTTGCGATTTGACGTGAAGTTCTATCTCGTGGCCATGTTCTTCGTCATCTTCGACCTCGAAGCCGTCTTTATTTTCGCCTGGGCCGTATCGCTCAGGGAGGCGGGCTGGACCGGCTACCTGGAGATGCTTTTCTTCATCGGCATCCTCGTTGTTACTCTCGTTTATATCTGGCGTCTCGGCGGGCTCGACTGGGGAACGACAAGACAGAAACTCTCCAGGGTTAAGTAGCCGGCATGGACTGGTCGCTGCAGAAGGGGCAACTCTCCCCGCGGGAAGCACATACCGAATCGGTGGAAAGCGTGATCGGCCGGAGCGTCATGCTCACCCGCCTCCAGGACCTGATGGCGTGGAGCCGCAAGAATTCCCTGTGGCCCTTCAACTTCGGACTCTCCTGCTGTTTTGTCGAGATGGCCACGATCCTCACGAGCAAGTATGATATCGCCCGCTTCGGCGCCGAGGTGATGCGCGGCACGCCGAGGGAGGCAGATCTGATCGTCATCGCCGGCACGGTATTCATCAAGGTCGCACCGGTGATCAAGCGGCTCTACGAGCAGATGATGGAACCAAGATGGGTGATCTCGATGGGTTCCTGCGCAAACTCGGGCGGCATGTACGACATCTACAGCGTCGTCCAGGGCGTGGATAAGTTCCTGCCGGTCGACGTCTATGTGCCTGGATGCCCTCCGAGGCCGGATGCCTTCGAGGAGGGACTTCTTCTGCTGCGCGACGCGGTCGGCAAGGAGAGGCGGCCCCTCAGCTGGGTCGTGGGACCGCAGAAGGTCGAGAGGGCTGCGATGACGCCGATGCGCAACATCAAGCGGGCTGAACGGCAGCGGGCGACGATACTCCGTCCCATGGATGAAGTGTGAACCCGGGAAATGGAACAGGGAAAAACCATCATAGAGGAATTAAAGACCAGGTTCGGCGAGGAGGCCTTCACGGTGCAGGATACGGCCGACAGGATACCGACGCTCTGGGTCCGGCCGGAGAAAACAGGGGAGGTCCTTCGCTGGCTCAAAAACGGCACTGACCGGCCTTACAAAATGCTCTACGACCTCACCGCGATCGACGAGCGGGTGCGCGAAAACAGGGCCGGCCAGCCCGAAAGCGACTTCACCGTTGTCTACCACCTCCTTTCCTTTGACAGAAACGAAGACATCCGCATCAAGACCGCTCTCACCGGCGACGCGCCTTCCACGGAGACGATCACCGGCGTCTGGCCCTCCGCAAACTGGTACGAAAGAGAAGTTTGGGACCTCTTCGGGATCGGGTTCAGCGGCCATCCCCATCTCGCCAGGATCCTGATGCCGCCGACGTGGGAGGGCCATCCGCTTAGAAAGGACCATCCCGCGAGGGCTACAGAGATGGGGCCTTTCCGCATGCCCGAGGAAAAGATGACCGAGGAACAGAAGGCGCTCCGGTTCAGGCCCGAGGACTGGGGGATCAGGCGAAAACACGACAGTACCGACTTCATGTTCCTGAACCTCGGTCCTCACCACCCCGGCACGCACGGCCTTCTTCGCATCATCCTCGAACTCGACGGCGAAGAGATCGCCGATGCGGTCGTCGATATCGGATATCACCACAGGGGCGCCGAGAAGATGGGGGAGCGCCAGTCATGGCACACCTTCATCCCCTATACCGACAGGATAGATTACCTCGGCGGAGTGATGAACAACCTGCCATATGTCATGGCCGTCGAAAAACTCGCGGGCATCGAGGCGCCGGACAAGGCAAAGGTGATAAGGGTCATGATGGCCGAACTCTTCAGGATCGAAAGCCACCTCGTCTGGTACGGCACGTTCGCCCAGGTTGTAGGGTCGCTCTCGCCGGTCTTTTTCACCTTTACCGACCGCGAGCGTATCTTCGGCATCGTCGAGGCTATCTGCGGGGGCCGCATGCACCCGGAATGGTTCCGCATCGGGGGCGTCGCCCAGGATCTGCCGAACGGCTGGGACCGGCTCGTCCGCGATTTCCTCGCCTACCTGCCGCCGCGCCTGAAGGAGTACGACAGTCTCGTGATGGCGAACAGCATCTTTCGCGGGCGGACGAAAGGGGTGAGCCCGGTCACCACCGACGAAGCCATCGACTGGGGGCTTACCGGTCCGATGCTGCGTGCCACCGGCCTGG
>JBJKSM010000053.1:0-2886 GCA_046704045.1 Thermodesulfovibrionales bacterium | reverse complement strand
TGAACGGCAGAAAAAGAAGGGTGAGACGATCGGGAAGATAAAGGAGGGCGCGCTCCTTCGAAAGGGTGACAACGCCCTCGGAGTCCCTGATATGCTCGACATAGACCTCTATACGATCGCCGGGCTTCAGCGACTGCAGCTCTTCCGGCGTAAATTCACTGGCGCGGACAAACCCCTCGGACTTGTAGCCGATGTCGACGATAACGCCGTCCGGTTTGATCGCAAGTATCTTGCCCGACAGTATCGTCCCTTCTTCCATCGTCTGGAAAGTCTCGGCATAGAGCTTTTCCATGTCATTGTTTTTAATTTCCATTACAGGGCTTCCCTCCTATATCTCTGATTCTTTTTTCCACCTCTTTAATGATCCAGTCGGGCGTTGAGGCCCCGGCGGTGATGCCGGTCTTTCGTATATCGCGGAACCATCGGTCATCAATCTCGGCCGCCGTCTCTATGTGATACGTCTTCACCGGAAGAGACCTGCACAGGTTCGCGAGCTGCGTCGTATTGGCGCTGTTCTTTCCTCCCACAACGACCATGACGTCCACTTTGCGCGCCATTTCAGCGGTCTCCTTCAGCCTCAGCGCCGTGGAATTGCATATCGTATTATAAACCATTATCTCCTTCGCATGTTCCACGACGCCGGACAGCAGTTTTCTCAGCGCTTCCACAGGCTGCGTAGTCTGAACGACGATTCCCACCTTCGGCTTGAGACCCGGCAGTGGACTGTCCGCGTCCACGACGACAACATCCTCGCCCGCATAACTCACAAGTCCCTTTACTTCAGGATGGTTTGCGTCACCGAGGATCACGACCTGATAACCGTTTTCTTTAAGAAGTGTAGCATAATGCTGCGGCTTTTTCACGAAGGGACAGGTGGCGTCGATGATCCTGAAACCGCGCGCCGATATAGTATCATAGAGATGACGCGGTATACCATGCGTTCTTATGATGAGCGCCTTCACATCCTCTTTCCCGATCTGCTCGACCTCGATCGGCGCGACCCCTTCGCTCTTCAGCTTCTCGATCACCTGGGGGTTATGGATGATGGGACCGAGGGTGAAGACGCCCTCGCTGTCCTTTTTCGAGATGTCGAAGGTAATCTCGATCGCCCTCTTCACGCCGAAACAGAAGCCCGCCATCTTTGCGACGATTATTTCCACCTGCGCCTCCCTGACGGATCAGCGTTCATTTATATTATCAGCTCCTTCTTCTCTTCTCCTGTGGTCGCAAGAATCTTTCTGAACACCTCTTCCACCGAAAGACCCGACGAATCGACGAACAGGGCGTCGGCAGCCCTCGTGAGCGGCGCGATATCCCTGCCGGTGTCCCTGGCATCCCTTTCGACAATCTCGCGGCGGATGAGCCCTTCGTCCACAGTGAACCCCTTTGAGACGAGCTCGAGCGTCCGCCTCCTCACCCGCTCCCCGACAGAGGCGTCAAGGTATACTTTCCTGTATGCATCCGGGAAGACGACCGTAGTCATATCGCGGCCCTCGGCTACAAGGTCCGAGATCTCCGCGGCCTCCCGCTGAATGCCGAGCAGATATTCGCGCACCGGTTTTCTCGCCGAAAAAACCGACGCATAGTGACCGGCCTCCGGAGAACGGATCTCTCCGGAAACGTCTTCCCGGTTCAAAATGACTTTACCCTGCCGGAATTCCACCTTCGCCGTTTTCAGTGCCGCGGCTATTTCGTCGTCGGAGGCGTCTTCACCGAGACCGCATCTCTGAAGATGGAGGGCAGCCGCCCTGTAGAGCGCTCCGGTATCGAGATAGGCATACCCGAGTTCCTTTGCAAGTAGTCTGGCGATGGTGCTTTTTCCTGCGCCGGAAGGGCCGTCTATGGCTATCACCTTCTTCACGCGGAAAGCCTCCTCACGGTGTCGAAAAACGCAGGGAACGAGATAGCGACCGCAGATGCGCCGTGTATGGTCGTGGGCCCCTCCGCAGCAAGAGCAGCCACCGCCATGGACATCGCTATCCTGTGGTCCCCATGGCTTTCGACTTGTGCGCCCTTCAGATGCGCCGTGCCCCTGATGCTCAGACCGTCAGGAAATTCCTCGATTACAACGCCCATTTTTCTCAGTTCCGTTGCCATCGCCTTTATCCTGTCCGATTCCTTCACGCGCAACTCTTCAGCACCCCTTATCGTGGTCGTCCCCTCCGCAAAGGCAGCCGCGATGCAGAGAATCGGGAATTCGTCGATCAGCGAGGGGATGATATCACCATGTACTTCGACCGCCTTCAGTCCCGAACTCCCTTTGCAGTACAGATCGGCGACAGGCTCTCCTGAAATCTCACGCACGTCTGCAATCCGTATTTCCGCTCCCATGTTTTTCAGTACATGGAGAAGGCCGGTCCTGGTCGCGTTGATGCCGACGTTCCTGGCCGTGATCTCGGAGCCGGGGATGATGAGAGAGGCCACGATAAAAAATGCGGCGGAAGAAAAATCGCCCGGCACGTCGATCTCCAGAGGAGCCAGTTCCCTTCCCCCTCGTATGTATACCGTAAGACCGTCGACCCTGAGGTCCGCTCCGAAGGCGGGGAGCATCATCTCGGTGTGGTCCCTTGACTTCGCCGGCTCTGTGATTGCGGTCTCGCCGTCGGCATAGAGTCCGGCGAGGAGAAGGGATGATTTCACCTGAGCGCTCGCAACAGGCATCGTATAATGCAGAGGCTCAGGCTTCCTCCCCCTGATCGCCAGTGGAGGATACTTGTTGCCCGATCTGGCCATGATCTCCGCACCCATCAGGGAGAGGGGTTTGATCACCCTCGCCATCGGCCTGGTCCTGAGCGAGCCGTCGCCGGTGAGCACCGAAAAGAAGGGATTGCCCGCAAGAACACCCGAGAGGAGTCGTATCGTGGTGCCGGAGTTGCCGCAGTCGAT
>JBJKSM010000052.1:0-17039 GCA_046704045.1 Thermodesulfovibrionales bacterium | reverse complement strand
ATGCAGAGCGGAAGGCCGATATGGTTGTTGAGGTTCCCGCGGGTCTTGAGGACCTTCATCTCCTGACCGAAGACCGACGCGATCAGCTCCTTTGTTGTCGTCTTGCCGTTCGTCCCGGTCACCCCTATGACGGGTACGTTGCACCTGCGCCGCAGGTAACGCGCGATGTCATGGAGCGCCGTCAGGGTGTCGGCAACGTGAATAAGCGTCTTTCCGCCAGGGTCAGTTGAAGGGAGACGGTGAACCAGTCCCCCCGCGCACTTTGCGAGCGCATCTTCCAGGAAGTCGTGTCCGTCGAAGGTGGGACCTTTCAGGGCCACGAAGAGCTCTCCTTCCCGTATCGTCCTTGAATCCGTGGACAGCCCGGTAAACTCGCGCTTCGCCCCGCTGAGTACGCTCCCCCCGGTCGCCTTTATAATCTCATCGAGTATCAATTTCCCCATCTCTCTTTTTTTGACTGCTCTCCCCCACGGCGAACAGTTTATTTACTTGCGATAAGCCGTTTTATCGACTTTTCCAGCACCTCCCTGTCGTTGAATGGAGACCTCCTGCCGTCTGTCTCCTGGTACTGCTCGTGCCCCTTGCCGGCAACGAGGACGATGTCGTTTTCTCCGGCGATCAACACGGCTCGTTTAATAGCTTCTTCCCTGTCAGGCTCGATAAGGTAATTCCTCCTGACGGCGCCCGCCTCGATCTCTTTTATGATCTCTTCCGGGTTTTCAGACCTCGGATTGTCGGACGTCATGACGACAAAATCGCTCAATCGTGTGGCAACCGCTCCCATTCGGGGTCTCTTGCCCCTGTCCCTGTCCCCCCCGCAGCCGAAGACGGTGATCACCTTGCCCTTTGTAAGCCCCTTTGCGGTGTAGATAAGCCGTTCGAGGGCGTCTTCGGTATGGGCAAAGTCAACGACGGCCAGGAACGCCTGCCCGGCGTCCACCTTTTCGAAGCGGCCTGTCACATTGCCGGACGTCCTGATCCCTTCGAGTATCGCCTCCCACGGTGCGCCCAGCGCCCTTGATGCGCCCACCGCCGAGAGGATATTGTAGACATTAGGGAGGCCGACGAAGGGAGAGACGATGTCATATTTTCCGCCTTCGGCGATAACCCTGAATTTCAGCCCCGCGAATGAGGTGCTGATTTGGCCGGCACGGAGGTCCGCCCCCGCTTCGAGGCCATATGTCCGTACGTCCCGCCCGAGCCGCCGGAGGTCGCCGGACAATCTTTTCCCGTAGGGGTCGTCGTGATTTATTATCGCCTGTCCTCCCGCTGCAAGAAGCTCCGTGAAGAGCCTCGTCTTGGCATTGTAATAATCTTCCATCGTCTTATGAAAATCGAGGTGGTCCCGCGTGAGATTGGTGAAGACCGCGGCCACGAAGCTCGTGCAGTCGACCCTCTTCTGCACCAGCGCGTGTGACGACACCTCGGATACGACGTGGCTACAGCCCGCCGCGCGCATCCGTGAAAGCAGTTCCTGGAATTCGAGGGATTCCGGTGTCGTATGAGTGGCAGCCGAGATTTCCTCTCCGATCATATACCGGATCGTGCCTAGGAGGCCTGCCTTCTTCCCCCACGCCTCGAGTATCGACTTGACGAGGTAGGAGGCAGTGGTTTTTCCGTTCGTTCCGGTGATGCCCGTGACCGAGAGGGCGGAGGAGGGGTTCATGAAGAAGGCGTTCGCAGCGGACGCGAGGGCGAGCCGGCCGTCTCTTACCCGAAGAAAAGTCAACGCGGAAAGGGCGGCGGGCATGTCCGAAGACTGCTCGGAGATCACCGCAACAGCGCCCCGTTGCGCGGCATCCTTAATGAAATCGCGGCCGTCGGCCTTTTCGCCCCTCATCGCGACGAAGAGGCATCCGGGCGTTGCCTTCCTCGAATCATAGCATAGCCCGGTGATATCCAGGCCGGTGTCGCCAGTGACGCCCGTTATTTCCAGTCCTTTTATTATCTCACTCAGGATCATTTCGATACCAGAAGAAGATCTTTTTCCTGGCTGTCGTCTCTCGGCACATTCAGGTACGACAGCGCCTGGTCCGCTATGTTCTTGAACACCGGACCCGCCACGACGCCGCCGTAAATCGCCCCTTTCGGTTCGTAGACGATGACGATCATCGCAAGCTTCGGGTGATCCGCCGGGACGAAGCCGACGAAGGAAGCGACGTACTTCTTGTGAGAATATCTTTTTGTCAAGGGGTCTATGAGCTGTGCGGTCCCTGTTTTCCCTGCCACCTGGTTGCCGTCGACCGCAGCCTCTGTTGCGGTTCCGCCGTCTTCGACAACCGTCTTGAGGATGTTTCTGAATACTTCGGCTGTCTTTTCGGAAATCACCCTTTTTCCTTTGTCCTGTGTGAACGCATAGACAGTCCGTCCGCCGGGCGTTACTACCTCGGAGACGACATGGGGCTGAACAAGATACCCGCCGTTTGCGATCGCGCAATAGGCGCGCAGCACCTGCAGCGGCGTTACGGCGACCTCCTGGCCGATCGGGATCGCGCCTATGGAGGTGGCGGACCATCTGTCCGGCTTTCTTATCCATCCCGACACCTCGCCGGGAAGATCTATGCCGGTGCGCTCCCCGAACCCGTACTTTTTGGCATATTCATATATTTTCTCCTTGCCCAGCTTCATCCCGACCATGATCGTGCCGACGTTCGAGGATTTCTGTATCACTTCCCTGAAGGTGAGGATGCCGTTCCTGTGGGCGTCGTGTATGACCTTTCCTCCCACCTCGATGCTGCCCTTGCTTACGTCGAAGGTTGAATCAGGAGTGACTATCTTCTCTTCGAGCGCAGCGGTCCCCGTAACGATCTTGAAAGTGGAGCCGGGCTCGTAGATGTCTGTGATGGCCCGGTCCCTCATCTCATTCCCGGTGACCCTGCGGATGCGGTTCAGGTCATAGGCGGGTCTGTTCGCAAGGGCGAGTATCTCGCCCGTAAAGGGGTTCATCATGATTACAGATGCCGAAACGGGCGTCCATTTTGCCATCGCCGTGTCGAGTTCCTTTTCAACTATATACTGAAGGCCTTCGTCGATGGTGAGGATGATATTGTCTCCCTTTGCCTCGGTATCCTCTCCCGACGACAGCATGTTTCCGGCCGCATCCCTCTCGAAATACACCTTGCCTCCCGCGGTCTTCAGATATTTGTTGTATTTCAGTTCGATACCTTCCAGGGGCTGGTTATCAAGCCCCACAAAACCGATGATATGGGAGGCGAGCGTTCCCTGAGGGTAAAACCTCTTTGCCTCGGGGACAAAGCCGAAGCCCTTTACCGCAGCTTCCCTGTCCGTCTTGCCGATGCAGAGCATCTTCCTGATTTTCTCCGTCTTGTCCGGAGAGAGTTTTCTGTCCAGCCACTCGAACCTTCTGTCAGTCCGGAATTTCGCTTTTATGACCGCCGGCCTTATGCCGAGTATCGTCGAAAGTTTTTGCACGCCCGCCTTTCCTATAACCACTTCCCTGGCGTCACAGTACAGGGACTCGAGATCGACGTTCACCGCGAACGCCCTCCCCCTCCTGTCATAGATATTCCCGCGCCTCACCTCAATGTTTTCGGCGGTTATCTGCTGTGATTTCGCCTTTTCGGCGAGTACCTTGTGGTTGAGTATCATGAGGTCGGTGAGACGAAGAAAAATGGCGAAAAAACCGAATACGATCGCGGTATTTAATATAATCGCCCTTTTCCTGTTCACCTCAGCCCGCCTTCATGATCGGTCAGTTCCCGCTTCCGGTTTTGAAAGAAGCCCGGTAGAGTTGCGGACTCCTGCCTCCCGTTATATGAATCACCTTCGTCCTGTCGGGGAACACGTAGTCGGCATATCTGCCTTCATCCTGTGAATTAGTCCGGAACGATACGTCGAGTTTTTCGAGAGACATGAGTTTTGCCCTTTCTGCCAGTAGGATCTTCCCGTCCTTGAGCGCCTCAGTCTTTTTCTCTTCAAGATTCCGGAGATCGTATGCAACCGTTGTTACGCTGGAGCGAAGCCATATGAGTCCGAACAACCCGAAAAGCAGGAAAGCTATACACAGCGGTTTGTAGAGTAATGATAACATATTGGAGTTTGTTTTGGTGCGCATCATATCTTTTCCGCCCCCCTTAATTTCGCGCTTCTCGAAGACGGGTTTTCCCTTGTCTCACGGGGACCCGGGATAATCGGCTTTTTCGAAAGCGGCCTGAGCGCCCCTTCCCTTGCGCGGTCTCTGATGAAATTCTTTACGGCCCTGTCTTCAAGCGAGTGATAGGAGATCACACAGAGCCTTCCTCCCTTTTTCAATGTCCTGAGCGCCGAGTCGAGCCCTTTCGAGAGTTCTTCCATTTCCCTGTTGACCTCGATCCTGAGGGCCTGAAAAGTCTTTGTAGCCGGGTGTATCCTCCCTCTGCCGCCGCAGGCACCCGACACAATGGCGGCAAGTTCGGCACAGGTATCAATCGTCTTGCTTTTCCTGCGAGCGATGATGGCGCGTACGATCCTCGGCGCCCTGAATTCCTCTCCGTATTCCCTGAGGATCCTTATCAGGTCCCTTTCGGAATACCTGTTTACCACATGCCATGCAGAAAGCTCCTGAGAGGTGTCCATCCTCATGTCGAGCCTTTCTTCTGACCGGAAGCTGAAGCCCCTGCCGGCGTCCTTGAGCTGCATCATTGAGACGCCGAGGTCGAAGAGAACGCCGTCGACTTCATGAACGCCCTCGGAATGCATCAAATCTTCCATCTCCGAAAAACTCCCCCTTTTCAGTGTAACTCTGTCGTCATGCAGCCTTTCACGGGCACTTTCCAGCGCTTCCTCGTCTCTGTCGATCCCGATGACCCGACCGTTGGGACCGATCAGTTTCAGTATCTCTTCGGAATGTCCCCCGAGTCCTGTCGTTGCATCTACGTACGTACCGCCTGTAACCGGGGAAAGCAGCTCGATCACCTCTCCCGAAAGGACGGGGAGATGCCGGACCGTCATTTAAAGCCCGTAGGACGCAAGTTTTTCTTCTGCCGCGTGCCTGTCAATCTTCGAGGGGTCCACGACGAGGTCCCACTCTTTTCTGTCCCATAGCTCTATCTTTTCGATCTGCCCTACGATCACGATGTCGGAATGCAGTCCCGCGTCTTCCCTCAGCGAGGCCGGGACGAGAATCCGGCCCTGTTTGTCCACTTCGACTTCCTGGGCCGAGGCGATGACCCTTCTCTTGAAAAACTTTATCTCTTCGGTCATGCCGGGGAGCTGCCGTACCTTCTCCTGGAGCCTGATCCATTCTTCCTGGGGATAGATATGCAGGCATTTATCGAATGCGGCGTTGACAATATAGAGTTTCGGATTATAATTAGATGAAATTATTTCGCGGAAAGGAGCGGGTATGATTATTCTGCCCTTCGGGTCGATGTTGTAATAGTACTTTCCTGAAAAAGCAGGCACTCTTTCCTCCACTTATTTCCACTTTCTACCACTCACTATAAGGTAGAACGATTTTATTGTCAAGGAAAAAAATAATGCTTTTTTATGCCCGCTATATATGGATTTTTTGCCCGGGATTAACGCCAAATTTTTTTGGGGTCGGAGACGAAAATATGGAGGGTTTTTGAAAGTGGAAACTATAAAAAATGTCTCAGCCCGGGGCCTCGGCATGGCATTTAGCCGAACTGTTCCTGCATAATATAATAAGGTTCGGTCGCGTGCAGATACTGAATACGCTCGAAAGAAAGTTCGGCCGCTTTGCAATAAAAGACCTGATGGTCTATATTGTCGGGCTGAATGCCCTTGTTTATGTGCTTTCGATCGTCTATCCGCAAAGCACTGCAATAAACAAACTCGTTTTCGACCCTTATCTCATTACGAGGGGCGAGATATGGCGGCTGTTCACCTATATATTCATCCCGCCTGCCGCATCGCTTCTCTGGATTTTTTTCATCCTCTATTTTTACTATATGGTCGGGGTCGGTCTTGAGCGCGAATGGGGGAGTTTCAGATTCAATCTCTACTATTTCACCGGGATGATCGCGACCGCCTTCGCGGCGTTCATCGTGGGACAGGGCGCTACGGCCCTCTACCTTAACCTGTCGCTGTTTCTTGCATTTGCATATGTCTATCCCGATTTCGAGGTGCTCCTGTTTTTTATCATTCCGGTAAAAGTAAAATATCTGGCGTGGCTGAACTGGGCTTTCATCGCCCTTGCCGTCCTGACCGCGCCGCTTGCCGGCAAGGTGGCCGCCCTGGTGTCGATCTCGAACTATTTCCTCTTTTTCGGCAATGACATCGTTTCAGGGATCAGACAGAACAGGTCTGTCTATCATAGAAGGAAACGGTTCAGCCCGCCCCGTCAAAAACAGACCATTCACAGATGTGCCGTATGCAATATGAGTGAAAAAGACGATCCGCAGATGGATTTCAGATATTGTTCAACCTGTGAGGGCGATTACGAGTATTGCATGAATCATCTGAAGGCCCACGAGCATGTGAAGTCGGAGAAAATCCGGGAGGAGCGCTCGTGAGCGGCGGCATTGATATCGAGAACAATTCAATCAGGTGCTCGACCGTAAGGATCTCATGCGCGGGCATCAGCGAACTCTCGGAGGGCAGGGTTGTTGTCACGGTCCCGAAGGAACAGATACGCCGGGTCATCCTGTCTCATCTGACCTGCACCAGAAAGCCGTTTCTGCAGTTTTTTGTCGGCTTTGTCTCTGTTTCGATCGGCCTGATTCTTGGGATTACCTCTTTCCTGGTCGACGAAGGCGATCCAGTGCCCGCCCCGCCGGGATCATTCGTCGTCAAAATCCCGCTGCTCACCGTGGGTCTGTGGATATTAATGGGTTTCGGCTTCTACCTCCTCATGGGAATATTCAGAGGAATATATATTTTAATTGTCGAAACGGATCAGGGAAAGCAGAGAATATGCTTCGACAAGACTGCGAGAATCGGGGAGATAATGAGCTTCATAGAGAAGGCGCGGGATGAATTCGGATATGAAATAAAGACCCCTACGCTGGAAGAACACACCGCCTCATCCTGATCCCCGGCTGACCGGTCGGGCCGTCATCTTGGCGTCCAGAACGAGTGCGCCGTCGGGATAAAGCGCCACCGGGTTCAGGTCGATTTCTTCAATGAGGCCGGTAGCCATGATTTCGGATATTCGGACTATCACGTTCAAAAGACTGTCAAGGTCCACCGCCGGCCTGCCTCTGTACCCTTCCAGAAGCTTCGATCCTTTCACCTGTCGTACAAGTCCGAGGGCTGCTTCCCTTGAGAGAGGGGCGAGACCGAAGGCAACGTCCTTATAAAGCTCGACGAAGACGCCGCCGAGTCCGAACATGACGACCGGGCCGAACTGAGCGTCGATCACTCCGCCGACTATCACCTCTGTGCCCTGGGGCGCCATCTCCTCGATGAGCACCCCCTCTGCGTTTTCTATCTGCAGCAACTCATCCACGGACTTCTTCAGTTCGTCGAAATCTTCTATCCCGAGCCTTACACCGCGGAGGTCGCTCTTCCCGCTTATCTTTTCCGAGGATACCTTTGCAACAAGAGGATATGCGAGCGAACCGCCACGGGACAGAGGCTCTCCCTTCCGCAGATAAAAGCCGCGCGGCACCGCCATGCCGGCTTCTGCCAGCAGCTCTTTCACCTCGTGCTCCAGAAACCCGGTCCTTCCCCTGTTTTTTTCAAAAAATGCCTCTATCCTCATCCCGCACCTTTCTTAGGGAACATTATATCACGTAAAAAAGCCGGAGAACGTACACCGTGCCGGAATTGCTTCAGGACTCTTCCGGATTTCCCGGAGATGAAATTCGGCAAGTAAACAGGATTTTTGTTTTCGTAAATTTTCCTTTTCGCCTTCCATAAGATACAATAAACCGAGTAATCGCCATGGCGGAGGCCTTTTGAGAATAGCGTATTTCGACTGTTTTTCCGGGATAAGCGGAGACATGTGCCTCGGCGCGCTTGTTGATGCCGGGCTGCCGCTGAAGGAGATCGGGAAGGGCCTGGAAAGGTTGCCGGTGAAGGGTTATACTCTTGCCGCAAAAAGGGTGATGCGCGCCGATCTCGCGGCAACGAAGGTGGATGTTGTCCCGGATGTGAAAGGCGTGAAGGGACTGCCTGCGATGAGATGGGATGATATAGGGCGGCTGATCGACGATTCTGCCCTCCCGGACCGCATCAAGGGGAAGGGCCGCGGTATATTCAGAAGGATCTTTGCTGCCGAGGCTAAGGTCCACGGCGGGCCGCTTAAGAAGGTTCATCTCCATGAATTGGGCGCTGTCGACTGCATGGTTGACGTCTTCGGGACCCTTATAGGGCTCGAACTGCTCGGCATAGAGAAGGTCTTCTCTTCGGCTCTCAACCTCGGCAGCGGCCTTGTACGGACGGAGCACGGCCTCCTGCCCGTGCCGGCGCCAGCAACCGCCGAGCTGCTGAAAGGCGTGCCGGTTTATTCTTCAGGCATTCCCCATGAGCTGACCACGCCAACGGGAGCTGTCCTGATTACGTCGCTTTCCGAGTATTTCGGAGAGATGCCTCTCCTCATCCCGGAAAGGACAGGCATCGGCGCGGGCGGCCGTCAGACGGAAGGTTTCCCGAATGTCCTGCGCCTTTTTGTCGGGGAAATGAAGGCGGCAATCCCCGATGAGCGCGTGACTGTCATAGAGACGAACATCGACGATATGAACCCCCAGATTTACGGCTATATAGTTGATACGCTTCTGGGCCGTGGCGCCCTCGATGTCTTTCTGACCAACGTCATGATGAAGAAGATGAGGCCCGGGGTGAAACTGACCGTCCTCTGCGCCCCGGAAAAGAGAGAGGCGCTGTCCCGCATCATATTGCGGGAGACGACCAGCCTGGGGGTCCGGTTCCATGAAGCGTCCCGCATTGTCATGAAAAGAAAATTATGGAGCGTGAAGACCAGATACGGGACGGTGCGGGTGAAGGCTGCGGAAAGAGGCGTCGTGAGAAAATCCATGCCTGAATACGAGGACTGCAGGAAGAGCGCGGAAGAAAGCGGCGCTCCCCTCATCGAGGTTATGGAAGAGGCGAAGAGTGCTGCAAGGAGAAGGCGTTCCCGCAAAACCTGAAATGGATTTGACGCGCATACATAAGACGATCCTCGACAGCATGAGCGAGGCGGTGTACGTCATAGACCGCGAGATGAACATCCTCTATACGAACCCCGCTGCAGAAACGCTGACAGGGCATTCATCCGGGGAGACGGTCGGCAGGCAATGCCATGACATTTTTTGCGAGCGCTCGGAACTCTGCGGGGAAAAGTGTCCGCCGAAGAAGGCGATGCGGGAAAAGATCCCGATCCTCCACAAGGATGCCGAAACGAGATCGAAAACCAGCGAACTGCGGCAGACACAGATATCGATATCGCCTTTCTGCGAGGGCGGAGAGTGCGTAGGCGCCGTTATCGTGATAAAAGATATCACCGAGCTGAAAAGGGCGGAGGACCTGGCAAAAAAACAGAATACGTTCCTGTCGACCGTTATCGATGCGCTGCCCCACCCCTTTTACGTGATCAATGCCGGCAGTTACAGGCTTGAACTGGTGAACAGGACGGCCGCAGACGGCCGGTCTCCGGAAGGTCTTACCTGTCATGAGCTGTCCCATCACAGGTCGGCGCCCTGCGATTCCGAGGACCACCCGTGCCCGTTTGAAAAGGTGAAGGCGACGGGAGAGGCGGTGGTGGTGGAACATACGCATTACGACGCCGAGGGCAATGCAAGGAATGTCGAGGTGCACTGTTTCCCTATATGCGACGATAAAGGGAGAGTCACCCGGGTGGGCGAATACAACATCGATATCACCGAAAGGAAACTTTTCGAGCAGAGGCTCGAGCAGATGGCCTTTTCCGACGCCCTTACGGGTATCCCGAACCGGGCCCTATTCTTCGACAGGATGAACCACGCCATCGAAATGGCCAGACGCGACGGCCGCATGTTTGCTCTCCTCTTCCTCGATCTCGACCGGTTCAAGGCCGTAAACGACAACTTCGGACACCATATGGGGGACATGGTACTGAAGGAAGCGTCGCAGAGACTGAAGCGCTGCATCCGCGGCTCCGATACCGCGGCGCGCATGGGAGGAGACGAATTCGCGATCATTCTCACGGAGATCGCGCATCCCGGAGACGCTGAAATAGTTGCCGGGAAGGTCGCCGATTCGCTCACCGCGTCTTTTCGTTTCGGGGACCGGGAGTGTTCCGTGGGCGTCAGCATCGGGATCAGCCTCTATCCTTCCGACGGACACGACGCCGACGAGCTGCTGAAGAGTGCCGATGCCGCCATGTACCGTGCAAAGAAACGGCCCGGTCACCTCTTTCGCTTCAGCGCCTGACATTTCCTTTCCGACGTACTTTCCTCATGCTGCTCTATTACTTTCCCTTTTTATCTGATAACATCTTTCCATAGAGCAGTCATGAGCATTCTATAAGAGATATGACTTTGCCGGTCGGGAAAGACACTACCCGGAAGTGAAAAGTTCAAATGGAGAAGGAGGAGAAGGCCGCATGTCTCACAGTAACTGCAAGATCCTGGACAACGGAGAGAGGTTTCCGGCTATGGCGTGCAAGGCCGTCGACGGGGGCCGGATCGTCCTGCCCGACGATTTCGGCGAACGATGGAACGTGCTCCTCTTTTACCGCGGACACTGGTGAATATTCTGCAGACAGCAGTTGCTGGACTTCCAGAAGAATATGAGGGAATTCGAAAAGAGGAACATACAGGTTATCGCCGCCTCGGCGGATAAATGGGACCAGGCTCTCGGGACGGTAGAAAGGTACAAGCTCACCTTCCGGATCGGATACGGCCTGGACCCGCCCGAGGTCTCGGCTCTTACCGGGGCATTTTTCAGCAAAGAAGAAAAATATCTCCACGCGACCGGGTTCGTTATAAACCCCGACGGGATGATAGAGGATGCGGTGTACAGCAGCCGGTCGATCGGGAGGCTTGTCGCAAAGGACTGCCTTGAATTCATCGGCGGTTGAGCCGCCGGATTCCGGACGTCGCCTGCGCCCGGTTAAGCTTGACAACTGTTATGCATGCGGTTAGCCTTATAGTCAAGAGGGAAGAGACAGGAAACCATATGACGGCAGGATTAAAGAATCCGGGGAGAGAGAAAAAATGAGAACACGGGAGTATTATGAGCTGTTCAGGCATCTTGCGGAAAAGAGATGCCTTCCGCAGGAAGATATCGTCTTCGTCGACAACATCGCCGACTGGTGCAGGGAGCGCGGCATTCCGGAGGCCGACCGGCTGAGGCCCCTGAAGCTGATCGTAAAAAACGGCAGCGGCTGCAAGATGCTCATAAGGGAGGACGTGTCCGAGCAGGCCATCGACGAGAGGATCAATGCGATGAGAATAAGGGACCAGCTTGCAAACGCCGCAAAGGACAGGGCGGATATGCTCAATTCGGTCCAGAAGAAGCTCGCCTACCTTTTCCTCTACGAATATGCCTGCAGCCTGCCCGAGGTCGGGGATGACGACATCCTGGCGGACAACTGGGCCTTCGAAGAGATGGACAGGCTCGGATACTTCAAGAAATAACCCATGCCTCATTTCGGCCTGATGGATGAAGAGGCGCTCGGCCCGGAGGCCGGGCCCCTTCAGCGGGCGAGGCTCCACATCCGCGGAGGAAAGCGGAGGTTGCGCCAGGGAAAGATATCCGCCGGCATTGTCACCCTTTATGACGCGATGTCTTCGGCGTTCAGGTGGTACCTCGCAAACCCGCTCAGGAGGAGCAGTCTCGACATCAGGGAGGGCGAAGACCTGACCGACGACCGGACGGTTTTTGAAATCCTCAACCGTTCAGGTGTCCTTGACGGGCGGTTCGACTATGCGGAGTTCGACAAGACAGTGACAATGGCGTTGGAGCATGAAATGCCCGACTACGATTACCACCTGCTGCTGAAAGACGTGGAGCATGTCATGACCAAACTCGGGGTGATGCCCTTCGACGAAAACGAACTCCCTCCTGAAGACCCATCCACTTTCTGACCGGCCGTTTATTCGAAGAGGGCTTTTACGAAATCCTCCGGTACGAAGTCCTGAAGGTCCTCGATCCCCTCGCCTACGCCGATGAGCTTTACCGGGATATTAAGTTCTTTCCTGATCGCAAAGACGATCCCGCCCTTCGCCGTCCCGTCGAGTTTTGTGAGTGCGATTCCCGTGACTCCCACCGCCTCGTTGAAGAGCTGGGCCTGTCTTAGGGCGTTCTGGCCGTTGGTCGCGTCGACTACGAGGAGGATTTCGTGGGGCGCGCCCGCCAACGCCTTGTCGCATACCCTTTTCACCTTTTTCAACTCCTCCATGAGAGAGCTTTTTGTATGGAGCCTGCCGGCGGTATCGATAATCACCACGTCTATATTGCGAGCCCTTGCCGCCTCTACGGCGTCGAAGACCACGGCCGAAGGATCGGAGCCGCTCTGGTGCTTTACGAGCTGGGCGCCTGCCCTGCCCGCCCATATTTCGAGCTGCTCTATAGCTGCGGCCCTGAAGGTATCGCCTGCACCAAGCAGCACGGAATGTCCTTCGTCCCTTAACCTGCTGGCGAGCTTCCCTATGGTAGTGGTCTTGCCCACGCCGTTGACGCCTACCGCGAGGATCACAAAGGGTCTCTCCCCGAAGACGACAAGCGGCTTCCTGGCGCCGAGCATCGCGGTCATTTCCAGCTTTAACATTTCCTTGACGGAATCGGCCGCTTTCAGCTCTCCGCGGTTTTTCTTTTCCCTGAGGTGGTCTACCATCTCGGATGCGCCGGCAGCGCCCACATCGGAGAGGACGAGGGTCTCCTCCAGTTCTTCGAGCGTCTCTTCGTCCACGATCCTGCCCGGGACGAATATCGACTCGACTTTTCCCATGAGACCCTTCTTGGTCTTGTTCAAACCTTCTTTCAGTCTGTCGAAAAAGCCCATTCCGCCACCTCGCTGATTGTACTTCTAAAAATACTTTTCTCCCGCCTCAAGCGCCTTCCTTCCGATTACATAGAAGACGCCGTCGACCCTTCCTTCGAGTTTGATAGGATAACAGCTTCCCATCCCTTCTTTCAAATCGCGGGATGAATACCGGACGCCGCAGGCACTGCATACGACCTGGCCGCCCTCCGGTTTGTATCCGAGCTTCTGCGGGTAGCACTTCGAGCAGGCGTCGAAATACGAGTCGACCCCGCTTTCCGTCTTCACGACAAAATAAATAATTCTTTTCCCGTCGAGAGTAAGGGTCTGGAAAACGGGTCTTCCCGTTCCGATCCCGGTGAGCGGAATCCTCACCTCTTTTCCGTCGAAGGGGGCCGCAGGGTAGACGGATCGCTGCGGGCAGGAAACCAGGAGTAAAGCGACACCGGCCAGAAGGAGCGAATTCCTCATATTCGATTTTAGAACCGGCCTGCATTCTTTGGCAACCTCGTGACATCGAGGGTGTATAATATTTTGTGCAAAATTACTATCACTTCATCGTCCCGCGTCTTGACGGCGAAAAGATAAGAAGCGATTTCGGGCGCTACCTGTCTCTTGTAAAGAAAGGCGTTGCGGGGTTCATAGTATTCGGCGGGGAACTCGGCGAGGTGAGGAGATGCATAAAAGGACTCCAGGAAGAAGCGCCGCTTCCCTTGATCATCGCCTCGGACCTCGAACGGGGCCTCGGCCAGCAGCTCAGGGGAGGGACTCTCTTTCCCCCGGCGATGGCGCTCGCAAACGTCTGCGGGGCCGCGAGACCTGCGGGCCTGCAGGCTCGCAGGTCCGGTCTTATAGGGAAGGCGTTTGCCTCGGTCGCTGACGAGGCGCGATATGCGGGAATAAATGCCGTCCTCGCCCCTGTGCTGGATATCAATACGAATCCGAAAAACCCGATTATCGCAACAAGATCCTTCGGCGAAGATGCGGATACGGTTTCCTTTTTAGGGTGCGAGATGATAAAGATCCTGCAGCGGCGCGGGATAGCGGCCTGCGGCAAACACTTTCCCGGTCACGGCGATACTGAAATCGACTCCCATATCGGGCTTCCCGCGATTCGGCGCAGCATGAGGAGCCTTGCGGGAAAGGAACTCAGACCCTTTCAAAGTGCGGCGGATGCCCGCGTAAAGATGATCATGTTAGGGCACCTGAATGTCCCGGCGCTCGATCCCTCGGGCACCCCTGTTTCGCTTTCGGAAAAGGCAGTCGCATATCTGAGAAAAAAGATGAAGTATGACGGCATCTTGATAACCGATGCGATGAATATGGGGGGAATAGGGAAGTACGGGGAGGAGGATGCGTCGGTGATGGCGCTCAGGGCGGGGGTAGATATAATTCTCCATCCCTCCGACCCCGGGTCGGTTGTGCGGCGGCTCGAAAAGACGGGTGAGGTATTCGATGAAAGGCGTCTCATTCGCTTCAGGAAAGGGCTCCTTCGGTCCCCCGTCGAGCTCGAACCGGATTTCAAAGAACACGGGAAGCTTTCGGCGGTTCTGGCTTCACGGGCGATACGACTCACGGGCGATTTCAGACTCACGGAAAGACCCCTTCTTGTCCTTTTGAACGACGAGGCAGAGGCAAAGGGCGAAGTCTTTGCGGCGAGGATGAAAAAAACGATACCCGGCCTTCGGACGAAAACCCTGCATCGCGATTCGCGAGGCGGGAAGATCACGATACCTGAAAACGCGTTCGTTATCGCCGCCGTCTTCTCCGATACAAAGGCATGGAAAGGCGGCGCGAGTGACTGGCTGTACCGAAGGATGAAGGACCTCGAAGGCAGCGCGGGTCTCTTCATTTCCTTCGGGAGCCCCTACCTTCTCGATTCCGTCTGCTGCGGTGCCAGGATTTTTGCTTACTGGGACGCCGACGAGGCTCAGGAGGCGGTTGCTGACCTCGTCACCGGCCGCCAAAAAAAGCGGCGGTATTAAAATTTCATGAAATTTCCTCTTGACAGCAGACTTTTTTTGTGTTTAGAGTATTAATGTATGATTAAGGAAAGTTAATCATCGCGTTCTTTGAATCTAAAAGTAGTCAGTTTCCGAAAAGGTAAACTCTGGGTGACCAGGGGGCACAAAGCCGACGGGTCCTTGAAGTGCAAAGAGGACGGCCGGGTTGCCGAAGAAACAGTGCTTATCCGGAATTGACCTTTTCGCGAGCAGCCTGTTTCCTTTTCAGGAAACAGGTTTTTTTTTGCCTTTTTTCCTCAGGGCAGGCATTCCTCCGTATTTCAGCACCGAAGGCGGTGCCGGGCATGCCGAAAATAAAAACAAAAGAGAATTCGAGGGACAAAATGCGAGAAGGGTATCTTTTGGAGAGGATGACAGAGACTTTTTTCGAAGAAGGGGAAGTTGAAGATTCCGCCGCACTTTTTGAAAAAGCCGAAACAGAACAGATCGTCGCAGAACCCGACAGCGAAGGCGAAGAAGCCGCGACCACGGAGACGGCCGAACTGGAAAACAGGGAGGATCTCGTCCAGGCCTACTTCAACTCCATGGGCAGGATCAGCATCCTTACCAGGGAGGAGGAATCCGAGTGCGCACAGAGGCTGGCGGAGGAGCGGGAGGTCATCAGGGAAATGGTGACGGCCATGCCCCTTTACAAAAAGGCGGTGGAGAAACTCACGGAGGACGCAGAGGAAGGAAACGGACAACTGTTCGATACGACTCTGAATGCCCTTGACGAGATAATGGCCCGCGTTGAAGAGGCGGACAGAAGGATTTCGGAGTACGGTTCGCTGACCGACCTGAAAAAACTGATCGATGGAAAAAGAGGAAGAGAGGAGTGCACGGGCGAGCTCGCCTCACTGGTGAGGATGGCGCAGCGAACCTGGCGGCGCGCGAAGCAGGCGACCGGGTGGGAGCTCGATTGCCTCCGGGAGAGATGGAAGAGGCTGGGAAGGGCAAGAGTTGTCGTTGCTGAGAAAAGAAACGAGCTGACGACGCATAACCTGAGGCTGGTGATCAACATAGCGAAGCATTATCTCGGAAGGGGGCTTCCGCTGCTCGACCTGGTCCAGGAGGGCAATATCGGCCTGATGAAGGCGGTGGACAGGTTCAAGTACGAGATGGGATTCAAGTTCAGCACCTATGCAATATGGTGGATCCGGCAGGCTATAACGCGGGCGGTGATGGACCAGACGAAGACCATCAGGATCCCGATTCACATCGTCGAACTGCAGGGCAGGATCGGAAAGATATCCAAAGACCTGGAGGAGCAGTTCGGAAGGGAGCCGTCAAACGGGGAAATCGCAGCGAAGCTCGGGATTTCCGTTAAGAAAGCGGAAGAGATAATGAGGGCCCATCATGAAACGATATCCCTCCAGACGCCGATAGGCGATGAGGACGGCTTAATCGAGGAATTCATTGCAAGCGATGAGGGGCAATCCCCGCTGGCCGACATTGAAAAAAATGAGGTTACTAAGCGGCTTATGAAGGTCCTGAAAACGCTGCCCCCCAAGGACGAAAGGGTTATAAGACTCAGGTTCGGCATCGGCGGCGGCAGGGACCACACCCTTGAAGAAGTGGGGAAGAGACTTTATCTGACACGTGAACGGGTGAGGCAGATAGAAGTATCGGCTATCAGGAAACTGCGCCACCCTGCAAGGCTGAAGGCGTTGAAGGCCCTCGTCTCGACATAACACGGTTCATGAAGGGCTCCCCTCCGGTGACCCCTCCGCCGTGACGATATGGTATAATTTTATGTCGTTGGCGAGCCTTATCCGGAAAGAAAGTTGAAAGGGAGCAGTTGGCTGTAAAAGAAGTCCGGGGGGGATTGCACTACGTGAAATCCCCTTTTTTATGTTGTATTTTTTTGGTGTTTCTGGCTGTAAACGCTTCTCAGGCCTTTGCCGCTGCAGACAGCTTTACCGTACTCGTGCCCGGCAACAGGACGTACGTCGAAAGCAGACTTCTCAGCATTGTCCTCGTCGCCCCGGAAAAATCGATGGATGCGGTGAGGATAACGGTGAACGATGAGAAGCCCCTGGAATTCAAAAGGAAAGGCGGATACTATGTCTGCGCGGGGATAACCCTTTCGGAGGGACCGAATAAAATAACGGTGGAAGGGCTGAAGGACGGCGCTGTGGCCGGGAAAAAGTCACTGGACATCTTTTACC
>JBJKSM010000051.1:0-3722 GCA_046704045.1 Thermodesulfovibrionales bacterium | reverse complement strand
ATTCAAGCATCATTGATATACATTGTACCCCTACTTCCCCTATTTTGACGATAGCATCGTCCGTTTCACACAACCAAAACCCGTCACCGCGGTCCTTGATTTTATTTCAGTATGTGATAGGCTTTGCTTAAAAGGGCTTAAAGAAAAAAGGCATTACGGAGGACATCATGAAAGACAATACCAGAATCGTTGGCGCGGCCTTCCTTGTGGGCGGAATAGTAGGCACCGCGATCGCCCTTCTCTACGCGCCTCAGTCCGGCAGGGACACCAGGAAGGACATCTCGAAGACAGTGCGTCGCGTAAAAAAAAGGACGGTGGATGTTCTCGATGAAACGATCGATAGCGTGGCTGACTTCGCGGACGAACTCCGGGAAATGGCTGCCGATATTGCGGACCAGGGGATGGACCTGTCTGCCAGGGCCAGGAAAGAGGTCTTCGCGGTACTGGAGCATGGACAACAAGCTATTGAAAAACAAAGAAAAAAAGTGGCGGAGGCCCTCAACCTTTAACGCGAAATCCGACTGACAGGCAAATACAGGCCTCCCACCCTGAAATCGCGCAGCTGACGCGCCTTCGCCACATGCCGCCGGGGTACTGCCGCACTCCTTCCCCATGCAGACAGGTGATCGCCGCTTTTCCCCCTGAGATGTGTTCAATATAGTATGTATTACAATGTTGTCGCTTACTACACTTTTGTCCTATTGCTAATTTTGTAAGTTCATTGTAAATCAAGATGTTATCGTCTGGCATGTTTTTAGCATGCTTCTTTCAGCGAGGTGAACCAATGGAAACCCTGAAAGACAAGATCAGAGAACTCGAAAAAGATGAGATTATAAAGGCGCTTAAGGAAAGCGGCTGGGTTATGGCAAAGGCCGCCAGAAGACTCGGCATAACGGAGCGGATGATAGGCTACAAGATAAACAAATACGGCATAAGGACAAAGGAGGTGCGATGGGTTGAACAGGACGATAATCGGGAAATGACTAAACTGGAAAAGGAACTGCCATGACCCGATTGTTAAATAAGTGGGGAGACGTCACGCCTCAGAGAAAATACGCTGGTCAAAAAAACTTGAAAGGGAAAAAGCAATGAGAAAGTTCTTAAGCATTTTCATTATATTATGGTTTCTGCTGCCGGCAGGCCTTGTGTTTGCAGCGGAAAAGACCGCGCCGGCACCCATTCCGGCAGCGATCACCCAGAACGCACCCGCTGCCGCTGCAGCAGCCCCCGCCGTGCCGAAGATAGACACCGGGGACACGGCGTGGATGATTGTCGCTACCGCAATGGTAATGCTGATGACACTGCCCGGCCTTGCCCTGTTTTACGGCGGCCTGTCCAAGAGGAAGGACATGCTCAATACCATGGCGATGTCCTTCGCCGCCTTCTGTATCGTCAGTGTCCTCTGGGTTCTCTACGGATACAGCCTCTCCTTCAGCGGAGATATCAGGGGAATCATCGGTGACGGCGCAAAGTTATTCCTTTCCGGCGTGGGAGTAAGCAGCGTTGCAGACGCCGCCAAGACCATACCCGAATACATATTTATCACGTATCAGCTCACATTTGCCGCGATTACCGTGGCCCTCGCAAGCGGCGCCTATATCGAGCGCATGAAGTTCTCGGCATGGATCATCTTCTCTGTCCTCTGGCTCACTTTTGCCTATCTGCCCGTAGCGCATTGGGTCTGGGGGGGAGGATTTCTGGCAAAGCTCGGCGCACTGGACTTTGCAGGCGGCACCGTAGTCCATGTCAATGCCGGTATCGCTGCCCTGGTGGGCGCACTCGTCCTCGGTAAACGGCGTCAGACCGCACTGGTGCCGAATAACCTGACTCTTGTTGTCACCGGCGCCGGTCTGCTCTGGTTCGGATGGTTCGGGTTTAACGCCGGCTCGGCGCTGGCGGCGAACGGTCTGGCTGGGGCGGCTTTCATCAATACCAACACGGCAACCGCCATGGCGGCGGTGACATGGATGGCGGTTGAATGGATGCACTCGAAGAAACCGACAGTGCTCGGTCTCGCCTCCGGCGCGGTGGCCGGCCTTGTCGCGATTACTCCGGCAGCAGGCTTTGTGAATGTCTCGGGTGCCCTGTTTATAGGGGCGGCGGCAGGTGTTGTCGCCTTTTTCTCGGTGGCGGTGATGAAGGCGAAGTTCGGATATGACGATACCCTCGACGCCTTCGGCATACATGGCGTGGCCGGCACGCTCGGCGCCATTCTCACCGGGGTCTTTGCCGATCCCTCGATCAATCCGGCCGGAACGGGTCTGCTCTACGGCAATCCCGGACAGCTCCTCACGCAGTTCATCGCGGTCGGCGTAACCGTTGTTTATACAGGGACCGTCACCTTTGTCATCTTCATGATCGTAAAGGCTCTGGTTGGTCTCAGGGTTGATGAGGAAGCCGAATACGCAGGACTCGACGAGAGTGAGCACGGTGAGATGGCTTATAATCTTCAGCTGTACCCGGGAGGCTTGACATCCCATGGGCACGGGGAATAGGAATAAGGACCGTCAGGTCCGCCGTTTCCCTCCCATAACAGGAGCGCCCGCTCGCGGGAGCAGGCGCATCATATTCTCTACCTGCATAAGGGGCTGCGTCGCAGCCCCTTATGTTATTCCCTGTCCTTTTTTGTTTTCAGGTAAGTTTCGTATTCACTGACTGCATCCGTAAATGGTATCCCCAGGCATCTGGCATATTCCTTGATGTAACCGCGCGCGTATACGTCGCCGGGAAGCCTCGAATAGTCGCCTTCTTCAATCGCCTTCAGGTATCCCGGATTTATGCAGGTAGTTCGCGAAATATCGCCGATATCCATCCCGTATGACATCCTTATCTGTCTGAGTCCTTTTTCCACCCTGTATAAAGCTACCAGAATCATTCAGGAAAATAAACATAAAGTTTCAATGTGAGTTTATCCGAACTTTCAATTCCAGGGACCGTTAAGAGATCCCACCCCAATCCGGGCGATGTGGACGTTCGAACCGTTTTTTCTTTTTTTGATCTTGATCCACCCTTGCAGTTCGTGAGAGAATGAGAAAAGAGGTTCCTGTGCATAGCGTCATCAACAAATCGTCCCGTCATCCCGGCACGTGTCCCGCGCGGCGGCATTATCGGGAAGAAATCATGAATGTCAGGTGGGAGTGATCATGAAAATTCTGGTCGTAGACGACAGTGAAGATTTCCGTATCCTCTGCAAGTACGAACTTGAGGACGCCGGGTATGAGGTCATAATGGCAGGTACCGGCGCACGGGCCATGGAATCGTTCCGCAAGGACAACCCGGACCTCGTCGTTCTTGATATTAAGCTCCCCGATATGGACGGGCTGGAACTCCTCGGCAGGATGAAAGTGATCAGTGCGGATGTCCCCGTGATCATGCACACGGCATTTGATTACATGTACGATCTCGCGTGCGACGCGTCCGATGCCTATGTCGTCAAGTCAGCCGACTTCCGTGAACTGAAAGACACCATCACGCAAGTGACAAAAGAGAGGGGAACGGGAAAGACATTGCAGCTTCAACAAGAGGACACGGATGACGAGTTTGCCGTCATTACCTTGAAAATACGGAGATCGCACCTGAAAAGGCTCCGGGAGCTGGGGGCCCACGACGACGCCTCCCTCAGCAGGATGATGGATGAGGCCCTCTGCGCATAAATCAGGAGCAAGAAACCCTGATCATTTTGTGCAAAAAAAGGCCCTGACGCTATGTCAGGGCCAGGGAAG
>JBJKSM010000050.1:0-17481 GCA_046704045.1 Thermodesulfovibrionales bacterium | reverse complement strand
CTCGTCTCGATGATCCCGGCCCTGCCGCCTCCGATGGCCGATGCATAGGCAAGGGCCACGTCTTTCGTGTTCTTCGAGGGGTCCTGATGCACCGCGATAAGACAGGGCACGCCGCTTCCCTTCGTATATTCGGAGCGCACGAGGTGACCCGGTCCTTTTGGCGCGGCCATGAATACGTTTGCGTCAGCAGGCGGCACGATCTGACCGAAGTGGATATTGAAGCCGTGCGCAAAAGCAAGATACACGCCCTTCTTCATGTTAGGCGCAATCTCGCTTTTGTAGATATCGGCCTGGTATTCGTCCGGCAGAAGTATCATGATCACGTCTGCAACCCTGGCAGCATCGGAAGGGGTCATCACCTTGAAGCCCGCCTTCTCGGCCTTGTCCCAGCTCGCACCCTTTCTTATGCCGACGATGACATCCATCCCGCTTTCCTTGAGATTATTGGCATGGGCATGCCCCTGGCTTCCGTATCCCATGACCACTATCTTCTTTTTCTTGAGAACTTTGAGATCCGCGTCTTTATCGTAGTAGACCTTGATCATAACTGCCTCCTCGCAAGATATTTTGAATAATCGAATAGAATCAAACAGGACTCTATTATATTATAAACAGCCGGATTTTTCTATTTGAGGGCCATTCGGTGGTTATGGGCTGAAGTATCCTGCCTACTCTGCGGTCTCTGCGGTGACATGCTCTTTTGAGGGTGATTCCAGCGTCCCGGAATATGCCTATCCCGCATTATATAAATTTTATACGACTATATCCAAACTACATACTTCTGCGGCCTCTGCCCCGGCGCTGCCTTCCAGGAAAGCCAATAAAATAGCCTTCATTGCAATTTCCTGTACTGGCATCTGCTTTGCACAACTGATATCCATCGGGGATTCATACTGAGGGCTGGGGAGGGTCAGAGGCGTTGCGTTGCAACGGTCGCCATCGATGAGAGGCGGTCGTTGCGCGCACCGCCCGTAAAATCGTTACTGCCTCTTCGCAACGAAAAGCGTCAGAAGCCCACTATCATGCGGACAAGCCGGTTCTTTGTGGAAACGGCGCCAAGGACAAACTCTTTTTTCATCGACCTCGGGTCCACGTACGTCCCGAACAGGCGGTCCCATACGGTGAAGACGAAACCGAGGTTCTTATTGGAGAGACCCCGTGCGCCGTGATGAATCCTGTGATAATTCGGAGTGATGTAGACGCGTTCGAGACGCCCGATGTCCACCCGGAGGTTCGTATGGATCCAGATATTTACGAATACGCCGAACGAAAATGCGATCCCCGCCTCGGGCGGAGAGAATGCCAGGAAGCAGTAACCGATCATGACCTGCGGGACTGCAAACAGGAAGAGATGCGTAGCGCTCGTCCTTGATCCGGCAAGCCACCACAACTGGTCGATCGTGTGGTGAAAGGTATGGGTAGGCCAGAGCGCCGGACGATGCATCGCCCTGTGGACCCAATAGAGACAGAAGTCGGCGGATATGATCCCAAGGAGTATCTTCACGGAGCCGGGAAGACGTTGAATGCCCCCAAGGCCCACCGCACCCAAAATGTTGAACCGGCTTATCCCGTCAACGAGAAGCACCTTCCACAACTCTCCGACGACGATGACGATAAGAAGCGACAGCGTGTTCAAAGGCAACGTACGGCGTCTGTTTATCTCGTATCCCGGCCGCCTACGCTCCATTACATCGGCGATCATTACGACGGCAATCAGAGTGCATGCCTGATATAATTGTTCTCTTTCCAATCTGTCTACTGGATGGGGATCTTTTTCTCCTTCTTCTTCGCCTCTTCGGTCTTGGGGACCCTTATTTCGAGGATGCCGTCCTTGAACGTCGCTTTTGCCTTGTCCCCCTGCACATCGGCCGGAAGCCGGAAGCCGCGCGTGAACGCGCCATAGGAGCGCTCCATCCGGTAATAGTCCTTTTTCTCAACCTTTTCTTCCTGCTTCTTCTCGCCGGAAATGATCAGGTCCCCGTCGGTGAAGTTCACCGCCAGGTTCTCCTTCTTCATGCCGGGCAGTTCCGCCTTCACCACAACGTCATTACCGTCCTCGAATATGTCCACGGAAGGGCTCACTTCTTCCGCAGCCGCCCACGGTCTGAGGGACGGCATATGGAAGCCGGACTGCCTCCCGAAGATATCCTCGAAGATCCTCTCCATTCTCTCGAACCTTCCCTGCAGGTCTCCGAAGGGCGAAAGGGCCCTTGTCGGTTCGGTCTTTACCAGTCCCTTTGACTCCTTTGCAGCCATGTCACACCTCCAAATTAATGGTCACCATTCACATGTTGTCCCCCTCGGCTCCGTGTCAACTGCGGGGGACCCCCGTCTTCTAAGACTTCTTTCCCGGGAACCTCTTTTTCACCGCCTCTTTCGCCTTTCCCTCGAGCTTCTCGATGCGATCCTCAAGTTTCCTGATCCGTCCTATCGTCCCTTTCACTTTGGTATCGAGGTAAGGGTTGCCGGTCTTCGACTTAAGGTCATAGACTCTTCCGCCAAGTTCGGTAATTTCCCGCTGTACCGTCTTTTTGAGATCGTATATCTTAAGCCTTCTCTTACCCTCCGCGGTGAGTTCCTCAGTCTTCCTGCGGACGGCCGTGGCGCCTTCCCGAACGGCCTCCAGGCCTTCTTTGACTCCCCTTTGCAAATCTCCTTTAACCTTTGACCAAAACTCCATGCGTCATCCCTCCTCTGTCTCCTGCCGGCCTCCGCAAAGCTGTCGTGTCTTCACGAGACCGCCACTGTGCTCGCCTGCGGACCTTTCTCGCCCATTTCTTCGGTAAACCGCACCTCCATGCCCACCTTCAGCTTCCTGAATGCGTTATTGACCACACTGTTTTCGTGAAAATAGACCTCTCCTCCTTCGGCCCTCGTGAGAAAGCCGTATCCCTCTGCGGGAAAGATTGAGCTGACGCGGCCGCGCGGCTGTTCTTCATGTGTTTTCACATCGCCGCGCTGTTCTCTCGCATAATCCTCGAGTTTTCTGCGCGCCGCGCGGAAAGAATCCCGGATCACCACGTAGAGGTCCCTGTTCACTTCCCTCCTCGTGATCAGCTCAGCGCCGGGAACGGTCATGATGACATGGAGGCTATACATCTTACCCTCGTGGAGATGGCGCCTCGGGGATTCGACAACGACCCTGCAGCGCATGATCTGGTCATAGAACTTGTCGAGCTTCGTCGCTTTTTCAAGAATTTCTGCCTTGATCGTCTCGGTGAGATCGATATCGCGGGCGGTTATCTGTACCGGGAGCTTCATGTTTTCTCCTCCATTCAGATGGTCTCTCTATCCCCATGGTATCAACCGGGGGGCGCCGTGTCAACAAGCGTAGCGGACCGGAGCAGTACGGTCAATATTCCTTGAATATCCTATAGATGGCGGAAAAATCCAGGTCCTCCATATATCTCGGGAAGGTCATGCAATAGAGTTCCTTGACGATGCTTCCCGTAAAGAGAGGCTTTTTCAGCGCCCTGGCGAGGTCCTGCATATAATGGAGGTCCTTGTAGATAAGCGAAGACGAAAATTGCCTCGAAAAATCCTCTTTGAGGAGCATCTCCTTTTTTGCGTTCAGCACGGCTGAATTCCCCGCCCCTGCTGAAAGGATATCCAGCACTTCGGCCTTGCCTATTCCGCTTTTCTCTCCAAAAGAGACGGCCTCGGCAAGGGAAGTCATGAAGGCCCCCAGGACGAGGTTGTTGATGAGCTTCATCTTCGTGGCAAGGGTCGGCTTGATAAGATAGAAAATCGGCCTTCCGATCCTTTCAAGAAACGGAAGGGCCTGCTCATAGGCGCTTTCCTCGCCGCTCACGAGGATCGCGAGCGCGCCCTCCGACGCAGGCACGACGCTCCCGAGGACCGGCGCTTCGAGATACGATGCGCCGTTTTCTTTCACTATCCTGTAAAAATCCTCGACCCGACCGAAGTGGTTCGTTGTCGTATCGACGACGACTTTGTCTTTGCAGTCTCCTTCCAGGAGGCCGTCCTTGCCGGTGATGACCGCGGCCACCGCGTCGCTGTCGAAGAGGTTGAGAAAGAGCACGTCGACAGAGGAGATCAGTTCCGCCGGACTCCCGGCGACCGGAACGCCGAGGTCCACGGCCTTTTCCCTTGTCCGGTTCCATACGGTCAATTCCGCGTTCGTGGAGATCAACCTCTTCGCCATCGCCTTTCCCAGAAGCCCCAGGCCAATAAACCCTGCTTTCATGACCGCCTCCTGCTTGTAGTGTTATCGCCGGCAAAGGCATCGCGTTTTTTTTCCGGCTCTCTTTACTACGATCTTATCACCTTTGCCGGATTTTGCATCAGGCGCGATGCAGAGAGTCAGAATACACATAGCGAAATAATTATGGATATCAGGACCACATAGAGAATGTCTATCTTTTTAAGCAATGCGGCAAAGGCGGCAAGTGCCAAAACCGTTTTTGCCACATCCCATGGTACCGCCATCGCAAACCTGACGGTCACGAAGAAAAGCAGCCCCACAAAGGAGGCGAGCACACCCTTCATGGCGCCCGAGAAGTACGCCGATCTTTTCAACCGGTCGAATATTGGCGTGACAGCGACAACCAGCAGGAAAGAGGGAGTGAAAATGGCCGCCGTAGCCACCACCGCTCCGGACAATCCGTATGCCATATACCCAACGAAGGTCGAGGTAATGACGATCGGTCCGGGAGTTATCTGGCCGAGCGCTATGCCGTCCATGAACGTCTTGCTGCCTATCCACCCCTTCACGGTAACGACCTCGTGGAGCATCAGCGGCAGGGACGCAAAACCCCCGCCGAAGGCGAACAGGTCGATCTTCATCATCAGCGCAGCAAGATTGAAAAGCCTCGCATCCGCCAGATAGAGCGCAAAAAGCCCTGCAAGAGGAACCAGAAGAATCGGCGAAAGGCGGACGACGCTGCGTCCTCCTTTTGTTCTTTCTACCGGCACAGCGGGTGCTGCGACTCTGTTTAAGAAAAATAATGTTCCGGCAAGCGCAGCGGCGAATATAACGAAAAACGGGCTGATCCCCGCCGTGAAGAGCGCAGCAGCGGTTACTGCGAGGATGACTTCCCTGTAATTCCGGAAGGTCGCCCTGCCGAAGGCGTGGGTTGCGTTTGCAACAATCGCCACCACGACAACCTGCAGGCCGTTGAAGATAGAGACAACCCACGGAACGGAATGGTATCTGCCATACAATGACGACAGGGCGAGCATCAGAATAAAGGCGGGCAGGCCGAAACCGGTGTACGATGCCAGGGCACCGCGTACGCCTCCCGCTCTCAGTCCGACGTAGGCGGCTGTCTGCATGGCAGTGGCGCCGGGAACGGACTGACAGAGCGCAACGCCGTCTGCGAAGACTTCCTCATCGAGCCACCTGAACCGGGTTACCGACATTTCCTTGATATAGGCGACCATGGCAGGACCGCCGAAGGCGGTCAGACCGAGCCGGAGAAAGGAAATAAAGATGTTTTTCAGGGAAGGCGTTCTCAATGACATTCCCGCGCCTTTACAACCTCGGCCCCGGAAGGAAGACAAAAAGAGATCTTACAACTGCAAAATGTATTCATCGCTTATCTGTCCGTTTCCGACGAGCCATCTTTCCTGCAATATTACACCACATCCCGCGGGTTAAAATCCTTCACATATACAATTTAAGCAGTAGTTTCACCGCTACTCCCAGCAGGACCACGGCGAACAGCTGCTTTATCCACTTTGCCTTCATTTTCTCTTTCATCAAGCGCGCACCAACCTGAGAGCCGATTATCACGGCTGCGCATGTGGACAGCATCAGAGGTAAATTGAAATGACCCTCTGCCAGATGACCGGCAAACCCGGAAAATGACGAAAAAATCACTACAAAAGAACTCGTGGCAGCAGCTCTTTTGGTGGGATATCCCATAGCCAGCATCATGGGCACGAACAGGAATCCGCCCCCGATGCCAAGGAGACCTGCGATTATCCCGATAATGAAACCGCCGGCTCCCATGAGTAGAAGACGAAGCCGGGGCTCCATCATCTGCGTCTTCTCCGGACGATCTGCCGTTAAGAGCATCCTGCCGCCGGCAAACAGCATGGAGATTGCAAAAAGGAGAATCAGCGTCCTCGTGGGGACAATCCTTGTAAGACAGGCGCCCACAGGGGCACCAAGGAAGGAAGACACGATAAGGGGAACCGATCCTTTGACATCGACCATTTTCGAACGTAAATAGACAACAGCCGCAGATACTGCAGTTATTCCGTTAAGAAGAAGGCCGGTGGGAATCGCTTCAGTCTTGAAATCGAAACCAACCCAGTGAAAAAACGGCACATACAGCATCGACCCGCCCAGTCCGATCATCGAGAAGATGAAGGCCAGAACGAGGATTACACCTGAAGTAAAGACAAGAACCATCGGCATCCTCCTCATGGTTTGATAACCCGGCCGGGGCGGTCGGATCCCCAAAGATCATGAGATAGTCGGCAATTCCAGGTTAATCCCCGTATCCAGAGCAGGGGATGCAGACGAGTTTTCCATCGGTGGTGAGTCTCAGTTTATCGACGAATGTCAGTTCACCGCAATTCCCGCATCTCCTCGTCTCAAACATCCCCTTCTTCTGCCGGACGTCTGTTGTCTTGATTTCGCTTATATCGAGAAACTCCTCCTCCGGCAGGGAAAGCACCTTCTCCACCAAAGGGTTGGTTGTCTCCGGAGGAATGTTCTGCGGCAGCACGCCTTTCTTTCTTTCCTGAACAAAGGGTGAGTTCAGGGCCTTTCCGAAGAAATCCGGCTTCAGCGAAACTCTCACGGCACGTCCCGATTTTGTGTCGACTAGGGTGAATGCCATCTTGTTGTAGTAAAGCTTCCGGATATTCGATTTCCCGTAAGTGCATCCGGTGGCGGTCATGATGCCGTCCAGGAAGCACCCTGCGGCATGGCCTTTGCCTGTCTCAGCCTCGACAAAGAGTTCCTTGTCCTGTGATCTTTCAACACCGAGAGTACGCATTGCCGCAAGCCCGGCCCTCAACCCCATCGGCATCGCGGGACATCTGTGCCCATGGAACTCCCACGCCACGTCAAGATATTCTTTGAATTCTTTCATCGCAAGTCCTCCGCTGATTGATTTCATTCCGAATGGTCTCCCGGAAATTCCGGTGATATCTCGCGGTTCAGCAACAATCGCTCTTTTTGTTCCTGTCCCCGCAGCCGCAGGAGGGCTCGCCGCCGCTTATCATGCCGTTGATGAGGGCAGCGGCACAGCCGACACCCTTGTCCACCCTGAGCGCGCCGAAGGCGCAATTGCCGGCGCAGGCCCCGCATTCCATGCACCGGTCCCTGTCTACGATGACCGCTTTTTTGTTTTCCATGTCAAAGACCTCGTGAGGGCATACCTGGATGCACATGCCGCAGCCGACGCAGCGGTCCGGGAAAAATTCAAGACTTGCCGTATTCGAAAGATACTTCATATGACCCTCCATTCACCGAGCTTATAGACAAGCAGAAGAATCAGGGAAACCGCTGCGCCCGAAATATAGAGAGGAATGGCTATCTTCAGTTCCTTTTTGACGCCGGACATCCCGGTAAACGCGGTCGAACCGGTAAACTGAAGTGCGATATACGAACTCGCCAGAGGAAAAAACAGATAAGCAAAAAAGAGAAGAACAACATTGAACTGTCCGGCCACCGGAATAAATTTCATAAACAGAAAGACGGCAAGCATTCCCGTAATCCAGCCCTTAACCGCAAAAGACCTGAAAGGGATGAACGGCAGAAGCACGGGCGTGACCAGAGCCCCTGCGAGCACGGCTACCAGGCCGAGCAGGAGAAACGGAAGACCGCCGGCAAAGGCATTCCTGAAGTAAATGCCCCCTGGCTGAAGACCGAATATGGCGAACATAATCAGGGCATAAAGCGGATAGTACTTCTTCATTGCAGGGTTGATCTCCATGGGTGTCAGAACGAGCCTGTCGAGCAGCGGAAACTTTACCGTTCTCATTTCCCTTGTTGCCTTATGCCCTGCGGCGATGTAAGCGCCGATATCTGCAGCCCGCACCGGCCCATAACAAACGCTGAACCCGGAAGCTTTCTTCACCCCGTGGGCGCTGATCCCGGGCGCTCCGAGCTGGGGAGCGATCATCCTTCTGTGATCGATCACCCTGTCCAGTCTTGTGGCAGAGATGCGCCCCACCAGTTCCTCCGTTCCAAACGTGCCTTTCCCCGCCGCGCACCATACATTAATGCCCTTTGTGTCCAGTACGAGTACCCAGGCGTTCAGGCCATTCAAAGCCTTCCTGAGGAAATCAAAGCTGAGTTTGTAGTTGGCGCTTACGAAGACATCCGAGTTACCGTCGGGCGCGCCGACGGCATAGAGCCCGGGGCTGACGGAATAGTTGTTTCTGAATGCGCTGATCCTGCACTTTACGTGTTCCCAATAATCAGACAAAGCAAGATCGGTCGATATCACGGGAATAGCACCGGCATCGGTTATGAGAGTTCCGGTTACCCATGCCGGCCTTTCCTCTTCCAGCTCCGGAAGGCAGGTCCTGCACGACGCCTCATCCGGCGACCGCAGCGCGCTCCGTACAGGTCCGCAACAAGCCGATTCTCTTTTCTGCGCGCACACGGCGGCTATATCCCGGCTTTCTTCGGGCCCTGCATGCAGGGAGCCGCAATTATCGCTATTAAAAGGAAAACGCGTTTTCTCATACTCTTCTCCTTTAGCCGTTATGTTTGAAGTCTACAAGGGTTGGGAACCCTTCACCCTGCAGTATTCGACGGTAAAATACCTCCTCTGGAAATAGAGCGCCACATTAACAAGTCCGATGAGAACCGGGACCTCTACCAGGGGACCTATGACCGCAGCAAAAGCCGCCCCCGAATTGATCCCGAAGACCGCAACGGCAACGGCTATCGCAAGCTCGAAGTTGTTGCTCGCGGCGGTGAAGGAGATGGTCGCCGTCTTCGGGTAATCCGCCCCGATCTTCCTGCCCAGGTAGAACGAGACCAGGAACATGACCACAAAGTATATAAGCAGCGGAATCGCGATTCTCACTACGTCAAGGGGAAGCCTCACGATATAATTCCCCTTCAGCGAGAACATCACAACAATAGTGAAGAGCAGGAAGACAAGCGTTATCGGGCTTATTTTTGGAATAAAAACCCGCTCGTACCATTGACGGTCCTTCAATTTGATCAGACTGAAGCGCGTAACCATCCCGGCGAGAAAGGGAATGCCGAGATAGATGAAAACGCTTTTGGCAATCTGGCCTATCGTTACATCCACGACCGCGCCACTGAGACCGAACCATGACGGCAGCACGGTTATAAAGACATAGGCTTTTACAGAGAAAAAAAGTACCTGGAAAATCGAGTTGAACGCGACGAGTCCCGCCGCGTATTCCGCATCGCCGCAAGCGAGGTCGTTCCAGACTATGACCATGGCGATGCAACGCGCAAGCCCGATCATGATAAGACCCACCATGTATTGCGGATGATTGTGGAGAAAAATGATCGCCAGGAAAAACATGAGCACCGGTCCGATCACCCAGTTCTGCACGAGAGACAGCGCGAGCACCTTCCCGTTCCTGAAGACCTCTCCGAGTTCCTCGTACTTCACCTTTGCAAGGGGAGGATACATCATCAGGATAAGGCCGACGGCGATAGGGATGTTAGTTGTCCCGACCTGAAAACTGTTAATCAGTCCTTCGGTCCGCGGAATGAAATAGCCGAGCCCCACGCCGAAGGCCATCGCGACAAATATCCAGAGGGTGAGATATCTGTCGATAAAGGAGAGCCGTTTGCCCACCGCTTCAGTCATGCCTGTTTCCGTCCTTTTTCAGCCCCTTGATCAATTCCGCCACTCTCTCTTTTATCTCATCCCGCGCCCTTCTGAACTCCGCCATGATCTCGCCTTCAGTTCCTGTTGCGCCCACCGGATCGTCAATGGGCCAGTGGAGGCGCTTTATCCCCCGTGGCGTCACCGGGCAGCTCGCCTCCGCGTTTCCGCATAATGTTATGACAATATCCATCTTCAGCAGCAAATCCGGATCGATCGGCTTGGACCGCCTGTCTGAAATATCCACCCCGACCTCCTTCAAGACCGCTATCGCCTTCGGATGAACGTATCCAGCCGGATTTACGCCCGCGCTGTGAGCCTCGACAACTCCTCCGTCCATTGTCCCGGCAAGGCCCTCGGCCATCTGGCTCCTGCATGTGTTTCCGGTACAAAGAAACATGATCCTTACCATACGTTATCTCCCGCAGCAAACTTTCCTGCTGTTCATCGGTACGACCTTTCCCCTGCCGGGCTTGATACGCAGAAACGCCTCCAGTCGTTCAGCGTCGGCGGCAATGGCGTCTTCGGGAACCCGCTCTATAACCGAAAGGATAAAAAAACGCCGCAGGAGGTCCGAATCATCGAGCCGGTAATGGGTCCATTTCCCCTCCTTCCGGTCCTTGATGAAGCCCGATACCTTCAGTGCGGCGAGATGAAACGACACCTTCGGCTGGACCATGTCCAGGGCCGCCACGAGATCGCATACACAAAGCTCACCGTGCTCAAGCAGTTTTATTATCCTGAGCCTCGTCTCCTCCGATAATGCCTTGAAGATGCCGAGCAATTCCTCCATGTCTAAGCCCCTTCCCTTATCATGACTTTTACCCTTTTGAGATTCGGCAGCGGCTTTCCGGAATGCTTCAGCCTTCCGTTGACCAGGAGCCAGGGGGTAGAAATGGTATATGCCATGATCTCCCGGATATCGGAAACCTTCTCCACCTGCGCCTCGATGCCGGGTCCCTCGACGGCCTTTTTTGCCAATTGCTCCATGGTATGACAGTCTGCACACCGGGACCCAATGCCTTGATTTCCACACTCATTGCTTCTCCTCCCTTATATATTCCCGTAATGTTTCGACAGACGGGACGTTCGTGAGTCTGCCAGACTCATCCGTGAACATCCTTCACGAAAACCCTTTCGCCGATACCGGCTGCACCTCCCTGCCGTCAATAAAAACCGAAGGGGAACCCCTCAACCCGAGGCCGGCAGCGGTCTTATCGTCTATCCGATGAAATACGACGTCGCCTTCTGCGCCCTCCGTCGAAAGCGCAAGAGAAATGTTCTTTCTCAGGGCGTCTTCCGACCCGCACTGAAGCGAAATGTAACATTCGATCTTCATAATAATATCAGGTCAGCGCCGCACAGGGCGGCGATATGTTTCCAATAAAATCTATTTTATGCTCTGGCATGACCTCTATGCCCTTTTCGAATTCAATCATCGCATCAATATCATTTTACGTCTCTTGATACATATAAACATTTTTTTATCTGAAAGTCAAGAGGTCTCCAATCCACCCGGGAGGAGAGAGCAGCCCGAAAAGCCTTTTGCAGCGATTCCTTGAAGGCATCGGAAGCCACGTCAGATTCCCGCGATAGGTGGCGGCATGAAGATAAAGGCCTGTTTGCTCGATAACATGCCCTCGTCAAATCTTCTCGATTAAAAGGATCTGAGGACTGCTCTCTCCTCCGTTGCGGACGACTCTATCCCTGGACAGGAAGGCAGCATAAAAAAAGGGCGTCCGGGAATCCGGACACCCTTTTAAACGACATTGCCTTTTTCTTACGCCGGCACAGCCCTTTCGGACTCTTTCAGAAAGAGGAGCCTCGAACCGTTCACCACCGACTTACCGGTATCATCCATGAACTTCTGAGCCTCGATGTCGAGATTCGCGTCCTTCCTGAACGGGCTGAAGGTCGCCTTAACCCTGCCCTTCAGGGCCTTCCTGATCTCGGTCTCCTTCGGCATCTTGAGCGATGCCCCCATCGCCCCCGCAACCGCGATGAAGATATCCGCGTTCGTCTTCGCCTCTCCCGCCGGGTCAACCGCCTTCCTCACCTCTTTCAGCCTGCCGAGGTAATCGACAATCGTGCCTTCCGATTCGAGCGCAGCGGCGGCCGGAAGCACCACATCGGCCTGCGAGGCAAGATCAGTCATGTAAGGAGACTGAACGACGAGAAAGCCCGTATCAGGCCTCGTGCTCGCCGCCACCTCGCCCACTACGTAGAGCGCCCTGGACGGAGACGAAACTATCTCCCTGAACTTCTTCCCATCGGACATCAGTCCCATCAGCACCACGCCCCTGGCGTTTGCTTCGAGCGGAACGGAAGCGGCTTCAGCCTTGATAAGAGTAATATTCGCAGCGGCCCTGTAAAGCGCCGGAGCCGCGAGTATAACTGCAGACTTTGACGCCGCTAGGACATCCGCGGCAGCCATCGCCTCGTCAGAGGGATTCACCGATGCGAGCGCCTCGACCATCTCCTTCGGGGCCTTCACCCCCTTCGAGATCGCCGCCTGGGCCAGCTCGGCGAGCATCTTCGCCTCGTCGCCCTTCAAAAAAACGGTCGCCTTCGACGCTATCTTCGGCTCCCCGGAATTTATCACGATCAGTTTTGCGCCGTCGTTGTGCATCTTCTTCCTGATGATCGCATCCAGGGCCGGAAGCACCCTCGTCCACTGGTCGGGCGCAGTTCCGGCGAGTATGAAGAGGTCCGCGGATTCGAGGTCGGCCGATCCGGACTTCATCGCCTCGTAATCGGAATAGAGTGTGACAGAAGAGTCGACGTTCTTCGTCTTCACCACTTCCGAGGCGAGTTTCTTAAGAAGGACAGCATCCTCGTTGAGGATGTTTGCCGTGCTTGCAAACGAGGCGTCGCCGTCCGCCGCCTTCAGCTTTTCAGCCACAACGGCAAGAGCATCTGCCCAAGTCGTCTCCTTCAGCTCGCCGTCCACCCTCTTCATCGGGGTCCGGAGCCTCGTCTCTCCCATAAGACTGTCGAAGCCGAACCTCCCGACAGCGCAGATGTAGCGCCCGGCTGCGCCGTCTGTTGCGCCGGAGTTTATCTTTATGACAGAACCGTCCTTCGTGCTCACCGAGATGCTGCATCCGCTTCCGCAGGAAAGACAGACCGAATCCACCCTGTCGTATTCCCACTCGCGGCCCTTCGTCGAGCGGTCGGCTTCGAGGATCGCATTGACCGGACAGGCGTCGATACAGCTTCCGCAGAAGGTGCAGCCCGATTCCTGGAGCGGCTTGTCATTTGCGGTGACAACCTTCGAGCCCACGCCCCTGCCCGAGAATTCGAGCACGCTCGTTCCCTGTGCGCTGCAGGCCCTGACACACCTGCTGCAGAGCACGCAGTACTCGGGGTCTCTCTTGACAAAGGGGTTCGCCTCGTCGGTGGGGTATCCGAATTTCTTCCTTGTAAAGCTCGATTCCTTTATCCCGAAATCGTAGGCGTATTTCTGAAGGTTGCAGACGCCGGCCTTTGTGCAGGTCATACAGTCGAGAGGGTGCATGGAAAGAATGAGGTCTATGACGAATTTCCTGACTTCCCGGACCCTTTCGGTCTGAGTATCGACGACCATCCCCTCCTTCACCTTTGTGGTGCAGGCGATCATGGGCGACTTCATCCCCTCGATCTCGACGAGGCAGAGCCGGCATGCGCCTATGCCCTTCATACCCTTCAGATAGCAGAGGTTGGGGATATGTATCCCGTTCAGCCGCGCCGCCTCGATCAGGTTCGATCCCTCGGGGACCTGCGCTTCCCTTCCGTCTATCGTAAGATTTATCATCTTTGCCATTCACACCTCCGCATAGTCACTTTCTCGTTATTCTTCAGTTCCGGATCTTCTGTCCCGGAGAAAACGTCTTTTCCCTGCAATGCCCGACCCTCAGACGCCGACGGGCTCCTCTTTCTTTACATCTACGATCACCACCGCCCCCGCAGGGCATACCTGCATGCATGCATCGCACTTCGTGCATTTTCTCTGCCTTATCTCGAAAGGCCGGTAGCCGCTGAGATATGGCTTTCTCTTTTCGCCGATCACCGCGCCGTAGTGGCAGGCATCCTTGCAGAGGCCGCACATCGTGCACCTCTGCGGGTCAATCCGGTACTCGATAAGGGCCGGGCATTCCCTGTCGGGACACCTGCCCCTGACATGCTCCTCGCAGACACCGGTGTTCATCCAGTCGAGGATAAACTTCGCAGTATCCTTGCCCTTCTTGCACCTCGAGCCCTCGAGCATCTCCGTCGCGATCCTCCTGAGGGCCGCTATGTCTGAGTCGCGTCCCCTGCCTTCGGAGATATTCTCCAGTCTCACCCTCGCCTCGTAACTGCCGAGGGCGCAGGGAAGGCAGCGGCCGCACATCGGACCGGCCAGGAATTCCGTCACGTAATACCCTGCCTTTTGGACGGCGCACTTCTTCTTCTCGGCCGCAGCCTTTATGTCTTCTATCCCGGTTTCGTTCGCCTTGTTTTCTTTCAGTTCCGTCATCGCGCGCCTCAGTACATGTCTTCTGCCATATAGATAAGCTCCGGCAGGACATACGCGACCAGGTCTCGGTATGTCACTATCCCGACTATCCGGCCGTCTTCGACAACGGGAATGTGCCGCACCTGCTTTCTCGCGATGACCGATATGGCGGCGCTGATCTCGGTCGAAGGCTCGAAGGAGATGATATCCCGGCCCATCACGTTCTTAACCGGTTCCTTGTCGAAAGAAATGTGCTTCGGTATGCAGTGGACGGCATCCCTCTCGGTAAACATGCCCGTCAATTTGTCGTCCCTGTCCACGACCATCACGGCGCTTATATTCCTGTCCGTCATGATCTTTATCGCCTCGGCAACGCTGCTATCCTCGGAGATCGTTATCGCACCGGACGGTTTGGATTCCAAAATATCTTTCAGGGTCATCCTGGCCCTCCTTTCAATTATTTCAATACTCTCAGACGGTATTTTGAACTCTTCTTCGAGGACGAGATGCCTCTGTTTCCTTACCTTCACCGCCCCCACCGGGCATGCCCGGTAGCATGCCTTGCATTTCGTGCAGTAGGTCCTGTCGATGTAGAACATATCCCTGGTCTCGACCACCGCGTCGTAGGCGCAGGCCTGTTTGCAGAGGCCGCACTTGATGCATTCGGCCTGGTTGATGAGAAATACGCCCAGACCGCTGCAGACGTTCGCCCGGCAGAATTTGTCGTGGATATGCTCCTCGTATTCTTCCCTGAAATATTTGATCGTGCTCAGCACGGGGTTGGGCGCGCTCTGACCCAATCCGCAGAGGGACCCCTTCTGGATGAGCTTTCCAATCTCCACCAGTTTTTCGATGTCGCCCGGCTCTCCCTCCCCGCTCGTGATCCGTTCCAGGACCTGGAGCATCTGATACGTGCCGATCCTGCAGGGAGGGCACTTTCCGCAGGACTCCGACTGGGTAAAGGAGAGGAAGTATTTCGCCACATCGACCATGCAGGTGTCCTCATCGAGCACGACCATGCCGCCCGATCCCATCATCGAGCCCACTTTGGTGAGAGAGTCGAAATCCACCGGGAGGTCGAGATGTGCCGCGGGAATACAGCCGCCCGAAGGACCGCCAGTCTGTACCGCCTTGAAGTTCTTGTCGCCGATGATGCCGCCCCCGATGTCGAAGATGATCTCGCGGAGCGTCATTCCCATCGGCACTTCCACGAGTCCCGTATTCTTCACCTTGCCGGTCAGCGCAAAGACCTTCGTTCCGGGAGAGGTCTTCGTGCCGATGCCGAGGAACCAGTCGGCGCCTTTCTCGACGATAGGAGGGACGCAGGCATAGGTCTCGATGTTGTTGAGATTGCTCGGGTAGCCCCACGCGCCTCCGCCCTGTTCCGAAAGCCTCGGCGGCCTCGGCCTCGGGAAGCCGCGCTCACCCTCGATCGACGCGACAAGCGCCGTCGATTCGCCGCAGACAAAGGCCCCTGCCCCTTCCCTGATGTCGAGGGTGAAATTGAACCCTGTCCCCATGATGTTTTTTCCCAGCAGTCCGAGTTCCTCCGCCTGTTTGATGGCAAACTGGAGGTTCTTCACCGCAAGCGGGTACTCATGCCTGACGTAGACGATTCCGTATTGTGCGCCTATGGCGTAGGCGCAGAGGAGCATGCCCTCGAAGAGACTGTGAGGGTCGCCCTCCATGACCGACCTGTCCATGAATGCGCCAGGGTCGCCCTCATCGCCGTTTGCGATAACGAATTTGATCTCGCCGTGGGCTCCTTTCGTATGCTTCCATTTCTTGCCCGCAGGAAAGCCCGCGCCGCCGCGACCGCGCAGGTTGGCCCTGTCGACCTCAGCGAGGACCTCGTCGGCGGTCATCGTGCCGAGCGCCCTTTCGAGCCCGGCGTAGCCCCCGACAGCAATATAATGACTGATATTCCGCGGGTCGATCAGGCCGTTGTTCCTGAGGGCTATCCTGAGCTGCTTTTTGTAAAACGGCACATCGGTCATCTCGGGAACGGGCTCGCTCAGGACGTTCTCCCTGTAAAGGCTCTGGCGGAAAGGCATACCGCCGACAACGGTGTACGTCATTATCCATTTGGCGTGCTCGGGTTTGACCTTCTGATAAAAAATCCCCTGGGGCTCGACCTTCATGACCGGCCCCTTCTGACATAGCCCCTGGCAGCCCGTCTTGACGATTTCGAGTTTCACGCCCTTCTTCGCAGCCTCTTTTTCCAGTGTGCTCAGGACCTTCGGACTTCCGGTAGCAGTACAGGCGGTGCCGCTGCAGAGCCTGACCCTTGCCACGTCGGGAGTGAACGTCTCCTCCTTCAGCCGCGCTCTCAGTTTGCCGAGGTCTTCTATAGAGTTCAGTCTCTCCATCGCTTATTTCCCTTCGACCTTTTTTATTATATCGTTCACCTTTTTGGGATTCAGGTCGCCGGTCACCTCGTCGTTCACAGTCACGACCGGGGCCAGTCCGCAACAGCCGACGCAGCCCACGGTCTCAAGCGTAAGGGACATGTCGGGCGTCGTCTCCCCTTCCCTTATCCCGAAGGACTCTTCGATCTGCTCGAGCACCTTGCCGGCGCCCCTCACATGGCAGGCCGTTCCCATACAGACACAGACCACGTTTTTCCCCCTCGGCTTGAAGTAGAAATGCTTGTAAAACGACGCGGTGCTGTAAACCTCGGACAGCGGAATGTCGAGTTTCTTCGCGAGGTCCCTCAGCACCTCCTCCGGCAGATAGTTGTGCTCCTTCTGTATGCTCTGGAAGGCATGGATGAGAACGCCCCTCTTCTTCTGGACCTCGGTGAGGACTTCTCCGACGTTTCCTATCTTCTCATCCACATCCAATTCATCTATCTTCATCTCGCCTCCGAACCGTGAAGGGTGAAAAGTGAAAGGTGAATGGCAAAGGCAGTTTCCCGCCCGGTTTCACATTTCACGATTCACGTTTCACGTTTATTAGTAGATTCCCATATGCGGCTTTGCAGCCTTTTCGATCTCGCGTCGTGCGGCCATATCCATAAGCACCCTCTCGGCGCCGAACTTGCCCGGCTCGTACTTTCTGAGTTTCAGCCGGTCTCTCGCCGCATCAATGTAATCAAGCGCCATGGCCAGCATCTTTTCAGGGTCCGGCTCGAAGTGAAGCGCTCCCATGAACCGCTCGAACCAGACCTCGGTCATGATCTTCGTCACCTCTTCACTCGCCTCCACC
>JBJKSM010000049.1:0-13725 GCA_046704045.1 Thermodesulfovibrionales bacterium | reverse complement strand
TGTCGTATCATGTTTTCACCTTGTCGGTTAAAGGATTTGTGTGGTAACTCTTCCTTTATACCCGCTTTCATAGCGGCCGACAAGGTCTTTCATATCTCAGATTAAATCTCTATCTCTGTTTTAGGGTTATGGTCTTCCCCCCCGGGATTTATTCTGACTGCAGAGAACGCAGTTCTTCGAGCAGTTCAGCCTGTCTCATGTTTATCCTCTTCTTTGCCTCCCCGATGTCGAACCACGCCGCGCGGTCGATTTCGGGAAACTCCCTCATACTGCCGGAGTGCGGCGGCCATTCCATCGTGAAGCTGTTGCTCCTGACCGTCTCCGGGTCGCAGTCGCCCTCGAAAGCCCAGACATGCACCACCTTTCCGCCGGCCTGCCTTACCCGGGAAAGAGCGATAAACGGACCCGACGGCAGGCAACCGGTCTCCTCCTCGAATTCGCGCATGGCTGCAGCGAGAAGGTCCTCACCCTGATAGGGCTCGCCCTTTGGGACGGACCACGCGCCGGCGTCTTTTCCCTTCCAGAAAGGTCCGCCGGGGTGCACCAGAAAGACCTCAAGAATCCCGCCGCGCCTCCTGTGCATGAGGAGCCCCGCGCTCACTTTTTGCATGGAGATATTGTACCAGGAGAGAAGGAAATACGGAATAACCGGACATAAGCGACGCGCCGTCCGCCCCTGCCCTGCTCATTCGGCAAAACCTGCATATTGAGGTTCATTATCGGGATTGTTCCGGCTTTCGGATATGATCGACCATGCCGCCGTCCTTTTGCGATTCGGCAGTCCCGTCTTTTATAATTATTCATGGACGAACTGAAGGACGATATTATTGCGGCAAAAACCACATACACGCTTTACGAACTCAACAACCTCATAAAAGCCGAAATAGGATACGCATTCCCTTCCACGTACTGGATAACCGCAGAGATCGCCGATGCGAAATGCAACCGGAGCGGCCACTGCTACCTCGATCTCGTGGAAAAAAAGGATGACCGGACGATCGCGCAGATGAAGGCGACTATCTGGGCATATGAATACAGGAAGCTCGCTTACAAGTTCGAGTCGGCGACAGGAGAGACGCTGAAGCCGGGAATGGAAATACTGTTCCTCGTCTCGGTCTCCTTCCATGAAGTGTACGGTCTGAGCCTGGGCGTCCGGGACGTCGATCCGGCATACACCATGGGCGAGATGGCCCTCAGAAAAAGAGAGGTCATCGAAAGGCTCATGAAGGAAGAGATCATCGACCTGAACAAGCGCCACCCTTTGCCGCTTGTGCCGCAGAGGGTGGCGGTCGTCTCTTCTCCAGCCGCCGCAGGCTACGGAGATTTCGCCGGCCAGCTCGACGGCAACTCCTATGGTTACAGGTTCGTCCATATCCTCTTCCCCGCTCTCATGCAGGGACAGGTGGCGGAAAAATCGATCATCGCGGCGCTGGAGGGGATCAGGAAAAAGAGACGCCTCTTCGACGCGGTTGTCGTCATCAGGGGGGGCGGCTCCGCGGTGGATCTGAACTGTTTCGACAGCTATCCGCTGGCATCGCATATCGCGACATTTCCGCTTCCCGTTATCACGGGCATCGGTCACGAAAAAGACGACACCGTCGTCGACCTCGTGGCCCATACGAGGATGAAGACGCCTACCGCGGTTGCCGAATTCCTTATATCCGGCGTCCGGGGCTTCGACGAGCGGATCATGGGGCTCCGCGACAGGCTCGCTACGTTATCCGACCGCCTGCTGAAAGATGAAAAACACAGGCTTCTTTCGCTCGGACAAAGGCTGCGGTTCCTCCCGGTCAGGCTAACGGCATCTGTCGAAAACAGGCTGCTCGTACTCGAAAAGGGGCTTACGGCCTCGGTCTCCCGGCTGATGCGGAAAGAGGAGGACCGGCTTCACCGCATTGGGCAGGCGGTGAGACTCCTCGATCCGCAAAACGTCCTCAGGAGGGGATACAGCGTCACACGGCACAAGGGGAGCATACTGAAGGAAGCCTCGTCGGTCGGAAATGGCGACGTGGTCGAGACAACGTTATATAATGGCAGCATAAGGAGCGTCGTTGCGCGAAAGAGGGAGACCGTAAAAGATGAGCAGGAGCAAACAGATCACTTACTCCCAGGCTTTGACTGAGCTGGAGAAGATCGTGGCCGAAATCGAATCCGAAGAAATCGACGTCGATGCAGTGGCGGAGAAGGTGAAGCGGGCCGCTTTCCTTATCTCGCTTTGCAGGTCGAGGCTGAAGGATACGGGTGAAGAAGTGAAAAAAGTCCTTGCGGAGATGGAAGAAAAGACCGTGGGCGGCGAGACGATGGCTGAAGACCTCGGCCTCGACTGATCCGGCCCGTGTGTCGGCGGAACACGCTGCACCTTCTTGTTATTGCGGAAAGGCAGGTGCGGCGCTGCGAATCATCCTCTCGAAATATTCGAAGACGACCGGATCGAATTGGGCGCCGACAGACTGCCTTATGACCTCAAGCGCCTCCTCCTTCGAAAGCGTCTTTCTGTAGGGCCTGTCGGATGTAAGGGCGTCATAGGAATCCGCGACGGCGATGATCTTTGAAGGTATGGGAATATCCTCCTCGGCAAGTCCCGAGGGGTACCCCTTGCCGTCGTATCTCTCATGGTGATGGCAGATCCACTGGGCGACCTCCCTCATCCGGCTGATGTGTTCGACCATCTTTGCTCCTATGACCGGATGCTCTTTTATCCTGCCCATCTCGTCCTCGCTGAGTGCGGCGTCCTTGCGGAGGATACCCTCGGGGGTGCCGATCTTGCCGACGTCATGCAGAAGGGCCGCCAGTCTTATCCAGTTCACCACATCGGCGGAAAATCCCATTTCCCTGGCTACAGAAGCCGCTGTCTTCGAAACCCTCTTCGAATGTCCATAGGTGTAAGGGTCCTTGGCGTCTATCGCAAGGGCAAAAGACTCGGTAACGCTGAAAAGGATGTTCGTGATTTCTTCATAGAGGAGCGCCTTCCTGATGGAGGTCGCGCATTCCGATGCGATGCTGTGGATGAGTTTGATTTCCGTAGAGTAGTATTCATCGCCGTTGCTTTTGTCGGTGGCGACGATGGCCCCGATCACCGCGCCTTCCACTGTAAAAGGCGCGATCATGATACGCGTCACGGGAAACGGGAACCCCTCGTCCCTGTTTACGCTACAGACGGTCAGGGGCTCCTTCTTCCCGTACACCTGGCCGAGAAGTCCGCGGGCCGGGTCGAATACCATTGCAGAAATCCTGTCGGCGTCCGCACCAAGGGCGGCCTTCGGCACAAAGATCGATGCGGCTGCCGGACCGGATGGCGCGTCTTCGAGGGTCCCCATTGCAGACGCCGGTACCCCGGCGGGTTCGTTGATCAGGAGAACGAAGACATTGTTCGACGGGCATATGCGCATGACTTCATCGGCGGCGATGTTGCAGATATTAGAGACGTCGAGTCCTGCGCCAAGCCGCGACGAAAGCCTCCATAAAAGGGCAAGCTCCTCGTAATTTCTTGCCACCTCGCCCGAAAGGCTCTCCACTTCGTAGCGCATCGCCGCTATCCAGGCAAGATTTCGGCAGATGAAGTCGAGTGCCGCGGGAGACGCTTTTTCCGCGGGCACCGCAGCGTACCCGACTGTTGCCTCCCTCAGGACGACGGGTTTCATAACGTACCGCTGAAGGGGCGCGTCCTCCGGAAACCGCAGCAGCAGACCCTTGTCCGGCCCCAGCAGAAAAACCGGGGTGTTCAGGCTCTCCGCATATTGCTGCAGGAGATTCTTAAGACTGTTCTTTTCTATCAGCTGTAACAGCATCGGCATCAGACGCGTCTCCGGCAAGATTATCAAGCAATTTCATCAGGCCCGTTCCGTACTCCGCCCGACAAAGCCCTATGCACTTTATGCCATCCAGCGGGACATCGACCACAAGGAGGATCGGGATATGGGACGAGACGGGGTTTTTCCTCAGGGAAGATACCGCCGCATACGCCTGATCCTTCGAGGCCATCCCAACGATGATAACCTCGGGGTGCGCCTTTTTTACCGCAGAGGCATCGACGCCCTGCTGGAGCACGGTGTCATAGCCCCTCGTCCCGCAGAGGGTCTGCAGGCTTCTTGCGTCCTCCGGGCTGTTCGATATGATCAATATCCTCCCCGTCGTTTTCTGAAGCACCTCTTCCAGCGCCGGGTATATCTGCAGGCTGTTGAACGGCTTCGATATGTACCCGTTGACCCCGATCTGGAGTCCGCCGGCCTCGTCGTTAATAATAAATGCCAGGAAAAGAGGTATGTCACCGGAGCGTGAGACGGTCCTTATTCCATCCATCACCTCCTTATTTTCGGGATACCCGAAGATGATCCCGCTCGGCCTGGACTCCTTTATTATCTGGAGCGCGACCCTGCTGTTTGCACCGACCGTCTGGAAGCCCGTCTTTTCGAGCGCCGACCCCAAAACATACCGGATCACTACCGAGTCATCCAGCACGAGTATCTGTTTTGAGGAGACGCGATGCAGGGATTGCGCCGAGGGGACCGGGCACTCCTTTCCATCGCCCATGGGTACGGTGAAAAAGAACGTGCTCCCCTTCCCGATCTCGCTTTCGACCCATATCCTGCCTCCGTGTGCCTCGACGATCTTCTTTGAAATACTGAGCCCCAGGCCCGCGCCTTTCGGTCTTCCGTACAGTTCATCCCCGATCCTGTAAAACTCCTCGAATATCCGTTCCCTCTCCCCGGGATAAATCCCCTCGCCGGAATCGGCGACAAAGGCCCTAATAAAACCGGGCTTCCCCTCCCCCTCCTCGACCCCGACGGTGATGACTCCCTGACCGGTGAATTTGACGGCATTGCTGAGGAGGTTCAGAAAAACCTGAAGGAGCCTGTTCCTGTCCCCCTTCGCCGGCGGGAGTTTGTCCGGGATCTTCGCCTCAAGCGCAAGGCCCTTGTCTTCAGCCACGGGCCGCATCATCCTGCAGGAAGAGGTCACAATCTCCTTCATGTCCACGTAATCCGGGCGCCATTCCACCTTCCCCGTCTCCATCTTTGCAAGATCCAGGATCTCATCGGTGAGGTGGGTGAGCCTCTCGCTCTCCTTATTTATGATGCCGACGAACTCCTTTCTGGTTGCTTCGTCTATGTCGTCGTAGGTCTGGAGAATTTCCGAAAAGGAACGGATGGATGAAAGGGGCGACCTCAGCTCGTGGGAGACCCCGGCGATAAAACGGGTCCTGTTCCTGTCCCTCTCCCTGAGGCCTTCGTAAGACTCTGAAAGAGACTCGCACTTTGTCTGGAGGTTTATCCCCTGGAGGTTCAGTATGTTGGTCAGGCCGTGATACATATCGGTCGTCTTCCGGAGGGAGTCCATCTCCTTTTTCAGGTGGTCGGAAAGACGGCCCGCGGTCACAGCGACGAGCAGAAAAGACAGGTCGTTGATGGCTACGGTATAAAACGGGTATTGTTTCCCCGCGAGCACCGGCAAAAGGGCATAGAGGACGCAGAAGGTGAGAGCACTGAGGAGGAGCACCCTGGAATTGGCCGGAATGAGCAACACGGCCAGGGGGAAATAGAGCAGCCTCACTTCACTTTTCACGCCGCCGGTGAGGTAGATTATCGGGATCAGCGCCATCAATGCAAAGTACAGAAGAAGCGTTTTCATTCATTGTCTGTTCATGACGCTTCTTACCTTCTCGACGACTTCCCTCGGGCTGAAAGGCTTTGTCATGAACTGGTCGGCCCCCTCTCTGAACCCCATGTCCCTGTCCACTTCCTGCCCCTTGGCGGTAAGGATGATGACATGGCTCCCCTTCAGGGTCTCATCGGATTTTATCGCGCGGCAGACGCTGAGGCCGTTGATCTTCGGCATCATGATATCGAGGAATATGACTTTGGGCCTGAACTCCTTCGCCTTTTCCATCGCCTCCTGCCCGTTATCGGCGGTAACAACTTCAAACCCCTCCTTTTTCAAAACAAAGGCGAGGGACCGCTGGATAAAGGGTTCGTCATCCGCCACCAGAATATCCATATGCCCTATGTATCACATCTCCCGCTCCAAGTCAATGCCTTATCTTCTTGCGAGCCTGATTGCGCCGCAGCCGCAGACAGTTCTGCATAACCCGCAGCCGAAGCATTTCTCCCGGTCTATACCAGCCGTGACCCTTCCGCTTGCGCGGTATGAACCGATCGCGTCGAACTGGCAGCGCTCGCCGCAGAGGCCGCATCCTTCGCAGAGGTCCTCATCCACCACGGCAACGTACTCGGCCCTTGCCATCGTCTCGACGCGTATGCCCGAAAGGGTCCTCATCGCGATGCAGTCACGGGCGGTGCAGTTGCAGACCGCGCCGATTAAAGGCGTCATCATCGTCCAGATGGTGTGCACCGCTCCGTGGTCCTCCATCTGTTCCATCTGCCTGACCGCCTCCTCGCGTTCAAGGGATTCGAGGCCCCCGTCAGAAGGCCTGCCGAAATAGCCCATGTCGATCTCCCTGTACCACGCCTCGGGTCCGTAGCTCACTCCGTAGCAGCACCGGACCTCTTTCTTCATCGCAGTCCAGCGGCAGGCGCAGGGCATGCGTACAATCGTCTCCGCCTTCAGGACCAGCTCCCTTAACTCCTCGATCGGAAGGACCTGGCCGAAATGTTCCTCCTTCGCCCTCCCCTCCATGCGCCTCACCACGGAATCGGGGAGGCGTCCTTTTTTGATATAAAGCGCTTCGAGCCGTCCGAGCGTATTGAAGCCGTCCCTGACGGTGGCCGAAAGAAAATCCCGGATAAATGCCCGCCGCCTCAGGTCGGATAAAAGGTCGCGGGAGTAATTCTCCGCGTTCTTGTACCATATCTTCCCGTCGCCGTGTTTAGTGCAGAACTCACACATTCCGGCTCCGGCGCGTCTCCCGGGAGGAAAAAATCCTCATGAGGAAATCTTTTCGCCCGTTACGAAGCTGTGAAATTTGAGGCCCGCGTGAGCGGCGACATTCGAAAACCCTCCATCGGCCATCTGCGCGCGGATATCCCCTTCCGGGACCCTTATCGAAAGAGGCGGGCCCTCCGGGGTCTCTTCCTTCTTCCAGTCGATTATCGCCAGGACCCCTCCCTTCTTCAGCATGCGGCGCGCTTCGGAGATGACCTTCCGCGGCTCCTCGAGCTCGTGGTGGAGGTTGATCATGTATACGAGGTCGGCTACGCCGTCGGGCACCGGCACGCTGCTTTCCTCCATCTTCAGCGGGCTGATGCGTTCTCTGAGCCCGGCGGGCAGATGCTCCTCCATCCACGATATCATGACATCGGAAATATCGCAGGCGTAAACCCTGCCTTCATTCATTTTCCCGGCAAAGCGCACGGCGAAGACCCCGGTGCCGGCGCCGATATCCACCAGGACATGCGGGTCGGAAAGAGCAAGTGTCTTCCATATCACTTCGGGGTTCAGATACTCGAGTCTTTTCGGATCGTTCAGCTTATGGAGTTTGGCGGGATCGAACTTTTTTTCTTCCATTTCTCTTTTCCTCGCGATAAAGGTTATACACTGAATACTTCGGAGCATGAATGCCTGCTCGCGGCATACAGCGGCAGGCCGGCGGGCAGGACCCTGCGGTGCGTTTCGAGCGCTATGGAGGGGTGGTTGTTGTTTTTCGAAAGATGTGCAAGACATGCCCATTTCAGCCGCCTCCCCCCCCGCAACAGTTGCGCAGCCTCGATATTCGAGATATGACCTTCCGGCCCCTGGATGCGCTTTTTTAGAAAGGCGGGATAGGAGCCTCTGGCGAGCATGACGGGGTCGTAATTGCTTTCGAGAAACACCGCGTCGAGAGAGGCGACCACTGCAACGAGATCCTCGAAAACGTGGCCGAGATCGGTGAGTATCCCGAGCCTCTTGGTTCCGGAGACGACGACAAAGACCGAGCCGTCCGCGCCGTCATGGGGCGTGGGGATCGTCTCGACCGTCACATCGCCGAACCGGATCGTGCCGCCGGACATGAAGAGACGCACGTCATCCAACGGTCCGAGGGGCATCTTCTCCTCTGCAACGGAAAGCGTCCTGGAGGTTATGTAGACGGGAAGGCCGAATTTTCTCTGGTAAACGCCGGCGTGGCGCACATGATCGCCGTGATCGTGGGATATGATGAGCGCATCGACCGCTCTGATGTCGCGGCCGTGGGCTGCCAGTCTCCGCGCCGCCTCGCTCCCGCAGATGCCGGCGTCAAAAAGCAGCCTGACGCCCTTTGTCTCGACATAGATGCAGTTGCCGCTGCTTCCCGACTGGAGCGAGATCGCTTGCATCGTCTATAGTTCCACAGAAGAAGCATGAAAAACAAGTTGACGGCATCTCCTTCGCTATGATCTGCATCATAACGCCGCCGCAAGGATCTCGTGTAGCATGAACACATGGATGACAAAGGTATCATTAAAGGCCGCACACAGGGGAAGGTCGTTCTCCGGGTGAGATCCGAAGAGCCCTACTCCGCCGAATTCACCGCAGCACAGATAGGCGTACTCGCCGATATCGCAGAACACTACGGCTCAGGCGCCGTACACTTCACCCCGCGCCAGACGGTGGAGATACCTCATATCGACACTGCCGCGCTCCCTGCCGTTACAGCGCTTCTGTCGGGCCACGGTCTTTTCCCGGGGTCCACGGGGAGACATCCGCGAAACGTCACAGCATGCTCGCGGTGGTGCCTGTACAACGCCTCGCCCGTGAGCGATGCAGCCCGGAAACTGAATTCCCTTCTGAATGAAAAGGTGCTCCCCGGGAAAACCGACATCTCGCTGTCCGGCTGCGAGTTCTCCTGCGTCCGCTCCAGGACATCGGATATCGGCGTAATAGCACGGACGGAAATCGTGATTACGGACAAGAAGTGCAAACAGTGCTCCCTCTGCATCAAAGAGCCGCTCGGCTGCCAGGCGGATGCCATCACCCTGACTCCCGAGGGAGTGGAGATAGACCGGCGGAAGTGCGTCAGGTGCGGTTTCTGCTCCGGCGTCTGCCGTCCCGGTGCGATCGCAGCGGGATCGAGGGGGTTTGATATCTTCGTGGGCGGAAACGGCGGCATCATGCCGCGTGAGGCGGCGCTGCATTCCACGGGTCTTCTCCGAAGAGGCGGCGATTGAAGTGATCTTCTCGATCATAGAGAAATATTGCGCGCTTGCCGAAAACGGCGAGCGCATCGGCGATCTGATCGCACGGGTCGGCATGAAAAGGCTGGAGGTCTGATATGGAAGAAACTCATGAGAAATTCACCCTTGAAATGCCTAAGGTCGGGATCATCAAAGGGGTGCTCGCGAAGGACATCGAGGTCGTCGGCGACAGGTCCGTCAATCTCAGGACGTCTGCGCGGCCGTTCAAGAATTTTTATACCGCTGCCCAGCTGCGGGCCGTAAAATCCGTTCTCGAAAAATACGGCTCGGGCAAGGTTCATCTCACCCCCAGATACAACCTGGAAATACCGGAGGTCGGGCAGAAGAACATCGACAAGGCGCTGAAGGAGCTTTACTGCGCCGGGCTTTTCCCCGGCGGGGCGGGGACATCGGTCAGAAATATCTTCACCTGCCCGGATTGGTGTTCAAAGAGCATCAGGCCCGTCCAGGAGATCGGCGTGATGGTAAGCAGAAACTTCGGAGACATGGATATGCCGAACAAGGTGACGATATCTTTCGCCGGCTGCTCAAACGGGTGCTCAAGGCCCCATAACTGCGATATCGGCATCATCGCCGCGGGAAAAGTGGAGGTCCGTGAGGGCGCATGTCCCGACGGCTGCACCGCATGCCTGGATGCGTGCAGGTCCGGTGCTATCGAAAAACGTGGCGGACGTGTTGCGCTGAACGAAAAATGCGTAGACTGCTGCAAGTGCGTCGAGGCCTGCGGACACGGCATGCTCGGCATCGGCCGGACCTGGTTCACCGTTTTCGTAGGCGGCAAAGAGGGGGCTTCCGTCAGGCTCGGGGTCAGGTATGCCGATTTCGCGGATGATTTCGAAATCCTCGAGATCGTGGACCGCGTGCTGAATCGTTACGGGGAAAAAGCTATCCTGAGAGAAGGAAGCCACCGTAAGAAGGAACGCCTCGCCGAGGTGATCGACAGACTTGGCATCGAGTCTTTCAGGTAGCGTAAGGATCAAGTCGGCACCACGTTCCCCTGCAAAAAGTCCTCCCCGGAAACCTGTTGGCTACCGGCTGTCTTCCTCCGGTGTTATAATAAGACCTTACTACTTTCTGAGAGGTGTATCATGTCTGAATTCAGATGCGTAACGGTCGTGAAAAAGGCAAACGTTTATTTTGACGGAAAGGTGACAAGCAGGACGATCATCTTCCCCGACGGGTCTAAAAAGACCCTCGGCATCATGCTGCCGGGCGAATATGAATTCTCCACCGGTGCGAAGGAGCTTATGGAGATACTCTCCGGCGAGCTCGACGTGCTCCTGCCGGGCGAGACCCGGTGGAAAGCGGTAAAAGGCGGCGAGTCCTTCGAGGCGGCGCCGAATGCGAAATTCAAGCTGAAGATTAAAACGCTTACCGATTACTGCTGCTCTTTTCTTCCGTGATCCTCATCTACCCTCCCGTCTCAAAGCCCTGCGAACCGCCTGCCGGGATCTCAAAGCTCTCCGGTGCGTTGAAGCAGCACGGCATAAAACACAGGGTGGTCGATGCGAATATCGAGGGACTCCTTTACCTTCTGGATAAAGCAGGACAGTCGCCCTCCACGAAAGACACATGGACGAGGCGGTCGATCAAAAACATCGGGAGGAATCTCTCCGCCCTCAAAGACGGGGGTATCTATCGCAGTCTCGACCGTTACAACAGGGCGGTCCTCGATGTCAACCGCGTCCTTGAAGTATCTTCCGCCGGCCAATCGCCTGTAAGTCTCGCGAACTACCGACATGCCGCGCTGTCTCCACTGAAAAGCGGGGACCTCCTGCGGGCCGCGGAGCACCCCCGGGGAAATCCCTTCTATCCCTATTTCTCGGAGCGGCTTCGCAATCTCCTCGAAGAAGAGCAGCCCGCTGTCGCCGGGTTTTCCATAAACTACTTGAGCCAGGCATTAACCGCCTTCGCGATGATCGGCTTTTTGAGAAGGGAATGTCCCGGAATTACGATCGTCCTCGGAGGCGGACTCGTCACCTCATGGATAAGAAGACCGCGCTGGAGAAACCCCTTCGGGGGACTGGCTGACCGCCTCGTCGCGGGACCCGGGGAATCCGAGCTGCTCTCTCTAATCGGGAGAAGAAGCGCCGATAAGCCGCACTACACGCCGGATTATGATTCACTTCCACTGGATGACTATCTTTCGCCGGGGCTCATCCTCCCCTACAGCGGGTCGAGCGGCTGTTTCTGGAGCAGGTGTTCCTTCTGTCCTGAAAAGGCCGAGGGGAACAGATACGTCCCCGTTGCGGCGGAAAGGGCTTTGTCGGAGTTGCGCGCCCTTTCCGGGAGGCGACGTCCTGTCCTCCTTCATCTGCTCGACAGCGCGGTGAGCATGTCCCTCATGGATGCGATCATCGCAGACCCGCCGGCAGCCCCCTGGTACGGCTTCGCAAGGATCGAGCGGCGTCTTGCCGACCCGCACTTTTGCGCGGCGTTGAGGCGCTCGGGATGCGTCATGCTCAAACTCGGGCTCGAATCAGGCGACCAGGGAGTGCTTGACAGGATGGAGAAGGGCGTGGACCTCGGCGTTGCTTCAATGGCGCTTGGGAGGCTGAAGGAAGCGGGGATCGCCGCTTATATATATCTCCTGTTCGGCACACCCGCCGAGACGATGGCCGGGGCGAGGAATACCCTCGACTTCACCGTCCGTCATCGGAGCGAAATCGGATTCCTGAACCTCGCTATCTTCAACATGCCGCTCGCCGTCGGAGAGGCGTCCGGTTTGAAGACGTCCGGTTTCTACGAAGGAGATCTTTCGCTCTACACCGACTTTCTCCACCCGTCGGGATGGAACCGGAAAGAGGTACGGCTCTTCGTGGAAAATGAATTCAAGCGACATCCCGCGATTTCTTCCATCCTCAGGAAGGAGCCGCCGATATTCACCTCTAACCACGCGCCGTTTTTCGTACGTCAATCCTGCAAAACTCAAAGGACAACATTCCTGCCACAGAGGTCACGGAGGGAGGATCAAGACCCTTCATGACGTGAACATTCCGGTAAACAGGGAGGACATATTTCCTGCTGCTGATGAATTATTTGCTTTCTCTGTGGTCTCTGTGTGCTTCTGTGGCAAATCTTTCTCTTTTTGTGCCTGATGTCCTGGTCGTGCTATAGTAAGATCATGAAGATTCTTTTGCTCATCCCGCTCGTCCTCATCGCGGTGTACGCCTATGGAGCGATATCGCTCAGGATGGCTTACCGCCGCCTCCTCTGAGGAGGGGTCCGTCCCTCCGTGAGAGAGAAGATCGTCGGAAGAATGAGGCAAAGAGGGGTAGAGATTCCCTCCTGGCTTACAAGAAGTTCCAGGAGCTGCAGGTAGCCCCTTCCAGCGTCTTCTCCCCCCCCAACCTGTTCGTGTGTGGCCGCATTGTCAAGTAATTGCGAAATATCTTAACAACTAAACTGTTTCATGCTATAATATTAAAAAATGCTGCACACAAGGAGCCGGACATGAGATCATTGAGAAGAAAAGTACTGTTGGTACTGCTGTTGCTCCCGCTTTTTCTGCTCTCAGCCGGAGAGGCCTTCTCTTATCAAACTGTCCAGAAGATAACGGTCGATCAGCTCAACGCGATGCTCGACAATCCCGATGTGGCGGTCATAGACGTACGGACAGGCATAGACTGGAATTCGAGCGAATGGAAAATCAGGGGGGCGGTCAGGGAAGACCCCTTCGACACCGATACCTGGGCGGCAAGATACCCGAAAGACAAGACGCTCGTCGTTTACTGTGCCTGACCCTTCGAACAGTCAAGTGTCAGTGTGGCACAAGAGCTTATGAGGTTGGGTTTCAAAAAGGTCTTCGTACTCCTTGGGGGATGGCATGCCTGGGAGAAGGCCGGTTACCCGGTAGAGAGGAAATAGTTCTTAACCCCCGGCAAAGCGGGGGAATCCCGTCACCGTTTTCAGCGTCACAAGGCACCCCCTGACGAGATCACGGATTTCGATATATTCATCGGTGGAATGGACGTTCTGCATCCCCGTCGAGATATTGACCGCCATGATCCCGTGGCGGTGGAAGACATTCGCGTCCGAGCCGCCTCCCGTGATCGCATATACGGGCCGTATTCCGCACCAGCTGAAAACGTGTTCCACAAACTTCAGGAAAGGCTCTTCAGGGGCTATGCTGAAAGACCGGTACTCTTCCTCTTCGGTGATCCGGACCTCCGCATGGTTTTCCGCGGCGGTCCTCTTCGCGGTCTCGAAGATCTTCCGCTTCGTCTCTTCGAGCGCGCCGGCATTGTGGCTCCGCACCTCGCCGCGGACTACAACCTCTTTCGGCACCACGTTTGTCGCGGTCCCGCCCCGTATGATCCCGATGTTTGCGGTCGTCACCCCGTCGATCCTGCCGTCGGGCACTTCCGAGATGATCATGGAAGCGACGCGGATGGCATTTATCCCTTTCTCCGGCTCTATGCCCGCATGGGCCGACCTGCCGGTGACAGCCATTTCATAGGTGATATGAGTCGGCGCGGCGGTAACGATTTTCCCCACTTCCCCCGCCGAATCGAGGACAAGGGCGTGCCTGCTCCTGATTCTGGCGAAATCCAGATTTCTTGCACCTACGAGCCCCTTTTCCTCGGCTGAGCTGAGCACGATCTCGACGTCGCCGTGGGAG
>JBJKSM010000048.1:0-18072 GCA_046704045.1 Thermodesulfovibrionales bacterium | reverse complement strand
CACCACGGGCTCATATGGGGCGGAATAAGGACGATAAGAGGCGTGCTGATGAAGCGGATAAGGACACTGATGGATTCAGGGATCTCGCTTTACGCCTGCCACCTCCCGCTCGACTGGCATCCCGAATACGGAAACAATGCGCGGATACTGAAGCTCCTGTCCGTCAGGAGGATGGGCGAGTTCGGCGAATATCACGGGAAGAGGATAGGCTACTGGGGAAGGACGGCGAAGGCCCTGCCGATGGAGGAGTTCAGGGCACGTGTCGACTCCGCCTTCAATACAAGATCATTATCGGTAGACTTCGGCAGAAAAGTGAGGAATGTGGGGGTCGTCTCGGGCGGCGGATGGTCCGCAATTAACGACGCGGAAAAATACGGAATCGACACATTCCTTACCGGCGAGCCTTCCCACAGCGCCTATACCCTTGCAGAGGAGATGAAGGTCAACCTGATTTTTTCGGGCCACTATGCGACCGAAACCGTCGGCGTGAAGGCGGTGGGCGATATGATAGGGAAAAAGCTCGGCCTCAAGGTGGAATTCATCGACCATCCGACCGGGATGTAACGGCAGGCCGTCTCACCCCTCCGCGAATCTTCTGCCGTCTCTCCAACCACGGTTTCTTCCGGGGCGGAAGCAATACCGCGACTCATCGACGTGGCGACTCCCGCATCCGCCTCCAGAGGCCTGTGCCCCATTTCCGCAGGTTGTCCTGCAGGCGCCCCTCTATCGGTTTTCTGAACACAACCCACGGCTCCCCCTTCGGCGGGACGATCAGGCTACTCTTCTTCGCCGTTGATGCCGTAGAGCTTCTTGATCATTGCTATCAGCTCGTCCCTGTCCTCCGTGTCATCCTTGAGCGCCGCGGTAGGCGGGTGGATCAGCTTGTTCGTGATCGCGGTCGCAAGGTATTCGACCGCCTTCATCTTCTGGTCGTCGAGATCCGGAAACCTGTTTCTGAATTTTTCGAACTCCTCTCGCCTGATCTCGTCGGCACGCTGCCTGAGGGCGACGATCGCGGGCACGGAATCGAGGGAGGAGATCCACTTGCCGAATTTCTCGACTTCCTCCCCGATGATCTTCTCCGCCTTTTCGGCCTCCATCTTCCTCCCGTGGATATTCGTGTCCACCACCTCCTGGAGGTCGTCGACGCTGTACAGATAGACGTTGTCGAGCTTGTTGATCTCGGGGTCTATGTTCCTCGGCACCGAGATATCGATGATGAAGACGGCACGGTGCCTCCGCTCCTTCATCACCTTGTGCATCTGGTCCTTCAGAAGGACGTAAGCCGGGGCCCCGGTCGAACAGATGACGATATCGGCATGCACGATCTCCTGAAGAAAGGATTCCCACTTCACCGGCTTGCCCTTGAACTCCTGCGCAAGCTCGCAGCCGCGCTCGTAGGTCCTGTTTACCACCATCACGTCCGTGACGCCGTTGTTGACAAGGTGGCGCGCCGCAAGCTCCGCCATCTCGCCGGCGCCCATCAGCATGAAGGAACGGCCGGCAAGGTTGGTAAAAATCTTCTTCGCCAGCTCCACCGCGGCAAAGCTGATCGAGACCGCATTTTCGGCGATCTTCGTCTCGGTCCGCACCCTCTTTGCGGTCGAGATCGCCTTCTTCATCAGCTTGTTCAGGAGCACGCCGGTCGTCTTTTTCGCGAGGGCGAAATCGAAGGCGTCCTTGATCTGGCCGAGTATCTGGGGCTCGCCGAGGACCATCGAGTCGAGGCTGGATGCGACCCTGAAGATATGCTTCACCGCCTCGTCGCCGCTGTGGACAAAGATGGCCTTCTCGAATTCCGCCCTGCTTATGCCGTGAAACAGGGAGAGAAAGTTTTTGATATGCTCGGCGGCAGGGGCGCCGTTGTTAACGCAGGCATAGAGCTCGACCCTGTTGCAGGTCGAGAGCACCGCGATCTCCCTCACCTCGGGGATCTTCCTCAGGCCGAAGACCCCTTCTTCGAGCTTCGGCCCGTTGAAGGCAAGCCTCTCCCTGATATCGACGCTCGCCGTCTTGTGATTTACTCCTATGACGAGAACTTTCATGTGAACGAATGCATGCTCTTCAAAACGAGATTCACTCCGAAGAAAGTAAAGAGAACGACCAGGAAGCCTATGATCGACAGTATCGCCGCCCGTTTCCCCCGCCAACCGCCTATAAGCCTCACGTGGAGCACGACCGCATAGATGAACCAGGTGATGAGAGACCATACCTCCTTCGGGTCCCATCTCCAGTAACTTCCCCAGGCTCTCTCCGCCCAGATCGCGCCGGTGATGATCGCCAGCGTCAGAAGCGGAAAGCCGAGGGAGATCAGCTTGTAGTTTATCTCATCGAGTATCTCGAGGTTCGGCAGCCGCTGGAAGAGACCGCCGAGGTGCTTCGATTTCACGTAGTGCTCCTGCAGCAGATACATCGTGCCGACCCCGAACGCCAACGCAAAGGCCGCGTCCCCGACAAAGGCCAGGACGGTATGGATGCCGAGCCAGTAGCTCTGAAGCAGCGGGCTGAGGGGACCTATAGTCCTTGGGAGCATCGACGAAGAGAGCATGATGAGAAATACCACGGGCATGATGAAGGAGCCGAGCAGACCGAGTTTGTAGCGGTATTCGAGATATAGGAAAAGAAGCACGATGCACCAGGAAAAGAAGGACGACGCCTCGTGGAGGTTCACGATCGGCAGATGTCCGGACAGGGCATACCTGGCGATGATATCGGCCGTGTGAAGGACGAAGCCGATCATCGCGAGTGCGAGCATGATCCTGGATGTGCTCTTTGTGCCCTTGAAGAGCTCCAGCACGCCGACGATCGCAGAGGCAAAATAGAAGGTAAGGGCGAGTTCAAAGAGCATGACTTCCATCAGAAGCACCCGAGTTCGCAGTTTTTGATTTTTACGCCGAGCTCGTCCGCAGCTTCGCCCACTTCCTTATAGGCGAGATGCAGCTCTTCCGCGATCCGTCTGGCGACAGCGCACAGGAGTTTCCCCCCGTCGGCCCTTTTCAGTATCTCTTCCTTCAGCTCACTTTTCATAAAAAGACCTAATTTTAATCTTACAATAACGGTCTTCAAAAACACAATTACGTCAATGGGTTTGGCCGCCGACGTCAGAACCGGGAACATACGCCCGAAGAGTCGATAATATGTCATGTCTGGAAAAAAACCGGCCGGGCTGTCAGTACCCCACGGGGGTCCCGGGTTCGGGAGGTCCTGACATACCGGATTCGTGATAATTCATCGGCACCGGAAAGGAGACCATATTCGACATGAGGATCGGCTGGAATCTGCCGTCCTTGAGACAGCCTATCTCCGCCATTACGTCCCTGCCGTGCATCCTTATCTCAAAAAAACCGCTCCCTGTCCTCTTTGGAATATAGATCTCGATAAACCCTGCAGGCCTGCCCCCGGGTCCGGTTCCGGTCACGTCGAAGAGCCTCATCCTGAGAGCCGGCCGCTTCCCTGGCAGATCCTCCCGCCTGATCTCCCAGCTCGCATAAACGACATCGGGATCAACTACGATCAGGAAGAGGTCGTTCTCGCCGTATTCTCCGGGCAGGGCGGAACTCGAATTTCTCCCGGTTGCGGTCTTCATCGGCGAACGATCCGGGTCTTTTTTCTTTCCGGCAGGAAGCGGGGTTTTTGTCACGGCTTTTTTCATTACAGCCTCTTTCCCGAAAGCACCGGCGGTTGTCAAGCTGCCCTCTTTCATTGCTGCAGCCGGGAGCGAGGCCTTGCTTCGGGACGCCTTCCGCTGTTTTTCCCCTTTTTCAAGCGTCCTCAGGATATCCCGTTTTTTCATCGAGCGAAGCAGAGGTATTCCCTTTTTCGCTGCCTCCGCTCTCAGCTCATTGATCGTCTTGTCCTTCAGCCCTTTGTTCTTCATTCCCTTCCCGTGCGGCTATTCTAACAGATCGGGCAGATCAGGTTAACATTTTTTTGCCGGTATTCAGTGGGCCTCGGACCAGTTTCTGCCGTATCCTGTCTCGACTTCGAGCGGCACAGAGAGCCCGCCTGCCCCCTCCATTTCTTCCCTGGCCGCCTTTTCCACAGCCTCCAGCTCCCGCTCCGGAAATTCGAAAAGAAGCTCATCATGTACCTGCAGGATCATGCGCGCCCTCAGAGATTCCCTCTTGATCCGGCGTGAAATACTGATCATCGCTATCTTTATAATGTCAGCTGCGGTCCCCTGGATCGGGGAATTGACCGCAAGCCTCTCTCCCAGCATCCTCGTGTTCCTGTTGAGGCTCTTAAGCTCAGGGATCGGTCGTCTCCTTCCGAACAGGGTGGTCACATACCCATTCTCCTTCGCCTCCGCGAGGACCTTTTCGCTGTAAGCCCTGACCCCGGGATGGCGCTCGAAGTACTGATTGATATATTGTTCCGCGTCCTTCCTCTCCATGTTCAGGGCCTCTGAAAGGCCGAATGCGGATATCCCGTATATCACGCCGAAATTCACGACCTTCGCTGTTCTTCTCATCTCCGGCGTAACCCGTTCGACAGGCACGCCGTAAAGTTCGGAGGCGGTCCTCGCGTGGATGTCGACGCCGGTCCTGAACGCCCCGGTCAGCCCCTCGTCCCCGCTGAGATGGGCGAGGATCCTGAGTTCGACCTGCGAATAATCGGCTGAAAGCAGAAGGTTGCCCTCTTCAGCGATAAATGCGGCCCGGATGCGTTTGCCCCATTCACCCCTGACCGGGATGTTCTGGAGGTTCGGGTCGCTGCTACTCAGCCGTCCTGTTGCTGCCACGGTCTGGTTGAATGAGGTATGGACCCTCCCGGTCTCCGGATAGACCAGGGCAGGCAGGACATCTATGTAGGTGGTCTTCAGCTTTGTGAGGCTTCTGTAATTGAGCACCTCATGGGGAAGCTCGTGCTCAGAGGCAAGCTCTTCGAGCACGTCCATGTCGGTGGAAAAACCGGTCTTCGTCCGCTTCGTCGGGCTCAGGCCGAGACTCTGGAAAAGCACCTTGCCGAGCTGCTTCGGCGAGTTGATATTGAACTCCTCGCCGGCGAGAAAGAAAATCCTCCTGCTGAGGCTTTCTATATCGACCTCAAGCTCCTTCGACAGGGAATTCAGAAGCGGTACATCCACCTTCACTCCCGCCTCTTCCAGTTCTGCAAGGACCCTGATGAGAGGCATCTCGATTTCGAAATAGATCTTTTCGAGGTTGTCTTCCTTCAGCCTTCTGAAAAGCAGGTCTTTCAGCTCATAACTGAGGGCGGCATCCCCGGCGGCATAGGGCGCAGCCTCGTCGATCGTCACCTCGGCAAAGGTCCATCGCTTCTTCAGGACCTCCGCGAAGGAAGTTTTCCGCTTGCCGAGGTACTCGAAGGAGACCTCGTCGAGGTTGTGGTTCGATTTGTTGGGGTTCAACAGATAGGCGGCTATCATCGTATCGAAGAGCCTCCCGGAGACACTAACCCCGGCCCGTTTAAGGAGCATGATGTCGTATTTCAGGTTATGCCCGATCTTCGGTACACCGTTGTTTTCGCAAAGAGGGCGGAGGATGTCGAAGACAGCGCTCTTTTCGATCTGCTCTCCCGTTTCGTGGCCGACGGGTACATAATACGCCTTCTCTTTATCGTTACAGAGTGCGATACCGACAATGCTCTCCCTGAGAGGGTCCCGGCCGGTCGCTTCGAGATCGAAGGCCAGCTCTTCCCTTATCGAAGAAACGACCTCACTCAGCCTTTCCGAAGAGGTGATCGTTTCACATTCGTTTTTCCCCGGTTCTGCCGAGGGCACGAGCTTCATGAGGCTCGTGAATTCGAATTCCCTGAAGAGCGTCAGAAGGGAAAGCCAGTCCGGCGGCCGCATCCTGAAGTCTCCCATCTCCGCCTCGACCGGGACGTCTGTGTCGATCGAGGCGAGCTTCAGGCTGAGGTAGACCACCTCCCTGCTTTCCTCCACCATTTTCCTCAGTCTTTCCCTCTTTATCCTTTCCGTGTGCGCGAAAAGTTCTTCGAGACTCCCGAAGGAAGAAAGAAGTTCCCCTGCGGTCTTTTCGCCTACGCCCTTTATGCCGGGGATGTTGTCCACCGGGTCGCCCGTGAGCGCCATGAATTCCGTGACCCTTTCGGGGCCGACTCCGAACCGCTCGCGTACGTATTCCGCACCCAGAATCCGCTCCTTCATCGGGTCGTATACCTTTATATTGCCGTCAACGAGCTGGAGCATGTCCTTGTCGGCGGTGACTATGAAGACGCTGTTTCCCTCTTTTGCCGCCCTTTTCGCAATCGTTCCGATGAGGTCGTCGGCCTCGTAGCCGGTGACCTCGAATATCCGTATGTTGAAGGCCGAGATCATCCTTCTTACGTGCGGAAGCTGCCGTGCAAGGTCGGATGGGATTTCGGGCCTGTGTGCCTTGTAGTCTTCGAAGAGCCTGTGCCTTTCGGTGGGCACCGGCGAGTCGAATACGACAGCCAGCCCTTCAGGCTCCTTTTCCCGTATGATCTTCAGGAGCATGTTCGTGAACCCGAAGATCGCGTTCGTAGGGAACCCCTTTGAATTGGTGAGCCCCCTGATGGCAAAAAAGGCGCGGTATACGTAGGAGTTGCCGTCGATGAGATAGAGGTTCATCGGTGATTATACCTGTATCGCGGGGACCAAGTAAACGGCGTCCCGGAAGGCCACGAAGTGCAGGTACTCGAAATATTCCTCCCTTTTTTGTTATAGTTTTAGCTGACATTTTGCATACTTCACTTTGAAGCAATAACGATACATCTGAAAGGAGACCTTATGAACATCTTGATTTTTGGTCCGAATGGAAGCGGAAAGGGCACACAGGGCGCGATCATCCAGAAGAAGTACGGCATCACGCATGTCGAATCCGGTGCTATCTTCAGGAAGAATATCGGCGGCGGCACCGAGCTCGGGAAAAAGGCAAAGGCATATATCGACAGGGGTGACCTCGTCCCCGACGACATCACGATCCCGATGATCCTCGACAGGCTGAAAGAAGACGACTGCAAGAAGGGCTGGCTCCTCGACGGGTTCCCCCGCAACGTCGTGCAGGCCGAGACGCTCCACAAGGCCCTCAAAGACGCCGACATAAAGCTCGACTATGTCATCGAGATCTCCCTTGACCGCAAGATCGCCAGGGACAGGATCATGGGCAGGAGACTCTGCGTCAATGACAACAACCATCCGAACCATATCCATATCGACGCGATCAAGCCTGTGGAAAAAGACGGCAAGCTCGTATGCAGGGTTTGCGGCGGAGACCTGAAAGCCAGGCCGGACGACCAGGACGAGGGCGCGATCAACAAGAGACATGACATCTATTACGACGCGAAAACCGGCACCATGGCTGCTGTAAACTATTTCAAGAATATCACGGGGCCGAAGGTGATCAGCATCGACGGCTCTCCTGCTATAAACGAGGTCTCGGAAAAGCTGATGGGCCAGCTTAAGTAATCACGGCCGGTTCATCCCTGAAAAAGGCGGGCTTCTGCCCGCCTTTTTTTCGCCTTTCTTGCCAAATCTCCGCGCCAGTTTTTAAAATGTCATATGTCCCTTATAAAGGTTCTCCCTGTCGACCTGAGAAACAGGATAGCCGCAGGCGAGGTTATTGAAAGGCCCGCCTCCGTCGTAAAGGAGCTGATCGAAAACGCGATCGACGCCGGCGCGACGGATATCAGGATAGATGTGCTGCGCGGCGGAAAGCGGCTGATTCGCGTCTCTGACAACGGCGGCGGCATGGACCGGGACGACGCGCTCCTCTGTTTGGAGCCGCATGCAACGAGCAAGCTCGCGAAAGAGGAGGATCTTTTCGATATCCGGACGCTCGGGTTTCGCGGGGAGGCGCTTCCCTCGATCAGTTCTGTTGCGAAGGTGAAGCTTGCCACGGGATTGCGCGGCGCAGCCTCCGGGGTTTCGGTCGAGATCCTCGGCGGGGAGGTAAAAGAGACCAGGGAATCGCCTGCTGCCGGCACGACCTTCGAGGTGAGGGACCTCTTCTTCAACACTCCTGCCCGGAAAAAATTTCTCAAGGCAGACAACACGGAGCTTTTCCATATAGTCGATACCGTGACAAGGGAAGCGCTTTCCCATTTCCGGATCTCCTTCACCCTTTCACAGGAGTCCGGGGAAGCGATAGCGCTGCCGGCAGCCTCAGGCTTCAGGGAACGGATCCTTCAGATCTACGGCGGAGAGTTCCTGAGGGGCCTGACAGAGGTGAACGCCTCACTTGAGGAGATGCAGCTGGAGGCGTTTGTCTCAAAGACCGGGCATTTCAGAAAGACAAAGGCTCACCAGTTCCTTTTCATCAACCTCCGTCCGGTCAGGGATCCCTCGCTTTCACACGCTATCTACCAGGCATTCGAGGGGATCCTGCCCCATGACCGGCATCCCGTCTTTTTCCTCTTCATCGATATGGACCCGAAAAGGGTGGATTTCAATGTCCACCCGGCAAAGCGGGAGGTGCGGTTCGCTGACAAGGAGCCTCTCTACCGGTTCGTCCTTCGTTCATGCAGAGACACGGTAAAGGAAGAGCGTTCCTCCTTCGCCAGGCCATTCGCCGAACCGGCGGCCCCGGACGACGGCGTCGCCCCCTGCGCTGTCCCTTATCCCCCGCAGGCTGAACCGGCCGACCGCTCATTTGCGGCAGAAGACATGGAGTTCTCCTACAGGCCCTCCCATCCCTTCATCTATCTCGGGGACACCTTCATCGCGCTTTCAGGCAAGGGGGGGCTGACGCTCATCGACCACCACGCCGCTCACGAACGGATACTCTATGAAAAGTTCCTGAAAAGCATTAACCCGACGTCCCATCATCTCCTCTTCCCCGAGCAGGTGAAACTCTCCCCGAGGGAATACATGGCCGTCCTCTCCTGCGGCGATCTACTGCGTGAATTCGGGATCGAAGTCGAAGATTTCGGGCACGATACGGTGATCGTCCGGTCGGTCCCCGACGCACTCCATGGAGCGGACATGAGGGGAATACTCGCCGATGCCTCCTCCGCGATACTCGAAGGCGCCTTGCCGGGCAGGCCGCTTCGGGAGGCCCTCGCCGCAAGGATCGCCTGTCACAGCTCGGTGCGCGGCAGGGAGATCCTGAACCAGGAGGAGCTGTCGTCGCTCCTGTCGAACCTCGAAAAGACCGAATATCCGGACCAGTGCCCTCACGGCAGGCCCACAAGGATCTTTTATTCCATCGATGATCTGAAGAAGCTGTTCAAGAGGAAATGAAAAAGGTCCTCATCCTTCTCGGCCCCACCGGAGTCGGAAAAACGGAAGCCTCCCTCCTTCTGGCCCGGAGACTCGGCACGGAAATCATCGGATCCGACTCGATGCAGATTTACCGCGGCATGGACATCGGGACCGCAAAACCCACGCCGGGGGAAAGGACCGCAGTCAGACACCACATGATAGACATCGTCTCCCCTTCGGAATCCTTCAGCGCCGGGCAGTACCTCGACAAAGTGGTACCGATCATCGAGGACCTTCACGCCCGGGGAAGTATCCCCCTTATCGTCGGCGGGACCGGACTCTACATAAAGGCGATTACAAGGGGGATCTTCAGCGGTCCTTCGGCCGACTGGCCGCTTAGGGAAAGCCTGCTTGAGACAGAACAAGCCGAAAGGGGCTCCCTCTATGCCTATCTCTCGGAGATTGACCCGGAGGCGGCCGGGAAGATCGAACGAAACGACATGAGGCGTATCGTAAGGGCGATAGAGGTAAGGCTGAAGAGCGGGGAGAGAATATCGTTCCTTCAGAAAATGTGCACAAGACCGTTGCCCTATGAGTTCATAAAGTTCGGACTTACAAGGGAACGGACGGAGCTGTACCGGATGATCGAGGAGCGGGTCGACATGATGGCGGCCTGCGGGCTGAGGGAAGAAGTGGAGAGGCTCCTGGCGGGAAAACCCGACAAGACGCCCCTTCAGGCGATCGGGTACAAGGAGTTCGCCATGCACATAAGAGGAGAGGTCACGCGGGAAGAGGCTGTCGCGCTGATAAAGAGGAACACCAGGAGATACGCAAAGAGGCAGTTTACCTGGTTTAGAAAGGAAGAGGGGATTCAATGGGTAGATGTGACCGGAGTGCATACGGGCCAAGAGATCTTCGGGGCGGTCGAACGGGTCCTTAAGGAGCGATGCCCCGGGCTCCCGGCCGGCTGAAGGCACGGAAACTGCTTGAATATTTGAAAGGGAATAATTTAATGTAAATAAAAAGATGTGCAAAGGGAGGGGTAATGGGGACGTCGAGCGATAGCCGGAGCCTTCAGGACAATTTTCTCAACCAGTTGAGAAAAGAAAAGATGCCTGTTGTCATCTACCTGACGAACGGGGTGCGGCTGAGAGGTGTGGTGAAGGCGTTTGACAGCTTCGTCATACTTCTGAAGGAATCCACCCAGCAGTTGATTTACAAGCACGCGGTTTCGACGATCGTGCCGGAAAGAGACATAAATACGAGATTTGAAGAGGAGCAATAAACACAGGAATCCGTTTCCGACCGTGGACATCATAATACGCTGCATGGACGGCCTCGTGCTGATAAAGAGAAAGAACCCCCCTTACGGCTGGGCACTGCCTGGGGGTTTTGTCGATTACGGCGAAAGCCTCGAAGAGGCCGCTGTCAGGGAGGCACGCGAGGAAACGGGACTGGCGGTGAGACTGCTGAGGCAATTTCATACCTATTCCGATCCCTCGCGGGACCCGCGGCAGCATACGATCTCAACGGTCTTTCTTGCAGAGGCATCGGGGAAGGCCGAGGCAGGCGACGACGCGGCGGAGCTGGGAATTTTCCGCGAGGGAAACCTGCCCGACCCGTTAGCCTTCGATCATAAACAGATTTTGAACGACTATTTTTCATGGAGGTACTGAATAAATGCTGAAGATGATGCGGACAAATGCAAAGTATTTCTATATATTGTTCGTTGTAGTGATTCTTTCCTTCGTCTTCTGGGGAATCGGTCCGAGGTACGGCAACGAAGACAGGAGCGTCCTCGCGGAGGTGGGGTCTTACAAGATATCCGCGCAGGAATACTGGCGGGCCTATGACAATATTTCCAACTTCTACAGGGAACTGTACAAGGATAAATTCGATGAGGATATGCGAAAAAAACTCAACCTCAAGGAAAACGTGCTGAACGCCCTGGTCAACGACAGGCTTCTCCTTATCGCCGCGAAAAACAACGGCATCCGCATAAGCGACACGGAGCTGAACAGGGCGATTGAGAGCGATCCGGCCTTTATGAGGGACGGCGCTTTCGACCTGAACGTCTACCAGAACAGGCTGAGACTGGAAAGTCTCACTCCCGAGATGTACGAGGTGGCAAAGAGACAGGAGCTTGCGATACAGAAGATGCGGCGCATGATAACGCTGTCCGTCAGGGTGCCCGCCGGGGACCTTGCCAAGGTGCCGGCCGATCAGAAAAACGCCAAGGCCCTTCAGGAGGCTCTGGTAGCGAACGCGAAGGACAATGCGGTAAAGTCATATCTCGACGGGCTGAGGAAAGAGGTAAAAATAAAGATCTACGCAGATCGTCTCGGATGAGCGGGCGTACCGGGACAGACGGTCTCAAGACACTGAGACAGCTGGCGTCATTCATGCCGGCCAGGATTGTTCTTACGGCAAACCACTACCGGATCTTCGACCACCTCGGAGCGGACGGGAGGAGCGCCTTATCGCTTTCAGGGGAGTTGAAGACTGACGATAGGGCCACCGAGCTCCTTTTGAACAGCCTCGTTTCGATAGGACTTCTGAAAAAGAAAAACGGCCGGTATGGAAACGCAGCCATCGCCGAACGCTATCTCGTGAAGGGAAAGCCCGGGTACCAGGGCGATATACTGGAACATTATAACATCCTCTGGGACAACTGGTCCGGTCTCGACACTGTCCTGAAGACAGGGAAGCCCTTCAAAAAAGCCCAGGATCATGAATCGTTCATCCTCGGCATGCACAACATCGCCTCGTTGAAGGAGAAAGACGTCACCGGAAGCCTCGACCTTGGAGGAGTCAGGCGGCTGCTCGATCTTGGCGGGGGACCTGGGACCTATTCGATGGCCTTTGCCCGGAAAAAGATCGACGTGACGCTCCTCGATTTCCCTGATACTCTCAGGATTTCTAAGGGACTGATACGCCGGGCCGGTCTTGAAAAGAGGATCCACCTGCTTGCAGGCGACTTTACGGAGGATGACTGGGGGTCCGGGTATGACATGATCTTCATCTCCCAGATATTCCATTCCTACACCGAAGGGGACTGCCTCCGGCTGCTCAGCAGGAGTCGCGCTGCCCTCAACCCGGGCGGAAAAGTCGTAGTACAGGAATTTTATCTCGGCGAGTCGAGAACGAACCCGCCGGGCGGGGCCATTTTCGCTGTCAACATGCTCGTGAACACGCCTGGGGGCAGGACCTACACGCCAAAGGAGATGTCGGCCTGGTTAAGAAAGGCCGGCTTTGCCGGGACACAGAAGAAGCTTCTGGGCGACACGGTTCTCATCATCGGCACGAATAAAAAAGTCTGAGCGGGGGGCTCACTTCTTCCATTCCACAGAGGTTCTTTCCGATTTTCGAGTTCCTTGCGGATATTTCTACTCTTCGCCGACTAAGTCCTCCTGGGGGATGTTCAGAGTCTCGATGTCGGATCTGCCTTCGATGCGCCACCCGCCGAATTCGTCCCTGTTTCTCAGGTCGAGATGAATGCTGCGGCATTTGCGTCGAGACGCCTCTTCATTTCCCCGGATGATACGGTGATCTTCTTTTCCATCAGAAGCCTCCCCGCTGTTGTAACACCTCTTTTATAATCTCCATCGCCCTGTCAACGGCACCCGCATTTTTCAGATACAGTCCCCTCGCTTTCCGTCCTGCGGTCCCCCTCTTCGCCGGATCAATCAGGAGTTCCTTCAGCTTTCTGGCGAGCGCCGATGGTTCCACTTCGAATGCCGCTCCTTCCAGGTAGAAATCCTTGATGAAGGGGAAGTTCTCCATGTGCGGCCCGCAGATGATAGTCTTGCCCCAGAACGCGGGTTCCAGCGGGTTCTGGCCTCCGAAGCCGATAAAGCTTTTCCCGATAACCGCGATGTCTGCAGCGCCGTAGACGGCTGACAACTCGCCTACGGAATCGAGCAGTATGACGCCCGCTTCGAATTTTTCGATTTCCGCGCCTTCCGCCCCGAGCTGGGAGCGCTTCAAAAGAGGGAGACCCGCCGCCATCACCGCCTCCCCCGCCTCAGTGAAGCGCTCAGGGTGCCTCGGAGCCAGAATGAGCTTGAGACCGGGGAACTTCGGGAGGTTTTCCCTGAAAGCGGCTATGATCAGTTCCTCTTCGCCGTTGTGGGTGCTGCCCGCTACGATCACCGGCCCTTTTATTGCAGCCGCCCATGGCGGTATCTCACGCTTGACCGCCATGTCGAACTTGAAATTACCGGTAACGACCACTTTTCCCCCGTCAGCCCCTATCCCCGTAAGCCGGCTGGCGTCTGCCGCGCTCTGCATCCCGAAGACCTTCACGTGACTGAATACCTTCTTCATGAAGAAGGCGATCCGCCCGTAGCCCCGTGCGGACTTTTCGGATATCCTCCCGTTGAGCATGACCACCGGTATCCCGCGGCGCGCAAAAATACGAATGATGCCCGGCCATATCTCGGTTTCGATCGTTATGAAGATCACCGGACGGACTCTTCTCAGGCATCTCCTCAGGACGAAGCCGGCATCGAAAGGCAGATACACGACTGTCGTCCCCGGCGGCGCCTTTTCGATAGCGACCTTCTGCCCGGTATCGGTGATCGTGGAAAGAATTATTGGAATTGACGGATACGCCTCCCGAAGCCTGCCGAGAAGCGTGAGCGATGCACCCACCTCTCCCACGGAAACGGCATGAATCCATATCGCCCGGCCGAGCCGCGGAAGAGATCCGAGCTTTTCCCTCAGCCATCTCCGCCTGTACTCTTTCGGCCTCCCGAAATACTGGGGGATGAGCAAAAAGAGGATCACGAGGGTATAGATAAAGCTGTAAATCAGAAACATGTCAGGATTTCAGGCACGTGCCCTTCATTTCTCCCATCCAGCCATCTGCAGTACCATCTCTGCAACCCGGCCGGACGCCTTCGTCCCGGGAAACATCGATTTCACCCTTTCATAGGCAGCGGTCACCTTTTCCCTGTAGCGCAGGTCGGTCATGATCTTTCTTATCTCGATCGTGATATTCTTTGCGGTGACTTCCGACTGAAGAAGTTCCTTCACTACCTCCTCTTCGCAAAGGATATTTACGAGCGATATATGTTTCACCTTCACGATAAGCCTGCCCAGCAGGTAGGTAAAGGGAAAGAGCTTGTAGATGACGACGATCGGAACGCCCAGGAGAACCGCCTGCAGGGAAGCGGTGCCTGAGGCCACTACCGCATAATCAGAGGCGGCAAGCGCCTTGAGCGATTCCCCCCGGTTTATGACCACCCCTTCACTCCTTAGGTAGTCAATCGTGGCGGCATATCTTCCAATATCGGTATTCGGTGCAAAAGGAACGCAGAACTGGAAATCACCGAACTCCTTTCCGAACTCCCGCACGACATCCGCGGCAACGGGGAGGAGTCTGTCTATCTCATTCGGCCTGCTGCCGGGAAGAAGCGAAAGCAGGGGCCGCTCTCCGTCGAGTCCCAGACTCTTCTTGAGAGCCTGCTTGTCTGTCTCCATTTCCTGTATCTCGTCGAACACGGGATGTCCCACGAACTCACAAGAGAGTCCGGCATCTCTGTAAATAGCCTCCTCGAAAGGGAGTATCACCGCCATCCTGTCAACGAGCCGGGCGATTTTCCTCACCCTCCTTCCCCTCCACGCCCAGACCTGCGGACTCACGTAGTAAAGTATCTTTATCCGCTCATTTTTCGCCGCTGCAGCGAGTTTGAGATTGAAGTCCGGATAGTCTATGAGCACAAGGAGGGCCGGCTTGTCCTTACGCAGTGCTTCAACCGCCTTTTTGTATGTGTCTCTGATCGACCTTACCGAAGAAAGGACCTCTGTAATGCCAAAGGCGCTCGCTATGCCGGAAACAAGCTCAACCCCGGCAGCCTTCATCCTCTCCCCGCCTATCCCTATTATCCTGATGCCGGGTCTCCTCTCGCGCAGGGCGGCGGCCAGCAGAGAGCCGTAAAGCTCGCCGGAGGTCTCGCCTGTCACGATCATGACCGTGTCAGGCATTATTGATGACATCGGCGATCTTCCTCACCGTCGCCTCTTCGAGCTCGGGGTAGATCGGCAGCGAGAGGACCTTTTCAGCCGTTACCTCGGCAACCGGGAAATCGCCTGTCTTATGCCCCAGAAACCCCATCGCCTCCTGCAGATGTAGCGGTATCGGATAATATACGACGGACGAGACGTCGTTGTTGCGCAGATGTTGCTGCAGTTCATTCCTCTTTGAGGTCCTGATTGTATACTGATGGTAGACGTGCATGCATCCCGGTCTCTCCACGGGCATCTCTACCGCATCGGAAAGCAGGCTGCTGTAAAGAGCGGCTATCCACCGTCTTTTTTGATTATATTCGTCGATGCGCCTCAATTTCACGAGAAGAACGGCGGCCTGTATCTCATCCAGCCTGCTGTTGAAGCCGACCGATTCGTGCCGGTACGACCCCGTGGAGCCGTGGTTGCGCAGTTTCCTGATATCCGCTGCGATCGCGCTGTCGCCGAGCACCACCATGCCGCCGTCGCCGAAGGCCCCGAGGTTCTTCGACGGGTAGAAGCTGAAACATCCCGCATCGCCGAAACTCCCCGTCTTTTGTCCCCTGATCCCCGCACCGAAAGACTGCGCGCAATCCTCAATAATGCTCAGGTTGTATTTTTTCGCAATCGGAAGGATCCTGTCCATGTCCGCCGGATGGCCGAACAGGTGTACGGGGATGACCGCCTTTGTCCGTTCCGTAATGCGCCGCTCTATTTCGTCCGGCGCGATGTTCATCGTATCAGGCTCGATATCGGCAAACACGGGAGTCGCTCCGGTGTATAGCACAGCCTCCACGGTCGCGAAAAAGGTAAAGGGTGTGGTGATAACCTCGTCGCCTTCTCCTATGCCGATAGAGTCCAGGGCAAGATGCAGGGCGTCGGTTCCCGAGGCAACCCCAACCGCCTCGGAGACCCCGTGATATGCGGCGATCCTTTTTTCGAGTTCCTGCACCTTCGGACCGAGGATATATTGAGAGCTTTCAAGCACTTCGGTGAGAACATCAAAAAGCTCCTGTTTTATGTCATTGAATTGTCTCTTCAGATCAACCATCGGAACCATATCGAGCCATCTCCACTCTGCATTATTTATGAATGAACAGCCAGCCGGACAACCGGACCATGCACCGTCTTTGTCAGGCCGCTGCTTCCCTTACCGCCGACGTTATTCCAAGTGTAATTTCGAGAGCCGCCGTAGCCTCCCTCCCCGAAACGAGCGGCCTCTCTCTTGTGACGACATTATGAATAAAATCCCTGAGCTCTTCCCGAAGGGGCTCCCTCTGTTCCGGCTTTATGACATTACATTCGATTTCGGCCCCTTTCCTGACATAAAGGCCCACGTCCTGCCTCTGGTAGTCGACAGAAATATAAGAGCCTTCCTGGAATATCCTGAGTGTTCTCTTCTTCTCCTGTGACAGCCTGCTCGCGGTCAGAAGGGCCTTGCATCCGTTTTCGAACTCAAGCCACGCCTTGGCAGCATCGATCTTGCCGGTCATGATGCTGCCGCCCGTCACCCTTAAGTCCTTCAGCGGCGCCTTCACAATACTCAGCAGAATGTCGATATCGTGGATCATAAGGTCTATCGTCACGTCTACGTCCGTCGCCCTCCCAAGAAAAGGAGAGAGCCTCTCGGCTTCGATAAACCGCGGGTTTTTTATCAGCCCCGCGGCGACGATGACGGCCGGGTTGTACCGCTCGAGGTGACCGACCTGAAGAGTAAGGCCTTTCTTTTCAGCCTTCCCGACAAGGGCTGTCGCCTCAGCCAGGTCCTCCGTAATCGGCTTCTCAATAAATATGTCCTTGCCGGCATCCAGGCAGTCCATTGCGACTTTATAATGGGTCGTTGTCGGCGTGACGATGCTCAGGGCGTCGCATGCATCTATCATGTCCGGATAGCTCCCGAATGCGCTGCAGTCGTATGCACCCGCAACCTCTTCCGACCGCTCGATGTTCATGTCGCAGACGCAGACGAGCTCCACACCTTCAAGTTCGGAAAAGATCCTCGCATGGTGCCGCCCCAGATATCCGACTCCGATCACACCAACCTTGACAGACAATTCAACCTCTCTTCACAAAATCAAATGATATTTTGCACTATTGCCCGATTTTTCGGCAAGGGAAATGCCTGCCGCTGCAGAGACATCTCGTTCGTTGTTCAGCTGGGCCGATGTCGACAGTCGCAATCACCAGGAAAAGCCCTTGACACTTTCGTTTTCTTGACTGAAACGCTCCATGCGGGATAGTATGAATTACTTGTATTGGAGGGCGGGATGAAGTTGAAAAAGTCATCCGGCAGCACATTCTATAATAGCCTGATTACCCCTGTGGGGACGCTCCATCTAATCTTCGCAGAAGCGTTCCTGGTCGGCGTGTCCTTTGAGAATGAACCTCCGAAGGGGATCCTGTGGGGCAAAGGTGAAATCTCGACCCTCGTAAACAGGGAGCTGACGGAGTATTTTAACGGCGAAAGGACTGAATTTAGCTGTAGAACTTTATTCGTCGACGGCACGGAATTCGAACGGGCAGTGTGGAACGCCGTGAGGGAAGTCCCTTACGGTGAAACGCGGACGTACAGGTGGCTTGCGGAGAAGACGGGAAGGCCGCAGGCATTCAGGGCCACAGGCAGGGCGCTCGGCAAAAATCCGCTCCCGATAATAGTCCCCTGCCACAGAATAATAGAAGCAGACGGCACGATTGGCGGATATTCGTCCGGCAGGGAGATAAAACGCAGGCTCCTTGAAATCGAATACTATACAAAACCCGCCCATCTTTAAAGCTCTTGTGGAACGAAAATGCATACAAGGCCCCTGCGGGTGGTTTCCGCAGGGGCCTTGTATTATACGACTCTTTGTTAAACCCGGATCTCTTTGTCTTAATTCTGTGCCTTCACTTCCTCTGCCTCCCGCTCTTTTCCGAGGCTT
>JBJKSM010000047.1:0-10402 GCA_046704045.1 Thermodesulfovibrionales bacterium | reverse complement strand
TAAGCGTCGGATCCACTATCGCGACCCTCACCCCGACCCTGGCAGCATTATTAACCATGTTCTTGAGCCACCAGAAGCGTGCGACCTCGGCGATCCCGAAAAACAGGATGAACAGCAGCATGAGCATCATCACGGTCTCGATGAGTGCCTGACCTTTATGCGAACCTTTCGTTGTCTTCATATTTGGATAAAACCTTTTTTCTTATCGTCGCCGTTTATCAGCCCCGGGGAGCGGCTGCTCCCCGGATAAAAGTTCATTTTACTTTCCAGCGTACTGCCGATCCTGCTCCTGATAACGCCACATCCGCAATTATCTGCTAAGGGGTGGTAGGGTTGGTAGTCAGTGCGCAGGTGATCCTGCTGGCAGCTCCGCTTATGCCGGAGTTCACTCCGGAGTTTCTGAACACAAAGACCAGGACTATGGCTATAAGCACTGCGACGAGGGCGTACTCTATCATCGTCTGCCCTTCCTGCCCCATGATTATGCCGGTAAGTCTTGCGTTCAATTTTTCATAGATCTCTTTAAGTTTTTCCATCGCTTGCCTCCTTAATTGTGTCTTTTTTTGCGCTGCCGGCACCGCATTGAATGCAGCGCCTGCTTCCCCAACTGCCGGTTAATCAATATAAAATTTATCGCCCTCCCTTCACGTTATTCCTGAAAATAAAATTTTCTTAATTCATCATATATCGCCTTATAACAGACATGTCAAGTTTTTTTTATATCGCGGTATCGCGGTATCCAGGAAGACGCCTCGCGCGGGCGCAATGGAAAGGTAAAAAATTTTGCAGGGAATAAGATGTCGGGAATGGCCTTTTTTATGTTCTTCTTTGCTGCAAGCGTCCGGCTTTACCGGGGGCCGGGGCAATTCAGGTACGAACGCCGCGCGGCGAATGCTGCGTGGAACGGAGGCCGGGCTTCCGGTCATAGAGCCCGCTGCGGCCGTTTTCCCTCACCTTCAGGACCTCTCTGAACATGCGGCAAGGGTCAAGCAGCGGGTTCACCTTGCTCTTTGCCCCATAATACCAGCTCACCGGAACTTCCACGACCCGGTACCCCCTCAACCGCGATATATAGAGAATCTCCGCGTCGAACGCCCAACCTTCAATGACGCCCGTGCTGAAGAGGTCCGCCGCAGCCGGGCGGCTGAAGCACTTGAAGCCGCATTGCGAGTCCCGCACCCCGGGAAGAAGCAATAACCGTACGATAAGGTTGAATATTCTTCCCATCAGGTGCCGGTAAGCGGGCTCGCCGTACCGCCTCGCCCCTTTCACTTCCCGGGAGCCGATGGCTATATCGCTGCCATCGCGGAGAGCCGCCAGGATTTTGCCGGCATCCTCTATCGGTACTGCAAGGTCGGCGTCGCAGATGAGCAGATACTCCCCCTCGCCGGCAAGCATTCCTTTTTTCACTGCAGCCCCCTTGCCCCGCCGGCCTTCATAGAGATAGCGCACAAAAGGATGCCTGGAAGCAACTTCCTCTATGATCCCCTTCGTGGCGTCGGTGCTCGCGTTATCCACGACAATAACCTCGATGCCGTAACTCTGTCGCCCGGCGAACTCCGTTACGCGGCCGAGACTCGAAGGCAATCGTTTCTCCTCGTTGCAGGCGGGAATAATAATCGACAGCAGCGGACGGCCGTCAGAGTTCCTGTCCATATTCAACGCCATTGTATATTCTCCTGTCCTCCCGGGCTTAATGAAAATAATCATATCACATTTTTTACCGGCAGTCTTCTTTTCTGTCAGCCGATAACAAGCCGGCAAGCTTACAAGCTGCAAACCTCGAATCATCAGGCCTCCCGGCTTGCAGGCTTCCCGGCTTGCAGGCTAATATAAAAGATGTCCAGGGTGAAGACCTTTTTCCAGTGCCAGTCCTGCGGTTATGCGAGTCCCAAGTGGCTCGGGAAGTGCCCGGACTGCGGGAGCTGGAGCAGCTTTGTGGAAGAGAAGTCCCCTGCCGGCGGAAAGCATGCTTCGTCGAAGAATGCGACAGGCGGGACCGGGCCGGTGGTCCTGAGCGCCATCGCCGCTGTTTCCGGTAAGAGGACTTCCACGGGCATACTGGAGTTCGACAGGGTCCTCGGCGGCGGAGTCGTCGACGGCTCGGTGATCCTCGTCGGCGGCGATCCCGGCATCGGCAAGTCGACGCTGCTCCTGCAGGCGTTTTCGGGGCTTGCAAAGAAGGCTGGAAGACTTCTCTACGTGTCCGGGGAGGAATCCCCTCAACAGATCAAGATGCGTGCCGAACGGCTCTCTGTGGAATCGGACGAGATAATCCTTCTGCCGGAGACATCAATCGAGGAGGTCCTCGACGCCGCCGCAAAGCTGACGCCCGGCGCAATGGTCGTGGACTCGATCCAGACGGTATTTACCCAGGAGCTTCTCTCGGCGCCGGGCTCCGTCGGCCAGGTGAGGGAGTGCGCCGCAAAACTGATGCTCTTTGCCAAGCGTTCGAACGTTCCGGTATTCATCGTCGGACACGTGACAAAGGAAGGAACGATCGCCGGTCCGCGCGTGCTCGAGCATATCGTCGATACCGTCCTCTATTTCGAAGGCGACAGGGGCCATTCCTACCGCATTCTCAGAACGATAAAAAACCGCTTCGGATCGACAAACGAGATAGGGATATTCGAGATGTCCGATGCCGGACTGCGCGAGGTGGACAACCCCTCCGAGCTGTTTCTCTCGGAGCGGCCGCAGAACGTCTCCGGCTCGACGGTAGTGGCGAGCCTCGAAGGGACGAGGCCCCTGATGGTCGAGCTGCAGGCACTTGTTTCACAAACGAACTTCGGGATGCCGAGAAGGACCTCGATCGGCGTTGACTTCAACAGGGTCAACCTTCTCGTGGCGGTGCTCGAAAAGAGGGCCGGGCTCCACCTCGGCGGCATGGACATCTTTATCAACGTCGCCGGCGGACTGAAGATCGTCGAGCCCGCAGTGGACCTCGGCGTCATCACGGCGGTCACGTCGTCGGTCAGGGATGTACCCATGGGACAAAAGACTTTTGTCTTCGGGGAGGTGGGACTTTCGGGCGAGGTGCGGGCGGTGGCGCAGGCGGAGGCGAGACTGAAGGAGGCGGCGAAGATAGGGTTCGAAAAAGCGGTGATCCCCGCGGGAAACGCCGAAAGGATAAGGGGCGGCGGGGGACTTGAAATAAGAGGAGTGAAGTATGTCGAAGATTGCCTTGAAGCTGTTCTGGGTTAGTGTCGCGCTCGTTCTCGTTTCGTGCGCCCCGAAGGCGGTGGAGATGCCCTCCTTCGAGGGGAGGGATTTCAGGGAAGCCTTTTCCGCCCGGGAGGCGGTTTCGAGCATAGATACCGTCTTTTCGGTGAGCTTCGAAAAAAAGGACTCCGAGAGGAAAGGGGACGGCGCGCTCACCATCTCCCGCACCGGGGACATGAGCCTCCGTATCTATTCGCTCGGGTTTCTCGCTATGGAACTCACTTCGCGGGACGGCGTAGTGAAGAGCTCCCCGCGGATAGACAGGAATAAAACATACCTGCTCACCGAGGGCCTGAGGGAATGTCTCTTCTGGTGGGACATGAAAGACTACACCATCGAAGACACGCCTGACTGCTTCGTGCTCAGAAACGGCGGGAGGACGCTCTGGATCGACAAGAAGATGCTGCTTCCCGTAAGACAGAGGATCTTTTTCGATATCGGCAAGGAGCTGAATATATACTACGAAGCCCCGCGGAAGGCCGGCGGGCTCTGGTACCAGTCGAAGATCAGGATAGAGCTCTCGCGCTATTCCGTCAGGCTTACGGTGAAGAAGATTTCCTTCAGGGCGTGATTCGGCGCTAACCTTCCAGGCCGAGATCGACGGCCACGGTCCTGATTATCGCTTCGCCGATGACCGGCTCCCTGAACAGGAACCCTTCGAGAAGCGCGTTGTCGCAGATGGTATTTATCAGCCGGGGGCTCCCCTTCGAGTAGCGGCAGATCAGCTTCACCGCCGGCGCGGTGAATATTTCCCTTTCGCACCCAGCCACCTTCAGTCTGTGGCGTATGTATTCGTCGGCATTCTCCTCCGAATACGCCTGGAGAGGGATGCGGACGGCCACTCTTTGTTTGAGGGGCTCGTCGAGGGCGAGCACCTGATCGAGATCCGGCAGGCCGAAGAAAATGAAGTTCACCATCTTGCCGTGGGGGCTTTCCATATTGAGAAGGCCGCGGAATTCCTCCATGATCTCCCTTGAATTCAGCATCTGCACCTCGTCCATCAGGACGACCGCCTTTTTCCCCTCCTCGTTGATCTCGATGAGCCTGCTGTATATCTCGCCGAGAAGTTCGATCTTGTTTTCGCCGGCATTCTTTACCCCGAGCTGGATCGCGAACTTCCTGAAGAGCCACTCCGAGCTGACGGTGGAATGTATGATCACGAGCAGGGCCGCCTCGTAATTTTCCTCGTCGAGCTCTTCGAGGAGTTTCCGGGCAAGCGTCGTCTTTCCCGCCCCTATATTGCCCACGACCACGGCAAGCCCCTTCCGCGTGTCTACCGCGTACTTCAGCTTCACGATCGCTGCGGACTGCTGCGGGCTGTCGTAGTAAAACCTGCTGTCGACAACGTTCGAAAAAGGATGCTCGCTCAACTGATAATATTCCAAATAATCCATGGCGCTTTTTCCCCGGACCTATACGCGAAGCCGCTATTTTACACCATCAGTATAGCACAATGTATTTTGAGAAGGTCAAACGGAAGCTACAGGTAGGAAACCCGGTCTTTTTTCTCTTTCGGCCCGTCCTTTTCGGCGCCCTTGCCAAGCTGCGCCTTCAGCAGGCCTATCTTCTCCGAGATGTTCCGGTACTTCGCGTTCCAGCCGTAGACGTCGGTGTAAAGGGCCAGGGCCTCTTTAAGATCGTTGTTCTTTTGATGGGCCTCGGCCAGGTCATACTTCACGGCCCAGTAGGAATCTTCCTTGTCGTTCAGCTCTTTCAGCACGCGGCCCAGCACGTCGACAGCCAGGGAATAAAGACCCTTTTCCACGTAGCAGACCCCCAACAGCGTCGAAGACTGGACAAGCCTTTTCGGGTCGTTTCGCGCCTGCTGGAACTCCGTTATCGCGTCATCGAGGAGACCCATTTCCTTGTAAGCGATCCCGAGGTTATAATGGGTTTCGGAGTCCTCTTCGCCGAGCTCCTTCTCAAGGCCTTTTTTGAATTCCTGGAAGATCTCCATGACGTCGTTGTCGAGCGCCGGCTCCGGCATCTCCTGGGCCTCGACGGGTTCCTCTGCGAGAGGAATAATGTTCTCGAATTCATCCGCCTGCAAGGGCATCGGGGGGACCTCTTCCGTCTCCGTTTCGGGGGCCGTTCCGGATCCTTCGTCCTGCGGGGCCGCTTCTTCTCCCGAAATGCCGCCGGTTTCCTGTGTCTCCTGCATCCGTCCGAGATTTTCGAGCCGCTCCCCGACATCCGTGTTTCCGGGGAAAAGATCGCCGAGTTTTTTCAGTATTTTCTCCGCCTCCGTCGCAAGTCCCTGTCTCGCATAAAAGTCGGCCTCGGCGAGCTCCTCTTCATAGTCCTCGATTCTTGTCCCGCCTTCCTCCCCGGTCCCGCCCGGTCCGGCTGCGGGAGGGTGCACCGCCTCCGGCGGCCCATATCCGCGCTCTACAAGCCTGGGGTCTTCGGGATAGAGATCGAGCGCCTCCTTCAGCATCGCCTCGGAGCCGGCAGCGTCGCCGTCGCGCTTATAAAGTTCATGCAGGATAAGACATTCGGTAACCGCCGATTCCATGTCCGACATTTCAATATAAATGGACTTCAGCTTTGCGTGCACATCGACGTTGTGGGGCTCCCTGACTTTCAGGGACTCAAGAAGCCTCAGGGCCTCGGGGAGAAGCCCGTATCTTGCGAATATTTCCGTTTCCGCAAGAATTTCTTCCGCCGTTTTGTCCCCTCCCGGGATACGGACGGTAACCGCTTCCTTTTGGGGTTCCGGCTTTTCCGTCAGTTCGGCGATCCTTTCCGTCAGTTCGGCGATCCTTTCCTTCAGTCCCTCGTCATCGGGAGACATTCCGAGCGCCTCCTGGTAGCACCCCAATGCGTCCTCCGCCATCCCTCTCTCACGGAGCGCGTCGCCAAGTTGCTCAAGCTCGGAGGCCACATGCGCGGTCTCGCCAAGTTGCCGGTAAAGCGACACGAGTCTCCTTCCCGTTTCAAGGGGCTCGGCATCCTTGAAAGGCTTCAGTAGCGTCACAGCCTCTTCATATTTTTCCTCGAGGATGATCTGGTCTATTACCGGCAGATATTCTATCCATGCCTTGTCCGGGGCGCCTTCCTTCAGGTACATCTCGCCGAGCAGCCTCCTCGGCTTGATATTACCGGGCTCTATCTCGACAATCCTGTAAAGACTCCCCCTGGCGCTTTCATCGTCTCCCATGGCATGGCAGATCTCGGCATGCCTGAAAAGGATGTCCGTATCGTCGGGGAAATGCTCCGCGGCCTCCTTCATATGGCGGACCGCCTTCTCCCTCTCGCCTCTCCTCTCCAGCAGTAATCCGAGCCCTATGACAGCCTCCCTGTTGGAGGGCTGAATATCGAGGACCTTACGGTACTGCATTTCGGCCCTGTCGGTCTCATCTTTTTCCTCGTATATCCCGGCCATGAAGACATATTGCATGGCTGCGTCCGATATCAGCCCTTCCTTCATGAATATCTCCGCCACCTTCTGTCTGAGGTTTACATTCGCCGGCGAAAGGGAAAGGATTTTCCGGTAGATTTCGAGGAGCCGGTTTTTTTTGCCCTCCTTGGAAAGGCTGTCCGCGGCCGCGAGATAATACCGGGTAGCGTCGGTGGTAAGCCCTTTCTCCTCGTTCAGCTGACCGAGCGCGCAAAGGGCGTCGGCGTCGGCGGGGTTGATATTGAGGACCTTCTTATAGAGCGCCAGGGCCTTGAGCGAGAACCCCTCGTGCCTGAAAAAGTTCGCGGCCTTGTGGAATGACTCCAGCGCGTTCTTCCTGTCGCCCTTCCTAAAATAGAGGTCGCCTATTATGTTATATGTGTTGCCGTCGGCGGATTCCTGAAGCAGTTTCTCCCATTCGGCGATGGCCTTGTCGATCTGCCCCTTCAAAACGTACTTCTGGGCCTCTTTAATTATCCGGGTTTTGTCAGCCATACTGTAAATTAATCTTATCTCACCCTTCCGATATGTGTCAAACGGCACGGCCGGGCCGACGGGCCAACAAGCTTGCAAGCAAACAAGCCTGTAAGCCGTGAACCCCGGATGCCTGTCAGCTTGTCACTTGTCACTTGTCAGCCTGTCAGCTCCCCGTTTGACAGCCTTCGGCGTTTTGTGGTTTAATGTAGTTGCCTTTAAGAAAGCCCGGTGAGGTTGACAAGGCAAAGGAGTCAGCGTGAGCTGCGATCTACACGAGAATTACGGCGCCACGCCGTGCCTGTCTCTGCAAAACAATCCAGGTTTCCCGGGGGGACGTGTTTTTTGTCTCCATCTTCCCGAATATACCCCGTCTCACCGGTTGAACGATCACTGCCGCAAAGGGGCGCCGGTTCATGTCTAAGGAGCTTCTCGACAAGAAGGACATGGAGAGGGCGGTAACGCGCATGGCCCATGAGATCATCGAAAAGAACAAGGGTGTGAACGCGCTCTGCCTCATGGGCATCCAGCGGGGCGGCGTGCATCTCGCCGAAAGGCTCGCAAGGAAACTCGAAGAGATCGAGGGTAAACCCCTGTCTGTCGGCACCCTCGATATAGCCCTCTACAGGGACGACTTCAACGTGCGGAAGGAGCAGCCCGTAGTAAGAAGGACGCAGGTGCCCTGCGAGATCACCGACCAGAAGATCGTCCTCGTCGACGACGTGCTATTCACCGGCAGATCCATCAGGGCCGCCATGGACGCGATCATGGATTTCGGGAGACCCTCGGCGATACAACTTGCGGTCCTTGTGGACAGGGGGCACAGGGAACTGCCGATAAAGGCCGATTTCGTGGGCAAAAACATCCCCACCGCAAAGAGCGAGACGGTAAGAGTCCGGTTCGAGGAAGACGGCCTCGAAGTCAGGGTGGTCCTCGAATGAGCCTCAGATCGAAAGACCTCGTTGGCACCAGACAGCTCGATCCCCCCGACATAGAGCTCATCCTCGAAACCGCCGCCGGCTTCAAGGACGTCCTGGGGAGAGACATAAAGAAGGTGCCGGCCCTCCGGGGAAAGACGACCGTCAACCTTTTTTACGAGCCTTCAACCAGGACGCGCACGTCCTTCGAACTCGCCGCAAAGAGGCTGAGCACCGACGTGATCAATTTCGCGGTCTCGACGTCCAGCGTGGTAAAGGGGGAGTCCCTGAAGGATACTGCGCTCACGATCCAGGCGCTCGGCGCCGATTTCATCGTGGTGAGGCACCCCTGCTCGGGGACCGCACATTTCCTTGCGGATAATCTCGGCGCCTCGGTGATAAACGCCGGGGACGGTACGAACGAACATCCTACACAGGCGCTGCTCGACCTCTTCACGATCAGGGAAAAGAAGGGGACCATAAAGGGCCTCACAGTGGCAATCGTCGGAGATATCCTGCACAGCCGCGTGGCGAAGTCGAACATTTACGCTCTGAAGAAACTCGGTGCCGGGGTGAGACTGATAGGCCCCCCGACGCTCGTGCCGCATTACATGAAGGAACTTGGCGTCGGGATATTCAGCGATATGGACGAAGGGCTGGAAGACGCCGACATCGTAATGATGCTGCGGATACAGATGGAGCGTCAGGGCAAGGGGTTTTTCCCCACCACGGAAGAATATTTCAGGAACTGGGGGCTCACCGCCGGGCGGCTTTCGAAGGCAAAACCCGACGCGATCGTGATGCACCCCGGACCGATGAACAGGGGCGTTGAGATATCCTCGGACGTGGCGGACGGAAACAGGTCGGTCATCCTCGATCAGGTGACGAACGGCCTTGCCGTCAGGATGGCGGTCCTCTACCTTCTCGCAGGAGTCAGAGAATGAAGACAGAGATAAAAAACGGCCATGTCGTCGACCCCGCTCAGAATATCGACGGCATAGCCGACATAATAATAGAAGACGGAAAGATAAAAGAAGTCAGGAAGTCAGGAAGTCAGGAAGCGCGGAAGGGAAAAAATTCAAACTTTCGAACTTCCGAACTTCCGGGCTATCGGGTCATCGACGCATCCGGCATGCTCGTGTTGCCCGGTCTTGTGGACATGCACGTCCATCTGAGAGAGCCCGGGTTCGAATACAAAGAGACGATAAAGACAGGGACGGAGGCCGCGGCGAGGGGGGGATTCACGTCGGTCTGCTGCATGCCGAATACGAACCCCGTTAACGACAACGAAAGCGTAACTGAATTCATACTGAAAAAGGCGGTGACGGAAGGTTTCTGCGCCGTACACCCGATAGGGGCGATCACAAAGGGACAGAAGGGCGAAGAGCTGGCCGAGTTTACCATGATGTACGAGGCCGGATGCGTGGCCTTCTCCGACGACGGCAGGCCTGTCGCGGACAGCCTGATGATGCGAAGGGCGCTCGAATATTCGAGGATACTGAACGTCCCTGTCATCTCTCACTGCGAAGACCTTTCGCTCTCCTCCGGCGGCGTGATGAGCGAAGGGCTGCTTTCGATCACGCTGGGACTCAAGGGGATACCCGCCCAGGCCGAAGAGATCATGATAGCGAGGGACATCCTGTTGGCCGAACTGACCGGCGGAAGACTCCACATCGCGCACGTCTCGACGGCCGGATCGGTCGGACTGATACGGGCCGCGAAAAAGCGCGGTGTCGCCGACATCACCGCAGAGACCTGTCCCCATTATTTCAGCATCACGGAAGACGCCGTCGGAAACTACGACACAAACGCGAAGGTGAACCCGCCGCTCAGAAGGAAGGCCGACGTCGAGGCGATAAAGGAGGGGCTTCGCGACGGGACGATCGACGTGATAGCCACGGACCATGCCCCCCATCACATGGACGAAAAGCTCGGGGAGTTCGACCGGGCGCCCTCCGGCATATCGGGCCTCGAGACCGCTGTCGGCCTGAGCATGAAACTCGTCGACGAGGACGTACTTCCGCTCACGGAGCTGGTCGGGAAGATGGCGCCGGCTCCTGCGGGGATTATCGGCATCCCCGCGGGGACACTGAAACCGGGGGCTGACGCGGACCTGGTGGTCGTAAAAACAGGGCACGGGTACAAGGTCGATGCCGCCGGTTTCAGGTCAAAAGGCAAAAACACGCCTTTTGACGGGTGGACTCTGAGCGCACGGCCGGCTGTAACCATTTCGAAGGGAAGGATATACACATGGGAGTGAAGGCGACACTCGTCCTCGCAGACGGCACGGTCTTCGAGGGAAAGGGGTTCGGCGCCGAAGGCGAAACGATCGGGGAAGTGGTATTCAATACCTCGATGACGGGCTACCAGGAGATACTCACCGACTCCT
>JBJKSM010000046.1:0-12166 GCA_046704045.1 Thermodesulfovibrionales bacterium | reverse complement strand
ACGACATCGTCGTGATAGCCGATATACCGGGGGTGGACGAAAAATCGGTCGACATAACGCTCGAAAAAAACGTACTGTCGATCTACGGAAGGGTCGAGCGTGCGATTCCGGAGCAGCACAGGCTTGCGTCCTCCGAATACGGCATCGGGGACTATCAGCGTGTCTTCACGATCGCGGATACCGTCGACAGGGGGAGGATACAGGCAACAGTGAAGAACGGCGTTCTGAGGCTCGTCCTCCCCAAGGCAGAAGAGGTGAAGACAAGAAAGATAGAGGTAACGGCGGAGGGATAAGCCTCGCAAGTGGTTCAAAAAAGGCCGGCATGGACAGGCATCCACGCCGGCCTTTTTTGCGACTGCCGAAATGATGTCATGATACGGTTTCCGCGGCCACGACCTTCGTGAAAAGGACCTTCCCGTCTGAGACATCCACTTCAACCGTATCGCAGTCAGTATACGTCCCGTCGAGTATCTTCCTGGCGAGCTCGTTCAGTATCATCTTCTGGAGGACCCTCTTCAGGGGCCGTGCCCCGTAAACCGGATCGAATCCGACAGTCGCGAAATACTCCTTTGCCCTGTCGGTGAGCGCCAGATCGATATTCCTCTCCCTTATGTACTTCTTCATCCTCTCGACCTGGATATCGACGATCTGCTTCAGGAGTCCCTTCGTGAGAGGGTTGAAGATGATGATCTCGTCCACCCTGTTAAGAAACTCGGGTTTGAAGAATCCTTTGACGTCGTCCATCACCTTCTCCCTGAATGACGCCTCGTTTTCAACCCAGTAGGCCATCGGGCTCTTTTCCCGCTCAGTCAGCATCTCGTTGATATGCACGCTCCCGAGGTTCGACGTCATGATGACGACGGTGTTCCTGAAGTCGACCGTCTTTCCGTGGCTGTCGGTGAGCCTTCCGTCGTCGAGCATCTGGAGCAGGAGGTTGAAAACTTCGGGGTGCGCCTTTTCGACTTCGTCGAAGAGCACGACCGAATAGGGCCGTCTCCTGACCGCCTCGGTCAGCTGTCCGCCCTCCTCATATCCGACATATCCCGGAGGCGCGCCTATCAGCCGCGATACGGTATGTCTTTCCTGGTATTCGGACATGTCGATCCTGATCATCGCGTTTTCGTCGTCGAAGAGGAATTCGGCGAGCGCCCGCGCCAGCTCCGTCTTTCCCACGCCGGTGGGGCCGAGGAAGATGAACGATCCGATCGGCCTGTTGGGGTCCTGTATCCCCGCCCGCGCCCTCCTGATGGCGTTTGAAACCGCCTCGATCGCATCGTCCTGACCCACGACCCTTAGTCTCAGTCTGTCGTCCATATGCAGAAGCTTCTGCACCTCTCCTTCGAGCATCCTCGACACGGGGATGCCTGTCCATTTCGAAACGACTTCCGCGATGTCTTCCTCATCCACCTCTTCCTTGAGCATCTTCCGCTTCTTCTGGGCCTCGCGGAGTTCGGCCGTTCCCTTTTCGAGAGACTTCTGCAGTTCGAGGAGCCTGCCGTATCTGAGTTCAGCGGCCTTTGCGAGGTCACCCTCCCTTTCGGCCTTTTCGGATTCGATCTTCGTCTTTTCGATCTGTTCCTTGCAGTCCCTCATCTTTGAGATCACCTCTTTTTCGGAAAGCCACTGGGCCCGCAGTCCATCGCGTTTCACCTGCAGGTCCGCCATCTCCTTCTTTATCTTCGAGAGCTTTTCCGCGGCCTCTTTCGGGTCTTCTTTCATCACCGCCTGCTTTTCGATCTCGAGCTGCCTGAGCTTTCGTTCTATTTCATCGAGCTCCACCGGCATGCTGTCGATCTCCATCCTGATCTTGGAAGCCGCCTCGTCGATCAGGTCGATCGCCTTGTCCGGGAGAAACCGGTCGGTAATGTAACGGTGGGACAGGACCGCCGCCGATATGAGCGCAGCATCCTTGATCTTCACGCCATGATGGACCTCATACCGCTCCTTCAGCCCGCGGAGTATCGAGATCGTGTCTTCGACCGAAGGCTCCTTGATAAACACCGGCTGAAAACGCCTTTCGAGGGCCGGGTCCTTCTCGATGTACTTCCGGTATTCGCCGAGGGTCGTGGCGCCGACGCATCTGAGTTCTCCTCTTGCGAGCGCGGGCTTCAGCATGTTCGATGCGTCTATCGCGCCTTCCGCCGCCCCGGCGCCGACGAGGGTATGGAGTTCGTCGATGAAGAGGATCACCCCGCCCTCGGACTCTTCGATTTCCTTCAGTACCGCCTTCAGCCTCTCCTCGAACTCTCCCCTGAACTTGGAGCCGGCGACGAGCGCACCCATGTCAAGTGCCACCACCTTCTTGTCCTTCAGCGTTTCAGGGACATCGCCCGCTACGATCCGCTCCGCCAGGCCTTCGGCTATCGCGGTCTTGCCGACGCCGGGGTCGCCGATGAGCACGGGGTTGTTTTTTGTCCTTCGCGAAAGGACCTGGATGATCCTCCGTATCTCGTCATCGCGTCCGATCACCGGATCGAGCTTGCCCTTTGCGGCGAGATCGGTAAGGTTCCTGCTGTATCTCTTCAGGGCCTGGTATTTCTCCTCCGGGTTCTGGTCGGTGACCGTCTGCGAGCCCCTGATCTCCCTCATCGCGGCAAGCAGGTTGTCAGAGTTCACACCGTATTTCTTCAACAGGCCAGAGGCGGGTCCACCGACCGCAAGGACTGCCAGAAGAAGATGCTCCACACTCACGAACTCGTCTTTCAGGTGCTCGGCCTCTTTTGACGCCCGTTCAAGGACCTCCTTAAGCCGCGGGGAGACGTAGATCTGCCCGAGTGGGGTCGCACCCACGACCTTCGGCAGCTTGTCGATCACCGCTTCGACGTCGTTGCCGAGTAAGACCGTATTGACGCCCAGCCTCTTCAGCATCTGGGATGCCACGCCCTCTTCATCGCTGAGGAGCACCATGAGGAGGTGCTCGACATCTATCTGCTGCTGGCCATTTTTTTCCGCCAGCCCCTGCGCATTCTGTATCGCTTCCTGACTCTTAATCGTAAACTTATCCATTGCGGCCTCCTACTCTTCCTTCAAAGCCCTTCTTAATTTTTCCCTGATGTCTTTTCTTACTTCATCCTCGAGGTAATCCATCATCTCTTCGATCTCCTCCTGCATAACCTCCATCCGGTGGCGCATCCTCAGGATGATATCGACGCCTGCCTTGTTCACGCCCAACTCCCGGGTGAGCTGCAGAATAAGGTTGATCCGCTCCACATCGCTTTCGGAATAGAGCCTTTGCCTCCTTGTTCTCTGCGGCTGGACAAGACCCTCTTTTTCATAAAGCCTGAGCGTTTGCGGGTGGACCCGCAGCATGCGCGAAACAACGCTTATCATATAGACCGGCCGGGTCTTGTCTTTCTTATCCATCGTCCTTCACCATTCCCTTCCTGGGAGATTCGCCGTAAAGGGCCTCGATTTCCTGTATCGCCGCTTTCGCCTTTTCAGGGATATTTTTCGGAACCGCCATCTTGATCGTTACGTACTGGTCCCCCCTCTTGCCGGTCTTTGGCGAGGGGAAACCCTTCCCCGAGAGCTTGAACTTCCGCCCGCCCTGGGTCCCGGCAGGCAGCGTCATCGCGGCGACGCCGTCGATTGTCGGCACCTTTATCTTTGCGCCGAGGACCGCCTCTCCGAAGGTGACCGGCACCTCGACGGAAAGGTTGTCTCCCTTTCTCGAAAAGACGGGATGCTCCCTTACGGTGATCTCAATCTGGAGGTCCCCCGCCGGAGCGCCGCCCTCTCCGGCGCCTCCCATGCCCCTCAGCCTGACCTTCGAGCCGGTATCGACCCCGGCCGGTATCTTCACCTTTATCGACTCCGCATGCATCGTCTTGCCCCGGCCGCCGCATTTTGCGCAGACCTTCGTCACCTGTCTCCCTGTTCCCCCGCAGGCTCCGCACGGCTGCTGCATCCTGAAGAAACCCTTTGATGACGTTGTATGGCCCGTCCCACGGCACCTGTCGCATTGCCGCGTAGACTCGGCCCCTGTTCCGCTGCAGCTCCTGCAGTTGACTTCCCTTGTAAAGGTGATCGGCCTTGTTACCCCGGAAAATGCCTCTTCAAGGGCGAGTTCGAGCCCCATGACAAGGTCGGGACCTTTTATATTCAAGGTTCCCGGGCCTTCACCCTTGCCGAAGAGGTCTGAAAAAACGTCGCCGAAGCCGCCGAAGTCGAACCCCTGTCCCGAGGTGGAGGTCCTGAAGTCGAAGCCGGGACCGCCCTCGGAATGAGGAGTCCTGCCGTACTGGTCGTAATCGGTCCGTTTCTTCTCGTCACCGAGTACTCCGTACGCCTCGTTCAGCTCCTTGAACTTCTGTTCCGCCGCCTTGTCCCCGGGGTTCAGGTCGGGGTGGTACTTACGGGCCAGGCGCCTGTATGCCTTCTTTATATCATCCTGGGTCGCCTTCCTGTCGACACCGAGGATCTCATAATAATCCTTCACCGCTGGAGCCATTTGTCCTCCTTATTCCGTATAATAATACTTTAGTAGCTCCATGTCAATATAGCTTCTATGAACGGCATGATGATCAGCGCCATTTCTTTTTTGCCCGGAAAAGCAGAAAGAAGACAGCCCGTGCTCTTTTTTCCATATTACCAGCTTTCGGGCAAGGCAGCAAAGAGGAGACCGTGCAGTTGCATAAAAAGAGAGGGTATACGGCATTACTTGCCGGAGGAGTAAAATGCGAATCGTCCTTAATCCACAAAGCGCAATCAGAGGGAAAACATCAGTTCTCTCCGTGATCCATGTGGCGGAAATATTCTTTGCGTCTCATTTTTCAGCGAAGGTCGGTTTCCCGACGGCTTGCCTGCTACAATTTTTTCCTTAGCCGCTCTGTTACGGCGTCGATGAACTCCTCCGTCAGGGCATATTTCGAGACCCTGGGTTCTGCTATAAGCATGAGGTCTTTCGTCATCATCCCGCCTTCGACGGTCTCCACCACCGCCTTTTCGAGCTTGTGCGCAAATTCCACTACGTCCGGAGTGCCGTCGATTTCGCCCCTTTTTGAGATGGCGCCTGTCCAGGCGAAGATCGAGGCGATCGAATTCGTCGATGTCGGATTGCCCTTGATGTGCTCGTAATAGTGTCGGACGACCGTGCCGTGCGCCGCTTCGAACTCGTACTTTCCATCGGGGGATACGAGCACCGAGGACATGAGGCCGAGGCTTCCGAATCCCGTTGCGACCATGTCCGACATCACGTCGCCGTCGTAGTTCATGCATGCCCAGAGCATGCCGCCCTCGGACTTAAGCACCTGGGCGACCGCGTCGTCGATCAGGAGATAGCGGTAGCCAATGCCCGCCTCCCCGAATTTTTCACTGACCTGCTCCGCCTCTTCTGCGAAGACGTCCCTGAAGAAGCCGTGGTACTGTTTGGATATCGTGTCCTTCGCCCCGAACCAGAGGTTCACCTTTTCGCCGAGCGCATAGTTGAGGCACGCCCTGGCAAAGCTGCGTATCGACTTTTCGGTGTTGTGTATGCCCATCACCACGCCCGGGCCCTTGAAATCATGGACCTTGTAGACCTTTTTTTCGCCTCCGTCTTCAGGGGTAAACACGATCTCGGCGGTGCCCGGACCCTCGACCACGAATTCGGTGCACTTGTAAATGTCCCCGTAGGCATGGCGGCCAATGATGATCGGCTTCTTCCAGGAACGGACGGCGGGGGGAATGTTCTTCATTATGATCGGCTTTCTGAACACCGTGCCGTCGAGGATCGCGCGGATGGTGCCGTTGGGGCTCTTCCACTGCTGCTTCAGGCCGTACTCCTTCACCCTCGCGGCATTCGGCGTGATCGTGGCGCACTTCACGCCGACCCCGAATTCCTTTATCGCGGTAGCCGCTTCAACGGTCACCGAGTCGTCGGTCTCGTCCCTCTGCTTGATCCCGAGGTCGAAATAACGGATATCGATGTCGAGGAAAGGCGCAATCAGTTTCTCCTTTATGAAATGCCAGATGATCCTGGCCATCTCGTCGCCGTCCATCTCGACAACCGGGTTCTTCACTTTAATAGCCACGGCAGCCTCCTTGAAATGATCGAATGGTTAGAGTGGTAATTTAATGTGTCGGTGCCTGCGATGTCAACGAATCCGGCGCTCGCCGGGTCGGCTTCTGTCCGTAGTGCAACTCCTTCAAAGACTCTCTCTTGAACGGCTGCACGGGGACAGGGAAGGGCCGTGGAGCATCAGGATAAATGATCAGTGGCGCATCTGCTTTCGATGGCAGGATGGAAACGCCCGTGGTGCAGAGATAACCGATTATCATTAGGAGGTATGCAATGAGACATTGAAAGAATATTCATCCGGGAGAAGTATTGAAGGAAGAGTTTTTTGAGCCCATGAATTTCCTACCTTTTTGTGATAGGATAATGGATCAAATTTCTTGAGAGGTTTCGATGAGCGAAGCATGGTATGAGGGACTTCCGGACGACGCATTCGTGACAGAGACTGCCAGGGCGTATAAGCAGGCAGAGGACAAGATAAGAGAGGAGCTTGCCAGGGGGCTCGATTTCGACGCCGCCTGCGCCACGATCGAGGTAAAGGACGAGGCGCTGAGAAAGAGCATCATCGATGACATGCTGAAGGTGCTTATCGCCGAAGAGCACTTCGGGAAGAATGTCCCACTCGGCGAGCTTGCAAAAAAATTGGGTGTAACTGCAGAGCGCCTCGAAACCGCAAAGGCAGGCATGCTCGAAGACGTGAAGGAGACCTCGATCAAGGCATTCTACAAGGGCCTCGGCCATGGGAACGCCTGACGGCGCAGTCGCCAATCTCCCCTGCTTAGAGAGTTCGGTCATCAGATTTCCCGGCAGCAAACTCCTGAAGTCGTGTGTCCTCTCCAGGGATTCCGTTATCCGGGGCATCCTCTTTAAGGCCGGTTCCGTCGTAGGATTCGACGAGGAGGGCAGGCTCTGGAGGTGCAACATCTCAGGGGAAACCGTGATCGAAGGCGTTCCCTGCAAGGCAAAGAGCGAAATCGAGTTTTCACCCGGAGGCCGCTTGCTCGCATGTACAACTTCGCGCGAAACAGAGATAAAGGGGGTCCCGGTAAGGGCCGGCTCCATGGTCTTCTTTCATGAAAACGGCGGGCTCTTCAAATGCGATGTGGAGGGGGATATCTCAATCGGCGGCTTTCGCATACAGTCTGGTACGGACCTCTGTTTCTTCGACAACGGCAGGCTGTCCGCTCTTACACTTTCCGACGGCGCATTGATCGACGGCACACCCTGCATGGCAGGGACAAGGGTCTGGTTTCATAAGGCAGGCGGCCTTAAGGGATGTACCGTGGCTTCAGATGTGACGATAAAGGGTATGTCATGCAGGAAAGGCGGCCTGCTCATCTTTGGAGAAGACGGAAGCCTTGTCAGGTATGAATGAGCTGTCTCTGAAGTATGACAACGGACGACTGCGCGGCAGGGTTCTAATGTCGGATGAAGAGGTCGGGGGAATGATCTGCAGCTGCGGATCTTGGGTCTGGTTCTATGAATCCGGTGCACTTTCCAGCTTCGAGCCGGTATACGATATCGCGGTCCACGGCGTTCCATGCAGGGCAGGAGAGCGGGTCCACCTTCATGAAAACGGAAGGGTGATGAGGTGCTTCATCCCGGGAGACCGGCTGCTGGACGGTGTTCCTGCCAGGGCAGACACCTTTCTTCTTTTCCATGAAAGCGGACGCCTCTCCGCATGCAGGCTTGCCGAAGATTATCTCTGCCGGGGGATAGGGTGCAGGTCGGGAAGATGGATCGGGTTTCATGAAACCGGCGGGCTAAAAAGGTGTGTTGTCGCCGAAGACGTTGTGAGGGAGGATGTGCTTCTGAGGGCGGAGTCCTGGGCGGCATTCCATGAAAGCGGCCGCCTGGATAATTACAGGCTCTCCGAAGATGCGGTCGTTCAGGGACGTGGGTGCGTGGCCGGCGACATCCTTCTGTTCGACGAAAGCGGAAGGCTTACCGAGAGGATACCGGCCGGCCGGAAAACGGTACCGATTCGGAAGCGTCAGCAGTAACCAAAAAACCGCATCATTTCTCCGGCGATCTCGTCGAACCGGATGTTCACCTCTTTTGCCCACTCCTCCGCTGACGGAAGATCGAAGGAAGGGTTTGCGTTATGCCTCTTTCCTGCGATTGTCCTGTCCGTGATTATGATGCCGGTGAATTCTTCCAGCTCGGCGAGTGTCTTGTCCTTGCCGATGTCTTCGATCCTCACGATCAGTTTCTGTTTCTCCCGGACCCTGCCCAGTTCTTTAAGCGCCTTCGTATTGCGGTATGCCCATATCCAGGCGCTCCTCTGAAGAGGGTTCATGCCTTCCCATTTTTTGAAATACGGATCATCCCTCTGCGGGACCGTGCCGAATGTCCGCATCTCGTGCCATTTCCTGCTGAGTGCGGATCTCACGAAATCTTTCCCGTTTCTGACGCAGAGGATAAACTTTGCAGAGGGGTTGAGTATGGAGACTGCATCGATGAAATGGATGTAGAGATTGGACGAATCGACGAAGGTCTTCGGGTCGATGCCCTGGTGGAGGTCAAGGACCGCTTCGATTCGTTTTTCGATTTTTGCAAAGGGGTCCGAGTGGGGGTCTGCCTTCGAAAAGTACCTGTCGAGCAGGTAGTCGGCCCTGAATTCGTGGCGCCCGCCGAAGAGGCGCGCCATGGTTTTCGTCCCGGATCTGCCGGTGCCAGTGATAATCAGCATATACCCTTTGTACTCCATAGACGCAAGGACTGTCAAGGCGCGGTGCCGCCGGGTTGAGATAAGAACGCCGCGGGAGTTAGAATATAAGCCTGTCAATGTTGAATTTTCCGAATCAGAGAGTGATTTCAAAGGAGAGATAATGGGCAAGGAAGAGGATATCAAGACGGGAATCGCCCGGGCGATCATGGAGGGCGCGCGGGAGCGGCACGCCGGGACGATCGACAAGGCTTATGAATATTTCTGGGACTCAAACCATCCGGACGAGTTTCTGAGCGGCGCCGCGCTCGAACTCGGCTTCGTCAATTTCGAGGACTGGTTCATCTTCGATTACAAGGCAAATGAATCAGGCGAGACGTTTATCGACCTGTATGCGAAAGGCAACGATTGCATGACTGAAGAGGAATCTTCAGTCATGCAAAGGATGAAAAGCTCGCTCCTGAGTCTTTACGAGGTGGCGTCTGTTTCCAGGGACAAGAGGGTCCTGCTCAAGGACCTGCTGCTCGGAGGCGAGGTCTCCCTGAGGGAAAAGATGCTTACAAGGGGACTGAACAGGGGGGACATCTTTGCCGCGCGCTTCCTCGAACTCGACGGCCGGCAGGTCATGAGCGGCTCTGTCTATCCTTATATGCAGGCACAGAAAAAGAGGGTGCTTGCCTACATCGAAAAACAGTATTCCAGGTACAAAAGGAACGTCAATCCCGAAGGAACCATTAGGGATTACCTGAAGGACTACGGAGATGCGTTCAACCTCATATGGATACAACTTATCCTCAACCCGGACGTGAAAGAAGGATAACCTTACGGTCGTATAAAATGCCGTGCCAGGGGGGAGCAACCCGAAAAGCCTTTTGCAGCGATTCCTCGCGGCATCGGAAGCCACGTAAATATGATGCAACGCGGACATGGCATTCAGTGAAGCCTTATATACCCTGCGCCATGCCACGATCAAATCATATCGCCTTAAAAGGATTTGAGGGATGCTCTCTCCGGCTCTATGCAGGGATAGCAGTCCGTCCCCGATTGCAGGGGCTTTTTGCCAATGGCTGATTTCACTTCATTTCCTCCCATGGGGATCATCGCCTATTCGGACTTCTATGACATTCCCGACAGAAAGGTGTGGGGCGATTATTGGCTGAAGGAGAACCTGCTCAAAGAGTTTGAAAGAGCCGGATATCCTGTCGGCGGCCCCGGTCCGGGAATCCTTCTGCATCTCTTCGGCGAGCCGGTCAGGAACATTACCCCCGACGCTTACGCCATCTTATGGATCCACAGTCACCCCGACTGGATAACGCCCGGGATCCTCAGGCATTACCAGAAGATATATTGCATCTCCGGATCATTCACGCGGAAGATCTCATCATGGGGCTTTGATGCGGAGACGATGATGCTCCCGACCGCCATGACCCCCCTTACCCTCGGGAAAAAATACGATATTGTCTTTGTCGGAAACACAAAAAAAGGCGAGGCGAGAAAGGTCATAAGAGATCTCGGCGAATCTCCCTATGACGTAAAGGTGTGGGGATGGGGGTGGAAGGGACTTATCCCCGACGAATGGTACGGCGGCGAGTATTACGAAAACAGCAGGCTGAACGAGCTCTACGCGTCTTCGAAGATCGTCCTCAACGACCACCACGAAGACATGCGGCGGGAAGGCTTTTTAAACCCGCGGATACTCGACGTTCTGGCAAGCGGCGGTTTCATAGTCTCCGACAGGGTGGATGGGATCGGGGAGATCTTCGGCCGGAGCGTTCCTGTCTATGATTCCCCTGAAGAGCTGCGTGGCATGATCGAGAAGTTCATGCATGACGATGCCGGGCGGGAAAGGCTTGCAGCCGAAGGACAGGCGATCGCGCTCAGGCATACCTATGGCGGCTGCGTCCGAAAAATCGCAGGACATATCGCTTCGGTTTCTGATACATTATTCTCATGGAAAGAGCGCAGGACAACGTAAAGACCGCCGGTATCATCATCATCGGCAACGAGATCCTCTCCGGCAAGGTCCACGATTCGAACTCCTTTTTCCTGGTATCCGAGCTGAGGCGGCTCGGGGTGAGTGTCATGCGCATCTCGGTGATCCCCGACGATGTCGACACAATAGGCCGGGAGTCGGTCGCTTTTTCAAAGGAGTACGATTATGTATTCACATCCGGCGGGATCGGCCCGACCCATGACGACGTCACGATGAAGGGCATCGCAAGGGGCTTCGGGGTGAAGCTGATAAGCGATGCGGCGCTCGAAGCCACCTTTCGCGGACGGTACGGGAGCTCCGTCAACGAGGCGATGCTCAAGATGGCGGAGGTGCCGGAAGGGGCGGGGCTGATCGAGCTGGGGGAAAAGCGTTTCCCCGTCATATGCTTCAGGAATATCTACATACTTCCGGGCATCCCGGAGTACTTCAGGGAGAAATTCACATCGATAAAAGACAGGTTCCGCTGTTCCGCCTTTTATCTGAAGAGGATCTTCCTTGACGCCGAGGAATCGGCCATTGCGGCGCCGCTCAATGCGGTCGTGGCGGAAAGCGCAGAGGTGGCGTTCGGCTCCTACCCGGTGCTCGACAACCCGGATTACAGGATCATCATCACCGCGGAGTCGAGGTCGGAGGAAAAGCTGGCCGAGGCGGTAAGTAAACTGCTCGACATGCTTCCGGCCGAAAAGGTCGTGCGGGTCGAGTAAAGGCCGGACATAATGGGCCATAAGAGGATACTCGGCAAGACCACCGACTTTGTCACCGGCAGGGAAATCACCGACACCGACGATGAGAGGTACCGTCAGAAGATCGCACGCTTCCTCGTTGAGGAAAGAGGGTATCCCAAAGAGGACATCGAGGTGAAGCGGCGGATCGAGCTTGAGATCGAAGGGAAAAAGGTCCTTTCGATGGTAGACTTCGTCGTCAGGGTGAATGGCAGAAGCTCCATGGTCGTGCGGTACGGCCCCGGCTCCCTCGTAACGCGCGAACGGCCTGCCCTCGCATCCGCGAGGCTCCTTGAACCCTATCAGGTCCCTGTGACGGTCGTGACGAACGGCGAAGACGCAGAGGTTATCGATACCGCAACCGGTGATGTCATCTCAACGGGCATCGCCTCTATCCCTTCGCGGGAGGCCATCCTTGAAAGGCTCGGAGATACCGGGTTTCCTCCCGTGCCTCCCCGGCGAAGAGAAGCCGAAAAGCGGATCCTCTGCGCCTATGACTGGCTGGAACATTCGCTTGAATGCGATGACGACTGGTGTGCAACGGACTGAACCGGTAAAGAACGTTTCACCGCAGAGGGCGCAGAAAGTGAAGTCTTTTGCCGAATCTCCCTTATCTCCGCGTCTCTGCGGTGGAGATTTCCTCTGATTCAGATCTTCTGCAGCTTAGCCCAGATAATTCATAAATAAGCGGCAAAAAAATAGCCAACGATCCTGAAACCTCTGGTATTATTGAATCTGCGAAGATCAAAATCCAAAGGAAGGAAGTTGGCTATATGACAGAGTGTATC
>JBJKSM010000045.1:0-6294 GCA_046704045.1 Thermodesulfovibrionales bacterium | reverse complement strand
GGCGCTTACCCCGTTGTGCCTGTCTGTCACCTCCTGGGCCCGCAGGAGAAGGCCGAACAATCAGTTCGACCGACGGGACGGGGGCCGCAATTCGAGGACGTTTTTGCTTGACGGGCTGCCATACGGGGTCTCGGTATCGCAAGAGGGGACAGCCGATGTGCCGAAACTGGATGTCACTGTCTCGGGCCGGAATGTCTCGCAGCCGATAAAGCGACAGGTTTCTTCCCTGCTCGAAAAGATGTTTTCCCTGAGGATGGACCTCTCGGATTTTTATTCGCTTGCGCGACGGGACAGAAGGCTGAGACCACTTGCAGAGCGGTTCATCGGTGTCAGACCGCCCCGCTTCCCAACCGTCTTCGAGTCGATTGTCAACGCATTTGCATGTCAGCAGGTCTCCCTTGACCTCGGCATTATTCTTCTCAATCGTCTCGCCGCTTCCCATGGCGTCGCATTCAAAGAGAGGGACGAGGTATCTCACGCTTTTCCCCGGCCGGAGGACCTTGCGGTCCTTTCCCCCGACGACTTCAGAAAACTCGGGTTCAGCCGTAGCAAAGGCAGGGCGATCGCGGAACTGTCACGCGGAGTTGTAACGGGCGACCTCGCCCTGGAGGTCCTCGACAAATGGGAAGACGAAGACGTGCTCCGGCTTCTCTCGGGAATTCGCGGCGTCGGAAGGTGGTCGGCCGAATATGTTCTTCTCAGGGGCCTCGGCCGGCTCGATGTTTTCCCGGGCGACGACGTTGGGGCACAGAAAAATCTCCGGAATTTCCTGGGACTGAGCGAAAGGCCGGACTATGAAACCATACGGAAGATCATCTCTCGCTGGCGGCCCTATGCGGGGTTGGTCTATTTTCATTTGCTCCTCGACAGGCTCAGTGTACAGGGACACCTCTCATGAAAGAAACGACGGGAGTAAAAAAGACGGTCGTCTTCACGATCGGCCACTCGACAAGACCGACAGCAGAGTTCATCCAAATCCTGAAGGCGTTCAATATCGAAAAGGTAGTCGACGTAAGGACGATCCCGAAGTCGGGACATAATCCACAGTTCAACGGCGACGAGCTTAATGAGAGTCTGAAGGCGGAGCATATCGGGTATCTGCATATGAAGGAACTCGGCGGGCTGCGCCACCCAAAAAGGGACTCACCGAATACGGCCTGGAAAAACGCATCATTCCGGGGATTCGCCGATTACATGCAGACCGGGGAATTCGAAGAAGGTCTGGCGAAACTGCTTCTCGTCGCGGAAAAGGAAAAGACGGCGATCATGTGCGCAGAGGCCCTTCCGTGGCGGTGCCACAGGTCGCTGATCGGCGACGCGCTTCTCGTGCGCGGTGTCGAGGTGAGGCATATCATGGGCGCGGGCCCGGACAGGGAGCATGCGATGACGCCATGGGCGAAGGTGAAAGGAAAGAAGATCACCTATCCGGCCGCTACTTCTCCGTAACGGTGAAAACGCAAAGACCTGAATATACAAGGCCCGTCGATCCGTCTATGCCAAGGTAGGAACCCTCGCTCACGGCATATCCCCCGATCGAGGCGGCAGGATTCCCCCTGTCGTCGGTTTTGAATTCCAGGCCGGAGCACCCGACGACTGCGGTAAGATCGAATTTCTGTGCAAGTACCGCCGCGTGGGAGGCGACCCCGCCCGCCCTTGTGAGTATGCCGTCGATCCCGGACATGAGGGAAACGTCATCTGTGCTCGCCATCGGCCTGAGAAGTATCACCGGCATCGAGGTATCGTTTTTCAGTTTTTTCACCTCTCCCGGCGACTGTCCGAACGTGACCACACCGCTCAGCGCCCCTCCGTGTACCCCTGCCCCGCGTCCGATGACGTTTGCTTCCATCCTGCAGACGTCGTCGAACCTCTTTCTGAACCCCCGGTGAAACTCCATCCTCCTCGCCTGAAGAACATGGATCAGCCGTTTGCCGTCCGGCGTCTTCGTATAGGTCGCCTCGACCTCCTGCGGAAGTCCTCCCATCGCCTCTTCTATCTTGCGGCCGAGGTCCCGGTGCATCGAAAACAGCTCCGGATCGGAATCTTCGAGACTCTCCCCGACGCCTGACTGGCTGCGCGAAAGGGGCGCACTGAACGACCCGCCGTAGACGATATCCGCGCCGGTGACGCCTTCCTTCGTCTCTCCGTAGACGCCCCTCTCCAGGGAGAAAGGGTTTCTCGTGAAAAATACGGATGCGCCACACCCCCTGTCGTTGCCGTAGACCATCTGCATGACAGTGACGGCTGTCCCCCAGTGTGCCGAAATCCCCATCGCCCTTCTGAAGAGAGAGCACTTTCTACTATGCCACGATGCATAGATCGCGCGGACCGACCGGGCTAACTGCTCGTAAACATCGTCCGGGATATCCAGCCCCCTCAAAGAAAGCTCGTGCAGATGCAGGCGCGCGATCTTTCCCATCATGGCCGCGTCGAGATCCTTCATTTTCCCGATGCCCCTTTCGCTCATGAAGCCGCTTATGACCTTATCGAAGATGCCGGCTTCAAGCCCGTGGACAACCGTCCCGTAATATTCGATGAACCTCCTGTACGAATCCCAGCCGAGGCGGGGATTTCCGGCAGCCCTTATCATGCCTTTGCGTGTGTCATCGTTCATCCCGCAGTAGAGTATCGAAGAGAGTATCCCGGGCATCGAGACGAACGACCCGCTTCTGACCGATACGAAGAGAGGGTTTTTCGGGTCGCCGAATACCGAGCCCGTCCTTTTTTCAAGCTCGCCCACCGCTCTTCGCAGCGTCTCGCGGAACGAGGCTGAAGAGGTGTATTCGTCATACGCTCCCGTCATCGCCGAGGAGAACACCACACCGGGAGGCACTGACAGTCTCCTGTTTCCGAGATACACCAGGTTCTTCGCCTTTGCTCCTATCAGCGGCGAAAGTCTCACCGCATCGCTGTCCGTCAGTCCGTCCATCACGAAGAACTCTTCTTTGTCCCCCGGTCCTTTCGAAGGCGAGAACTTCCGATCGCCCGCGGTCCCGGTGAGTGAAAGCAGCACGTCCCTGAGGGCGGCGAGCAGCCTGTCGGTCTCGGTGAATCCTGCTATGCTGCTCGTCAGGTCCCGCATGACCACGTCCGCCGCCTTGTCGATGAAATCCGGGCCGGGGGCCTTCAGGCGCTCGGGGAGGTCCTCTTCAGGGAAGATCTTCAGGACATTGGTAACAGGACGATGGAAGGTCCTCGATAGAAGCCCCACCTGCCACGTCAATTCCCTCTGCCATATCCCGAGCATATCGATGACCTGGGAAACGTGGAGGTCGTCCGTTTCAAGGACGGCCATGAGCTCATCCACAATGAAGTTGCCGAGCTCATGAAGCCTGGAAAACCCGTTCACAAGGCGCAGCAGCCTTATCCATCGTCCGGCGTCGTCTCCGGAGAAACTATCCTTCTTTTCCGCAATATCCGGGATCATCCTCTCCAGGAGGACCCGCACCTTCTCTTCGAGACGCAGGGTTTCCCCGAACGCGTCGAACTTGGGCTCGTGGTATGATCCCATGACGGAGGGTATGCCGAAGGCGATGTGCCGCTTGAAGTAGAAAGATTCGGACGGTCCGGTCTTTTCGGGTGAAAGGACTATCTCCCTGAGCGCCTTCAGCCTTTCGATATGCTCAGCGAGCGCGGCATCGATGTCCGCCTCCCCGGCTGGTCCGGACGCAAATTCATACTTGCTGACGAGCTCCCGGTAGAGCATGCAGAGGTATAATATCTTGGAACGAATTTCATCGGACGCCTCAATGGCGTCCGCATTTTCCCGGAGCCTTTCCTCCGTAACAGCGAGCAGCTTTTCGAAGTGCAGGCCGGTGTCGTCGAGCACTCCCGGGGATTCGAGGAACGGTCCGACCGCGGCCGAATATCTCCTGAACAGCGCCGGATCGATCCTGTCGAAGACGTCTCCGGGCATAACTTCTTTCAGGCCGGCCGGCTCACCGGAGACCCAGGCGCCGATGACCCGCTCCACGAGCCGGACATTGTTGCTGCTGGCGTTAACGTGGACCTGCTTCCTGATAAAGTAGAGCACGGTGTCGTTTCCCCATGAGTCGATTTTCGTCGAATAGTCCCTGATCCTGCCGGTCGCCCCCACCTCGCTGAAATAGACCGGCAGCAACTGAAGGAGCAGATAGTCGAGAAGGTAATCCCTGCCCGGTCCGCCGGAATTGAGGTAAGCCGAAACGTTTCTCTGGAAGAGCCGGTCATCGGGTATGAATACCCCGCTCACGTGAAGGTTGCAGATCAGGTGTACCAGCACGTCCCTGAACTTCCCGCTGTCCAGCCCGATCACCTCGATAAACCTTGAAAGTCTCGCTATATGGAGCGGGTGTGCTATCTCGGCCCATGTCTCCCCCGAAAAACCCGATATCCCCGGCGGTGGGACTACCACCCTCGTGAGGGCTTCGGAATAGCGTCGCAGGAGGGACTCATCTCCGGCGTGCAGCACCGCATCGGCGATACCGGCATTCAGGAGAAGGTCCTCATCCCGCAGAAACGGGGCCTTCCCGATCTTCGCAAGGACCTCTTCGCATGCGCCGGTAAGACCGAGGTCTATCAGCCGCTTCAGAAAACCGGCTATCCCTTCCGTCGCCTTCCTCTTCCCGTCATCGGAAAGCTCCCCGAAGATCCTGAAGAATTCGAATGCCGAATCCGAGCAGGCCCCTGCCGATTCCGGGGTCAGGACCTTCCCGGCCGCCGAAAGGAACTCCCCGGCCATAACGGCATCCCCTGGAAGCGAAGAATCTATATCGCCGAGCGCTCCGAAGATGCCATCGTAGTTTCCTCCATCGAGCATCGCTTCGGCCGCATCGATGCGCTCCGCCGTCTTTCTTCTCGCCCCCTCGCCGAAGCGGGCAATCCGCTCGAACTCCCCGGCAGGCAGGATGCCCCGCAGTCCTTCAATCGCTTCAGCCGGAATCGCCGGTTCAGTCTCGACTATCTTCCTCAGAGAGGCTATCAGCGGCCGCAGCGCAGGAGATGGATCGAGGTCCGGGCACCTTTCCATGATCCCCCTGATTACGTCCCTGGCATGGGGGAAATTGCAGGACAGACACACGGGGGAATCCTTCAGCTCTTCGAGCCATGATGCGATCAGAAAGCAGAGTCCCTTTTCATCGGTGACATTTTCGAGCGGCAGTTCGGCAAGTGAGAGAAAATTGGCGATCGTCTTGTCATGGAGCGAAAGCCCCGCCTTCTCGCAGGCCATGAGCGAATATCTTACCAGGATGGGATAGCACTTGTGGAATCCCCCGTCGGTAAGCCAGAAGAGGTCCTTCGCAAAGGTGTTGATCTCTTCCGAGAACTTCTTCCAGTCCTTCTTTGTCGAGAGGATATGCGAGATGATCTCTTCCGCCTTTTTCAGAAGACCGGGCTTGTCCCCGACGTGTGCCGTCAGGAGCTTGAGGTCTGCCCCTTTGATCTCCCCGGCGAGTTCCATCGCGGAGACAAAGAACCCGTCGCCGCCCTCCCTTTTGATAAGGAACGTTCCGACATGCCTGCCGTCCTGCATAATATCCACCTGCAGGCGGCCTGTCCCGTGAATGACGGCCGCATCCACGCTGAGGGCAAAGGACCCCTCCCGGATGGCAGTAATCGCCAGTTCCTTCCCGTCGCGGACAAGCAAAGCGCGGTACTCTCCCGCGGGCATCGCGAGGACAGTCCCCTTAAGCGTGACGACGCCGTCCTCCTCGATCATGCAGAAGTCCCTGGCGACGAGCGACGTGATAAGCCCCTTGTAGGCGGTGGCGAGGGTCCCCGTCAGATAATCGAGACTGCAGATGTCAACGGGTGGAGTCATCGTTCATCCTTCCGTTTAGCAGATACGTGGTCAGGGCCATGCATCAATTATATCCCGGATTTGGAGCCCGCACATTCATAACGCTCATCGGCCGGGCCGGCCGGTATGCCGGGTTACCCTCTTTTGCGCAATAATTTACCTAACAACGGCAATCCCGCTCATAGACAATTTCCCGACGCGGCTTTACATTGGAACTAACAGCCGGTAGGGGGGCAGGAGATGCAGGCTGTATCACCGGCGATAAGACGTCAGCCCTGAAACAATTTTCAAGGAGGCGTGCGCAATGAAAACGATAAGATTTTTTCATTCTGGTCTCATTTTACTCGCAGCCCTCGGCGTCCTCGCCGCCGGGACGGCCAATGCCGGCTCGCTGCTGGTTCCGCAGACGGCGCTGCCGGGCGGTTGCATACCGCAATTTGCGGTGCCGATGCCGGTATTCGGACCTGCAGGGCCGATTCCGAGGGTGGATGCGGCAAAGCATCCGAACATCACGGTGA
>JBJKSM010000044.1:0-13761 GCA_046704045.1 Thermodesulfovibrionales bacterium | reverse complement strand
CAATTCGATCGAGTCAAAGGGAAGGGCGATACTGACGAATTACGGCGAGTACCTCGAAAAACATCCCCCCGCGCAGGAGGTGCAGATAATCGAAAGCACCTCGTGGAGCTGCATTCATGGCGTGGAGCGCTGGAGAAGCAACTGCGGCTGCAGCACCGGCACCCACCCCGGATGGGGTCAGCAGTGGAGGGGCCCGCTGCGCGAGGCGCTGGACTGGCTGCGGGACCGGCTGTCATCGGTCTACGAGCTGGGCGCGGCGCAATACCTGAAAGATCCGTGGGCCGCGCGGGATGAATACATCCGGGTGGTGCTGGAGCGGTCAGCCGGGTCCGTCGACCGGTTCATCCGGTCAAATGCGCTCGGAGACCTCGGCGCCGGCGAGCGGGTCGCGGTCCTCAAACTGCTCGAAATGCAGAGGCATGCGCTGCTCATGTATACGAGCTGCGGCTGGTTTTTCGACGATATCGGGGGGCTTGAGAGCATCCAGATCATCGAATACGCGGGGAGGGCGATACAGCTGTCGGAGGAGCTTTCATCCCCCGGAACCGGGCAGGCATTCGTCGAAAAACTCTCGAAGGCGAAGAGCAACGTCCCGGAAAACGGCGACGGCGCCCGTATCTACGAGAGGTTCGTCAGGCCCTCGGAGATAAACCTCAAGAAGGTGGGCGTTCATTATGCCGTCAGCTCGCTCTTCGAGGAGTATGCGGACAAGGCGGCCGTCTACTGCTATGAGATACAGCGGGAAGCCTACCAGAAGAGCGAGGCCGGCCAGACAAGGCTCGCCGTCGGGAGGATCGAAGTCAGCTCGAAGATAGTGCGGGAATCGGAGCTGATCGCCTTCTGCGTCTTTTACCTCGGGGGCCAGTCCCTGAACGGCGGCGTGCGCACCTTTCTCGGGGAAGAGGACTTTCAACGGATGAAAAGCGAGATTACGGAGGCCTTCGAGGGAGGAGCCTTTGCCGACATCATGCGGCTGATGGACCGTCATTTCGGGATGCACACCTATTCCCTGAAGGACCTCTTCAGGGACGAACAGCGCAAGATCCTCGAACTGCTCATCGGCTCGACGCTCGATGAATTCGAGTCCGCCTATCGCCAGATGTATTACAGCAGCCGCATCCTCATGGGTTTTCTGCAGGATGCGGGGATGCCGATACCGAAGGCCTTTTACGCGGCCGCCGAGTTCGCCCTCAACCTCGACCTGAGGAAGGCGCTGGGTGAGAGACCCGATATCGAGCAGATGGCGGATACGATCCTCCAGATCGGGAGGTGGGGCGTTCCCGTAAACGAGATCGACCTGGAGTTCACGGCCCGCCACAGGATAGAGGCGATGATGGAGGAACTGTGCGCAAAACCGTCGGACCTGAGCCTCCTTATATCCACGGGAAGGGTGGTGGAACTGCTGAAGGATCTCCCGGTCGACCTGAACGTCTGGGAGATACAGAACGTCTACTATAAAATGGCGGCAAAAGCATACAGGGAGTATGCTGCGAAGGCCGCGGCGGGCGACGGGGAGTCGGCGGCATGGGTTGAAGATTTCAGGCATCTGGGAGAGCTTCTGTTTTTCAATACTGAAGTTGTTCTCCGGCAAGGATGAGGGGGGCGGAAGAGTGCAAAAAGAACTTTTCCTGATGCCGAGGATACCGGTTGCGACTTACAGGCTCCAGTTCAACCGGCAGTTCACCTTCTCCGGTGCAAAGAAGATCATCCCCTACCTGAGCGGCCTCGGGATAACCGATATCTACGCCTCCCCCTATTTCCAGGCGCGCGAGGGCAGCCTCCACGGGTACGACATCGTCGATCACAACGCGTTGAACCCGGAGATCGGAACGCAGCAGGAGTACGACGAAATGACCGCCGAGCTCCGGAAATACGGTATGGGCCAGATCCTCGATATCGTGCCGAACCACATGTGCATCGCGAGCGCGCAAAACTCCTGGTGGATGGACGTCCTCGAAAACGGCCCGAGCTCGGTTTACGCGCATTACTTCGACATCGACTGGGACCCGGTGAAAAAGGAGCTAAGGAACAAGGTGCTGCTGCCGGTCCTCGGGGACCAGTACGGAAGAGTCCTTGAAAACCGGCAACTGCAGCTGACCTTCGAGGAGGGGTCTTTTTTCATACGCTATTATGAGCACGCCTTTCCCGTAATACCGAAGACCTATATCCAGGTGCTGAAGCTGCGCATAGAAGACCTGGAGGATGAGCTCACCTCGGGGGACCCGAATTTCGTCGAGCTCCTGAGCATAATGACGGCGCTCCATCATCTGCCGGCGTACACGGAGAAAGACCCCGAAAAGGTGGAGGAGCGCTACCGCGAAAAGGAGATCGTCAAAAAAAGACTGTGGACGCTCCGCAACGAAAGTCCTGCTGTCAGGGCCTTCATCGATGAAAACGTCCGCATATTCAACGGCGTCGAAGGCGACCCTTCGAGCTTCAATCTTCTCGACGAGCTTCTGGACATGCAGGTATACAGGCTCTCCTACTGGCGCGTCGCAACGGAGGAGATAAATTACAGGCGGTTCTTCGACGTCAACCATCTCGGGGCGCTCCGGGTCGAATTCCCTGACGTATTCAGGGAGACCCACCGGCTGGTCATGGAGCTGATCGGGAAGGGACAGGTAACGGGGCTGCGGGTTGACCACCCCGACGGCCTCTACGACCCTTCGGGGTATTTCAGGGAGCTGCAGAAGAACTGTTTCCTGCAGCTGCGGCCGGGATACAGTGAGGCGCCCGACAGGGAGATCGAAGGGGTCCGGGAAGGTCCCGGCCCCGGGGAAGAACTGCTGAAGCTGTACGAGGAGACAATCGCCGCCGACCCCTCCTATAAGCCCTTCTACATCGTCGGCGAAAAGATCCTCATCAAAGGCGAGCGGATGCCCGAGGAATGGCCGATCTTCAGCACCACCGGCTACGTCTTTCTGAACTCTGTAAACGGCATCTTCGTCGACTCGGGCAACGCGCGGGCGTTTGACGAGATATATGCCCGGTTCATAAGGGAAAAGATGAACGTGCAGGACATAGTGTACGAAAAGAAAGAACTGATCATGCAGGTGTCGATGTCGAGCGAAGTGAATACCCTCGGCCATTACCTCAACAGGCTGTCGGAAAAGAACCGGCATACGCGGGACTTTACGCTGAACAGTCTCACTCATGCCATCGTCGAGGTTATCGCCTATTTCCCGGTATACCGGACGTACACAAACGGCGACAACGTCACCGACAGGGACCGACAGTACGTGGAGATGGCGGTGGCGAAGGCCAAGCGGAAAAACCCGGCCATCAGCGCGTCCATCTTCGATTTTCTCAGGGACGTCCTTCTGCTGAGGTATCCCGAAGATTGCGGCGAAGAGGACAGGGGGGAGTGGCTCGATTTCGTCATGAAGTTCCAGCAGACCACCGGGCCTGTCATGGCAAAAGGGGTGGAGGACACCGCCTTCTATATCTATAACCGGCTCGTTTCTCTCAACGAGGTGGGGGGGACGCCCGAGCGGTTCGGAACGCCGCTGGACACGTTCCACGGGCAGAACATCGAGAGGTCCAAGTTCTGGCCGCACGCGCTGATCGCCTCTTCGACGCACGACACCAAGAGGAGCGAGGACGTGCGGGCAAGGATCGACGTCCTGTCGGAGATCCCTGATGAGTGGAAAAGACGTGTGCTGCTCTGGAGGCGTCTCAACAAGAGAAAAAAGACGCTCGTCGACAACCAGGCGGTGCCTGACCCCAACGAAGAGTACCTGCTCTACCAGACCCTTGTCGGCGCCTGGCCGATGGGCGCCACGGACGATCCCGCTTACGGCGCGTTCAGGGAAAGGATCAGGGACTATATGCTGAAGGCCGCGAGGGAGGCCAAGGTCAATACGAGCTGGATAAACCCGAGCGCCCTTTACGAGGAAGCGCTCGGGGTCTTCATAGGGAAGATATTGGACAACAGGCGCGACAACCCCTTCCTGAAGGATTTTACCGGTTTCCAGAAAAAGATATCGGGGTACGGCATGTACAATTCACTTTCCCAGACGCTGCTCAGGATCACTTCCCCGGGCGTTCCTGATTTCTACCAGGGGACAGAGCTCTGGAACTTTGCGCTCGTGGACCCCGACAACCGCAGCCCCGTCGATTATGACATGAGGATAAAGACGCTGGCGGAGCTCGACAGACTCGAACAGGAAAACGGCAGGCTTGAATTATCCCGGAGGCTGTGGGCCGACAGGGACAGCGGCATGATAAAACAGTACGTAATCTCCAGGTCATTGAAACACCGGGAGAACAACAGGGTGCTTTTCGAGCAGGGGGAATACCTCCCCCTCGAAGTCCGCGGGAGCGGGGCGGACAACGTCTGCGCCTTCGCAAGGAGACTCGGAATGGAAAGGACGATTGTGGCGGTCCCGAGATTCCTGACGCGCGTCATCCCGGACCCCGCCCGTCCCGCCCCGGGGGAGGAGGTGTGGGGCGGCTCGTACATCGTCGTACCCTACGCCCCGGAGGGTGTCGGATACCGCGATATCCTTACTGGAGAAATTATCGGCGTGCAGAGACAGGACGAGGCGATTATCCTGCCCCTTTCTGAGGTGTTCGCCCATCTGCCGCTCGCCCTGCTTGAGCGGATAATCGAATAACGGCCGTCGGCGAACGGGGGAGAAAATCGTGCACTGGCACCGGAAAGAGGCGTCGGAAATAATCGAAGAGACGAAGACCTCTCCTCAGGGCCTCTCTTCTGCCGAGGCGCAGAGGAGGCTGCTGGAATCCGGTCCGAACGCGCTGACGGAAAAACGGGCGAAATCCCCGGCAATGATGTTCCTCGACCAGTTCAGTGACTTCATGATCCTCATCCTCATCGCGGCCGCCGCGATCTCCGGCTTCATAGGCGAATTGTCCGATACCATAGCCATTGTCGTGATCGTCGTGCTCAACGCGGTCATCGGGTTTATACAGGAATACAGGGCTGAAAAGGCGATGGCGGCCCTGAAGGAAATGGCCGCGCCATCCGCGATCGCGCTGAGAGACGGAAAACCCGCGGCTGTCGCAGCCCCGGAGATCGTACCCGGCGACGTGGTCATAATCGAGGCGGGTCAGGCCGTCCCGGCGGACATGAGGCTGATCGGGGCCGCTCTGCTGAAGGTGAACGAGGCTGCGCTCACCGGCGAGTCAGTTCCGGTCGAAAAGGTCACGCATGCGCTTCGCGAGCGGGATCTGCCGGTGGCCGACAGGAAGAACATGGCGTACAAGGGCACCTTCGCAACCTACGGCCGGGGCGCCGGCGTTGTCGTTGCCACGGGCATGAATACGGAACTCGGAAAGATCGCGACGATGCTCCAGGAGGAGGAAGAGGTAAAGACCCCCCTTCAGAGGAGACTCGCGGTCTTCGGCCGGAGACTCGCGATGGCGGTTGTCGTAATATGCGCCGTCGTCTTCGTCGCCGGCGTTGCAAGGGGGACGCAGCCGCTTCTGATGCTCCTGACGGCGATATCCCTTGCGGTTGCCGCTATCCCCGAGGCTTTGCCTGCGGTAATCACCATATCGCTCGCCCTCGGCGCAAAGAAACTGGTCAGGCAAAACGCCCTCATACGAAGACTTCCTGCTGTCGAGACACTCGGGTCGGTCACCTATATCTGCTCCGACAAGACGGGCACCCTCACGATGAACAGGATGACCGTTGAGAGGGTATACGTCGACGGGAAGGTGATGAAGGCCGATGAAATGAAGGGGCAGGGTCCGCCGGCCGGTCCGCTGGAAGCGTCCGCGTTTCTGAATTCCCCCGCTCCGGCGCTTTTTGCCGCCATGGCGCTCAACAATGACTCGCAGACCGGGACCGGAAACGCCGTTATCGGCGATCCCACGGAAATCGCACTCCTGCTTGCCGCCGGGAAGTACGGCCTCGACAGAAAAGATCTGGAAAGGGATTTCCCGAGGGCCGCCGAGATCCCCTTCGATTCAACGAGAAAGTGCATGACCACGTTTCACAAAATGGGGGATGACTTCGTTTCATTCACAAAGGGCGCGGTGGACGTATTGCTTGAGGTGTCGGTGAATGTCCTGACATCGGGGGGGCTCAAGGGCATCGACGCAGATGAGATCCGGAGGATCAACGGGGAGATGGCCGCGGACGGATTGCGCGTGCTCTGCGTCGGCATGAGGCGGTGGGACGCCCTTCCGGATGATCTGTCTCCCGAAAAAGCGGAGACGGGTCTCACCCTCCTCGGCCTGTCGGCGATGATGGACCCTCCGAGGGAGGAGGCCGCCGGGGCGGTTTCGTTATGCAGGGCAGCAGGGATCACGCCTGTCATGATAACCGGGGACCACCCCGTCACCGCCAAGGCCGTCGCCGCGAGGATCGGCATTCTCGGCGATGAACCGAAGGCGGTGATCACCGGGAGAGAGCTCGAAAAACTGACGATGGGGGAATTCGAGGAAATGGTGGACCACGTCAGGGTGTACGCCCGGGTCGCTCCCGAGCAGAAGCTCAAGATTGTGAAGGCGCTCCAGGACAGGGGACAGTTCGTTGCGATGACCGGCGACGGAGTGAATGACGCGCCTGCTCTGAAGAGGGCCGATATCGGCATAGCCATGGGGATCACGGGAACGGACGTTGCGAAAGAGGCGGCCCATATGGTACTCCTCGACGACAACTTCGCAACGATCGTGAAGGCCGTCGGGGAAGGCAGGAAGATATACGACAACATCAGGAAGTTCATCAGGTATCTGCTTACCACGAACTCCGGCGAGATATGGACACTCTTCCTCGCCCCTCTTGCCGGTCTGCCGGTGCCCCTCCAGCCTATCCAGATCCTCTGGATCAACCTCGTAACCGACGGCCTCCCGGCGCTCGCCCTTTCGGTGGAGCCGGCCGAAGGCGATGCGATGAAGCGGCCGCCGAGGGACCCGAAGGAAAGCATTTTCGCGCACGGCCTCGGCATTCACGCAGTCTGGGTGGGGCTTTTGATGGGCGGCATCGTACTGTTCGTCCAGGCATGGTCGATCGGGACCACGCACGTCCACTGGCAGACGATGGTATTCACCACGCTTTGCCTGACCCAGCTGGGGCACGTCCTTGCGATACGGTCCGAGAAGCAGTCCCTTTTCACGATCGGCCTTTTTTCCAATATGGCCCTCTTCGGCGCGGTGGCGCTGACCTTCATCCTACAGATGGCGACGGTCTACGTGCCATATCTTAACGGGATATTCAAGACGGAGCCGTTGTCATTGGGCGAGCTGCTGATCGTGCTGACATTGTCTTCGGGGGTGTTCATCGCGGTCGAGATCGAGAAGCTGTTCAAAAGGAGAAAGAGCCGCCCGCGGTAAGCGTATAGAGAGAAACTGAAAAACAGCAGCAATTACACCGGGGGTTATTTCTGCGTTCACGTGAATCGTAATAATATTCTGCCGGTTCCATGGCGCTTTCCGGCATGCCCGGCTCCGGCTCCTTTGCAACGACAGGGTTCATGAGAGATGCCGGAACCGCCACCGGTAATGGTGAAGCTGTTTTTTCCTATCCCCCGATGTCACTCGGCGAAACGGAGTCCCATGTTTCGTCAAGTTTTATTCTCAGATCGTCGATTTTGTCTTCAATTGCGGAAGGGTCCCACTTTGTAGGGCATTCCTTCTGGAGTGTCTCGATCCTCTGCTCCAGTTCTTCTATGATCATGTGCAGCTCATTGACTTCGGGGACTACCTTTTCCTTATCACCGGTCGACACTTTGTCGAGCTTCCTGCCCAGATCATACATCTTTGCCTTCCATGAGGTAAGCTCCATGGTTAAATTTTTGCAATAGTCCGTGACTTCCATGACACATCCTCCTTTTTTAATACTTATCACATGTTTCTCTGCCAGTCAAGATGCCCCCACCGGGCCGTGATGTCGTTTTTCCATTGCCGTATCGATTGATTTCCCGGTTGCCCCGGCATTACTATAACGATCAACGAAAGAATAATGAGTGCGACAGCTGAAAGCAACGCTCCGAAAGAAAGAGAGGCGTCATGACGGACTTCGAAAAATCGGCATGGGCGGACAACAGGTTTGCGGAAAGCTATCTCGACAAGGCAGAGATCTATGTGGTTGAGCGAAGGAAGATGCTGTGGTTCGTCACATCGATGGTGAGTCATTTCTACGGCGAAGCCGGCATCAGGGTTTTGGATCTCGGGTGCGGCGACGGCATAGTCACGCACGAGCTGCTCAAGGTGAACGGAAATATCACGGCCGCGCTGGTGGACGGCGGAGACGCGATGCTCCGCAAGGCAAAGGAGCGCCTCGGATCATACAGCAATATCAAGTTTGTAAGGGCGAGTTTCCAGGAGATACTGGAGGAAAAGACGGCGCTTGGGGATTACGATGTCTGTGTTTCATCGATGGCGATCCATCATCTGGACCTGAACGAGAAGTCGGCCCTCTTTCGTTTCATACATGCGCACCTCAACCCCGGCGGGCGTTTCGTGAATATCGATGTCACCCTCGCGCCGTCCGAAGAACTCCAGTCATGGTATCTTGAGATATGGAAAGACTGGATGTCTCACATGATGGCGCAATATAACGTCAAGGATGAAGTGCCTGAGGACGTGATCGGGCGTTACCGGGATCCCGTCAGCATGAACAAGCCCGATACGTTGGCGGATCAGCTGAACGCATTGGAAGCGGCGGGATTCAGGGATGTGGACTGCTATTACAGAAATGGTTTGTTTGCGGTATTCGGGGGGAAGCGTTAAATGCGTAAGAGACAGGCCCTCGGTCTGTCAGACATGGAACCGGCATGTAGCTTCTTCCTGAACACCGCAGTTTCATGAGGTTGCAACAGTATCGAGAATACCATTGGAATTTCTTACTCTTCCATGAGCGCACTCACCGCACGCTGTCATGCCATATTCCAGGCGGTCGTTTTGTTCAGGCCAACCTGGACAGAAACTTAGGCACTCTCCATCGCAGCCACTTGACGTAAATTCGTGATATCGCGCAACGGCGAGTTGCCAAACAGACGGTTGTACTCACGGCTGAATTGGGAGGGGCTCTCATAGCCGACCTGAAACGCAGCAGCTGCAGCATCCTGATTCTCGGCGAGCATCAACCGCCGCGCTTCGTTCAAACGCAGCCATTTCTGGTACTGAAGCGGGCTCATGGCCGTTACTTCCCGGAAATGATGGTGGAAGGTCGATGTACTCATATTGACCTGCGCTGCGAGGTCATCGATACGAAGCGGCATTGTGAAGTTGCCCTTGAGCCAATCAATTGCCCGCGCTATCTGCTGGCTCTGACTTCCCGCCGACGCAATCTGCCTCAAGCGCGCCCCTTGATCGCCCACAAGTAAACGGTAAAAGATTTCGCGCTCGATGATCGGCGCAAGAATTGGAATATCCTGCGGTTCAGCAAGCAGGTCAATCAGCCGCTGAAAGGCGGTGAGAAGCGGCAGCGTCATTTCGCCGGTCGCCATGCCGCGGCTCGATTGCTGCGGACGCGGCGGCGGAAGATTGCTGTCTACCATCAGCTGTGAGATTTCGCGCCGGTCAAGTTTCAGCATGAGCCCCAGGTAAGGCTTCGCCCGACTCGCTTCGACAATCTGCACAAAAGCAGGAAGATGCACGGAGGTGATCAGATAATGGTGCGCGTCATACACATACATGTCGTCACCGAGCATAACGCGTTTGGCCCCCTGGGCCACCATGCAGATGCCCGGTTCGTACAAGCCGGTATGCAGCTCGTTCGGTTCGTCGTGGCGAAAAAGTGACAAACCCGCGATGGCGGTCGTTAGTCGGTAGTCCTTATCGGTCCATCGGGCAATGCTCTTTCCCAGCGTCTCAAGCGCAACTTCCAACCCTCTATTCTCAAATGCTTTCTTGACAGCCTGATTTCCCATCAATTTCTCCTGATTAACATTACCATAATCAAAGTCGCAGAAAAACCATTAATCGAAGAGATCGTACTATTAGGCAAGAAATGAGCAGGATTGGTCTACCCGCTTTTGTCTTTTCAGAATTACAATGAAATTATCGGGAGGATGGCAAATAGATGTGATCAAACTCTGTGAAATAGTTCGGTCTTATACAGATGAAAGGAGAAATAATGGAAAAACGCAGATTGGGAAGGAGTGGCCTGGAAGTCTCTGCTCTTGGGCTCGGCTGCATGGGAATGAGCTATGGCTATGGTCCGGCCGGGGACAAGCAGGAGATGATTTCCCTCATCCGGTCGGCCGTCGAGCGCGGCGTCACATTCTTCGATACCGCTGAAGTCTACGGCCCGTTTACGAACGAGGAACTCGTTGGCGAAGCCCTCGCTCCATTCCGGGGGCAAGTAGTGATAGCCACCAAATTTGGAATCAAGCACGATGTCGGCGGGGAACAGGTCCAGGACAGCCGACCTGAGGGGATCAGGCGGAGCCTCGATGGCTCGCTCAAACGGCTCAGGGTCGATGCCATCGATCTCTACTATCAACACCGTGTTGACCCGAACGTGCCGATCGAGGACGTGGCGGGAACGGTGAAAGACCTGATCCGCGAGGGTAAGGTCAAACACTTCGGTCTTTCTGAACCCGGAGTGAAGACGATCCGTCGCGCACATGCAGTCCAGCCGGTAACCGCTATCCAGAGCGAGTACTCACTCTGGTGGAGACGGCCTGAAGAGGAATTGTTACCGACGCTCGAGGAACTCGGAATCGGGCTCGTTCCATTCAGTCCTCTTGGTAAAGGCTTCCTGACCGGGAAGATCGACGAGAAGACGACGTTCGATAAGTCCGACTTCCGTAACATAGTCCCTCGCTTTGCTCCTGAGGCCCGAAAGGCAAATCAGGTCCTGGTTGATCTTCTGCGCAAAATCGCAGAACGGAAGAAAGCGGCACCTGCTCAGATAGCGCTCGCCTGGCTTCTTGCACAGAAGCCGTGGATAGTGCCTATTCCGGGGACCAGGAAGCTGAGGCGACTGGACGAGAACATCGGAGCAGTGAACGTCGAACTGATGCCCGGCGAACTCCGAGAGATCGACGGCGCCGCCTCCAAGATAACGATCCAGGGAGATCGGTATCCCGAAGCCCTTGAAAAAAGGACCGGACTATAGGCGGCGGAGGTGCATTGCCAGAGAGCGGGATTGGCAATAAAATTTGATTATCAACAATAAGGAGGAAAACCTATGACAATGAATGTACGAGGTTATGCAGCACAATCAGCCAAGGACGCCCTGGCTCCCTGGAGTTTTGAGCGCCGCGATCCGCGGCCGGACGACGTGGTGATCGAAATACTTTACTGCGGTGTATGTCACTCTGATCTACACACTGTCCGCAATGACTGGGTCAGCTGGTTTCCCACTACGTATCCGGTCGTGCCCGGTCATGAAATCATCGGCCGCGTGGCGAGTGTCGGGCCGGATGTCAGGCGCTTCAAACCGGGCGATCACGTCGGCGTCGGCTGTATGGTCGATTCCTGCCGGCATTGTGCGTCATGCGAACAGGGACTGGAACAGTATTGCGAGGAAACCGCGACATTCACCTATAACCATATTGATCGCCATGATCACATGCCGACCTACGGCGGCTATTCAGAGAAGGTCGTCGTGTCGGACAAATTCGTACTGAAGATTCCCGACGGGCTGGACCTCAAAGGCGCCGCTCCTCTGCTCTGCGCCGGGATTACTACGTGGTCGCCTCTTCGTCACTGGAAAGTGGGTAAGGGCAGCAAGGTCGCGGTCGTCGGCCTCGGGGGCCTCGGTCATATGGCCCTGAAACTGGCGAAAGCGCTTGGCGCCGATGTCACTCTGTTTACCCGTACGCCTGGCAAAGAGAAAGAAGGCCGTCGTTTGGGCGCCGGCAATATAGTCATCTCAACCGACAAAGGCCGGATGGAGACAGTACAGGGAAGGTTCGATCTGATCATTGATACCGTACCCTATGTCCATGACCTTAACCACTATCTGCCGACACTGACGATTAACGGCACGCTGGTGCTTCTCGGGTACTTGGGCGGTCTGGAGCCGATATTGAGCACAGTGCCGTTGGTGACGGGGCGCAGATCTGTGGCCGGGTCTGTCATCGGCGGAATCACTGAAACCCAGGAACTTCTCGATTTCTGTGGCGAGCACGGCATCACGTCAGATGTCGAAGTGATCAAGATCCAGGATATCAATAAAGCGTATGAACGCATGCTCAAAAGCGATGTGAAGTACCGCTTTGTGATCGATATGGCATCGCTGAAGGCGTGATCCAAAAAAGGGAATGGCCGGGGCGGCCTTGAAAGTCCAAGGTTGTGCCCTGGCATCAACCGGACGAAACTCGCTTTAATTCTCGCAGGCATTTTTATCTCAGTGTTCAGCATTGTAACCATTTTGGAGGCACAGACCATGAAAAACGAAGGATTGAACGCAAAAAAGGAAAAGATCGTCGCCATTGCGGCCTTCACCGCCAACGGCGATATGCAAAAACTGAAAACGGCCCTGAACGAAGGGCTTGATGCCGGATTGACCATTAATGAAATCAAGGAAGTCCTTGTGCAGCTGTACGCCTATTGCGGGTTCCCGCGCAGCCTGAACGCCATCAATACCTTCATGGGTGTCTTGGAAGAACGCAAGCAGAAAGGCATCAGGGATGAGCCTGGCAAAGAACCAAGCCCCATACCTTCCAACATGAACAAGGATGAATACGGCGCAAAGGTCCGCGCAAGGCTTGCCGGGCAGGAAGTAATTCCACCTCCCAGCGGGTATCAGCTGTTCATGCCCGTCATTGACACGTTCCTGAAAGAACATCTTTTTGCGGACATTTTCTCCCGCGATATCCTGGATTACCAGACCAGGGAACTTGCGACCATTTCGGCCCTTGCCGGCATGACTGGCACAGCCGGTCAGCTCCGGTTCCATCTTGGCGCTGCGATGGATACTGGACTGACCGAAGCTCAGATGAAGGATTTCATTTCCGTACTCGGATCCAAGGTTGGCAAGCAGGAAGCGGATAACGCCAATGACATTTTAGCCAGGGTTCTAAGCGCCAGGCAGGCTACGCAGTCCGCCACGCCTTGTGCAGGCACCCAGGCAGCAATAAAGGAGGCAGATAATATGAAGAATATCAGCATATCGCGAAACGGCTCGCAGCCTTCAAGCAAGGGAGCAGCCGAGTACTTCACCGGTTCCGTACACATTGATTTCTTGTTCAAGGCAAACGATCCATTGCATGCCTCCGGCGGCCGCGTCACGTTCGAGCCCGGCGCCAGGACGGCATGGCACACCCACCCGTACGGGCAGGTACTGATCGTGACGGCGGGCTCCGGATGGGTTCAGCAATGGGGCGGTCAGATCGAAGAAATCAGGGAAGGTGACGTTGTCCGAATCCCGCCGGGTGTAAAACACTGGCATGGGGCGACGTCTTCGACGGCCATGACGCATATCGCACTTCAGGAACTTTTCGACGATAAGGCCGCCGAATGGATGGAACATGTCAGTGATGAACAGTACAAGAATAAATCAAGTGCACCATAACGATGTGAGGAGGATGAAAATATGAGCAAAAAAGTATTGATATTGTCTGCGAGCCCAAGGAAAGGCGGAAACTCCGATTTGTTATGCGATCAGTTCCTGCGCGGAACCAAAGAAGCAGGCAATCAGGCGGAAAAGATATTTTTACGGGACAAAAAGATCAAATATTGTACCGGGTGCGGCACCTGTCAGGGAAATGGAAGTGTAGGGGATAACTGAAAGAGCCCCAAGAAGGATAATCTGTTCGGCCCCGTTTTTTTTGTATTCCTCAGCGCCTCTGTAGTTGCCCTTATCTTTTCTCGTAGGCGGCCCGTTTTCTTAAGATACAT
>JBJKSM010000043.1:0-13241 GCA_046704045.1 Thermodesulfovibrionales bacterium | reverse complement strand
CGCCGGCGCGTCTCACGAGAAAATATTGAACAGGGAGCACCTCTTGAAATCCCTCACCCCGCTTTATATAGGGAGGGTGGCCTCCTTCGTGCGGGAGACATGGGACAGCGATTCCGTGGAAGTGGAGGAAAGGATCGAAAGGCTCTGCGGGGTCTTTGAGGAGAGGAAGCCCCTTCTGACAGAAAACTGGGCATAGAAAGGAGGACTGTTGTGGACAATATTCTCCGGAGAGTTATAATCGAACCGCTTGAGGGTTTTTATGAGAAGGTGCTTCATTTCCTGCCGAACCTTCTCGTTGCCGTCCTCATCTTCGTCATCGGCGTCGTCCTGGCGCTGATCTTCAGGGCCGTGTTCTCAAGGCTTTTCAGGGCGGTCGGGGTCGACCGGTTCTTCGAGAGATACGGGACGGCTGAACTGATGAAAAAGGGCGGGCTGCGGGATCCCGTTTCGGTGCTGCTGTCGAAGTTCCTCGCATGGGTCATCGTCGTCATATTCGCGGTGATCGCGATGAGGACGCTCGAGGTGATAACGATCCGCCAGCTGCTTGAGAGCTTCCTGCTGTACCTGCCGAGCGTCTTTACCGCGCTTCTGGTCCTTCTGTTCGGCTATCTCCTGAGCAACTTCCTCGGGAGGGCCGCACTGATAGCGTCGGTAAACGCCGGCATAAGGATCGCCGGGATCATCGGCAAGTTCGTAAAATTCCTGATATTCACGCTCGCCGTCACCATGGCGCTGGAACAGCTCGGGATAGGACGGGAGACGGTAATTCTCACCTTCGTGATAGTGCTCGCCGGGGTGGTGCTCGCCCTTGCCCTTGCCTTCGGGCTCGGCGGCAGGGACCTGGCGAAGGAATATCTCGAAAGAAAGATCGGCGGAAAGAAGGAGGAAGAGGGAAGAGATGAGATACATCACCTGTAGGGGCGCGATTGATCACGCCCCCGATCACTTCCGCTCCGTCGGGAAGGATGCCGGACAAGCCGGCATGACGACGTACTGAACGGATTCATTTTCGGGCCGGTAACGGCCGGGATGCAGACTGTCACGGGACTGTTGGATGACGCGTATCCTGCCTCGCGGTTTGTATTTGTCCGGGAAGGGTGCAATAATTTCAGAAAGAAGAGGGTGAGGTATCGATGAACGTCTATGTGCAAAAGATAGTAATACCGGCCGCGGTCGCGCTGGTGTCGGCCGGTTTTCTGCTTCTTGTGAGGGGTTTCGCCTTCAAACTCGTCATGAGGTGGGCGAAGAAAACCGAGACGATGCTCGACGATATCGTGATAACGTCGCTCAGGACGCCTTCCTTTTACTGGTGCGTCGCGATAGCGCTTTATATCGGCGTGTCCGTTTCGGAGCTTCCCGGGAAGTATGTCTTCGACATAACGAAGATCATCCATGTCATCATAGTGCTTTCGGTCACGTTCGCCATGGCGAACCTGGCGGGGAGGATATTCAGCCAGTATGTAAAGACGTCGAAGCTTCCGCTTCCTTCCACCGGCCTCGCCTACGGGACGATAAAGGGCGTGATCCTCGTCGTCGGTTTTCTGATCATGCTGAGCGTCCTCGGCATCTCGATTACCCCCCTCATCACCGCCCTGGGCGTCGGCGGCCTCGCGGTGGCGCTTGCGCTTCAGGACACGCTGGCAAACCTCTTTTCCGGCATACACATCCTCCTGGAAAGGTCGATCAGGGTGGGCGACTTTATCAGGCTCGAAACGGGGCAGGAGGGATATGTCGAGGACATCACCTGGAGGACGACACGGGTGCGGATGCTCCCCAACAACATGGTGGTGATCCCCAACAGCAAGCTCGCCCAGAGCATCGTCACCAACTACTATCTTCCCGAAAAGAGGATGTCCGTCCTGATACCGGTAGGGGTCAGCTATTCGTGCGACCCGTCGAAGATAGAACAAATTCTCGTGGAGGAGGCGAAGAAGGCGGCGGAGGAGGTCCCGGGCATGCTGTCCGATCCGGAGCCGTTTGTGCGGTTCATCCCCGGATTCGGGGACAGCTCCCTCGATTTCACGCTCATATGCCAGGTGAAGGAATTCACCGACCAGTACCTTGCGCAGCATGAGCTGAGAAAGAGGATATTCAGCCGGTTCAGGGACGAGGGCATAGAGATCCCCTTCCCCCAGCGCACCGTTTACCTGAGGGAGGAAAAGCAATGGCAGAGCTGAACAAGGTCTTTGAATTCAAGGAATGCGTGAACATCATCAAGGCGACCGGGAAAAAGGCGGCGACACTGAGGGAGCTGCGGGACCTGATCGGCGTCGTCAGCGACGATTCCATCTTTCATCACACCTACCAGTACTTCCTGAAGGACCATATCCACGAATACACCAACGACTTCGCGCACTGGGCCGGGGAGAGCCTTGAAGAGCGGTTCCTTGCGGAGCACCTCTCGAATGTAGACCCCTACGACTACCGGTCGGTAGAAGATCTGAGGCACGAGATCCTGCGGGTGATCGACGACTATCTCGAGCGTTTCCCCGAGCCGCGCGAGGTGATACCGGGAGATGAATTCTTTTTCAACCAGACAATTACGCTTACGTTTCCCACCGGCATAAAGGCCAGGAACCTCGCGGAGTTCCTGCTCGGCGTCAAATACGTGGACACCGCCTCGATATATTACCACTTCTACGAGGCCAGGACCCGGCTCAGGGGCGGCGTGGACGATTTTTCCTCGTGGGTCGAAAAGGCCCTCGGCAAACAGGAGCTGGCGGAAAAGATACGGGCCACCGACCCTTTCATGCACAGCGTGGAAGAAATAAAGGAGCATATCGTGGAGGCGGTCGAGGAAGAGGTGAAAAAAGACATGGAGATAGTAAGGATATGATAGAACAATATTCAGGCATAGCGCCCAAGGGAGACCTGCTGCTTCTCGAAAAGCTCAGCGGAAGTCTTCAGAAGAAGTCGTTTCTCCACATCAATTCGACGCGGGCGGGCGGCGGCGTGGCCGAGATCCTCCAGCGCATGATCCCCATACTCAAGGAGCTCGGCATCGACGCCCGGTGGGAGGTGATCACCGGCGACGAAAAGTTCTTCGACATCACGAAAAAGATACACAACGCCCTCCAGGGCTACCCCCAGGCGATTACGGAAGAGATGTGGGATTATCATCGCGAGGTGAACAGGAGAAACGCCGAAAAGCTCGACCTCGATGCGGACGCGGTGCTTATCCACGACCCGCAGCCGGCGCCGCTTATCGAATTCAAAAAGAGGGGGAAGTGGATCTGGCGCTGCCACATAGACGTTTCAGGCCCCGTCAGGGACGTCAGCGAGCATATCGAGAGATACTCGGGGAAGTACGATGCCGCGGTATTCTCGGTAGCGAAATTTGCGCGCGCCATGGACGTGGATGAGTTCATCATCCCCCCTTCGATCGACCCCCTGAGCGACAAAAACAGGGACCTCGGAGAAGAAGAGATAAGGGCCGTGATGGAGAAGTTCGGGATACCGGCCGACCGTCCGATGGTGCTTCAGGTCTCCCGCTTCGACAGGTTCAAGGACCCGCTCGGAGTGATCGAGGCGTACCGTATGGTCAAAAAATACAACGACTGCATACTCGTGCTCGCCGGGAGCCCTGCAACGGACGACCCCGAGGGGGAGGCTGTACTCCAGGAGGTGAGAAGTTACGCCGCCGACGATGCCGATATCCATATCCTTCTTCTGCCCGCTTTCAGCGACAGGGAGATAAACGCCCTCCAGCGCGCGGCCACGGTCATACTCCAGAAGTCGGTGAGGGAGGGGTTCGGCCTGACCGTCTCGGAGGCGATGTGGAAAGGCAAGGCAGTCATCGGCGGGGCGGTCGGGGGCATCCCCCTTCAGATCGTCCACGGCATCAACGGCTTTCTCGTCCATTCGGCGGAAGGCGCGGCCTTCAGGATCAGGCAGTTCCTGAACAACCCCGAGATGGCGGCGAGGATGGGGGAGAAGGCGAAGGAATACGTAAGGAAGTACTTCCTCATCACGAGGCAGGCGAGGGATTACCTGTCGATCTGGTACTACCTTGAAAACGACCGCAGCAGCGTCCTCGAGCTGTGAACGCCCTCCATGCCGTGAAACCGCCGGCGGCGGTCGGTCTTCGCCGGGGTGAGCAAAGGCGCACGACGGCGCTGCCGAAGCTCTTCGTCATATTCCTCGTTCTCGTTTTTTTTACTTTCCTCCGAGGATGCACGTCCTCCGGCCGTTATGAAAACGGCGCAAACGTCGTCGTCTTCAAACACGGCAAGATAGCGGGCGACCAGGCGGCCTTCCGCAGGCTGCTTGACCTTTTCGAAAAGGAGCATCCCGGCATAAGGGTGAGGGACGAGACCCTGCCGTCGTCAACGGACGACCAGCACCAGTTCTACGTCATCAACCTCGAAGGCGGCAGCAGCGATTTCGATGTCCTCGGCATGGACGTGATCTGGGTGCCGGAGTTTGCGAGGGCAGGGTGGCTTGCGGACCTGAGCGGCATGCTTCCCGGGGCGGAGCGGAATGAATTCTTCCCGGGCCCGATGAAGGCCGTCACTTACGGGGGCAGGGTCTATGCGATCCCGTGGTACATCGACGCGGGCGTTCTTTATTACAGAAAGGACCTCCTCGAAAGGTACGGGTTCCGGCCGCCCGCGACCTGGGGTGATCTTGTGCGGACCGCACAGTATATTACCAAAATGGAGCCCGGCCTCTACGGGTTCATCTGGCAGGGGAAACAGTACGAAGGTCTCGTCTGTAACGCGCTTGAATATTTTCGGGGCAACGGAGGAAGGGTCCTTGAAGACGGGAAGGTCGTTATCGACAGCCCGCAGAATGTGCGGGCCCTCGGGTTCATGAGGGACCTGATCGAGAAGTACGGTGTCACTCCGCCGCTTGTGACCACGGCTACCGAGGAGTCGACGAGGCGCATATTCGGCGGCGGCAGGGCCGTATTCATGAGGAACTGGCCTTATGCATGGAACATCTTCGAGCAGCCCGGCTCTGCCGTGAAGGGGAAGGTCGGCGTTGCACCGCTGCCGTCATTTCCACCGAACCTTTCCGTTTCGACGCTCGGCGGATGGCAGCTCGGGGTGAACAGGTTCTCGCGGCATCCCCGCATTGCGGAAGAGCTTGTACGGTTTCTCACCTCTCCTTCGGCGCAGAAGATTCTCGCCCTTACGATCGGGTATAAGCCGACGAGAAAATCGCTTTACCGCGACCCGGATCTGATCAAAGCCCAGCCTTTCATCACCGGCCTCTATGACGTCTTCATGAAGGCGGTCCCCCGCCCGGTGACGCCCTTTTACATGATGATCACCCAGGTGATGCAGTCCGAGTTCAGCGCGGCCGTATCCGGAATAAGGCCGCCCGGGAGTGCGCTTAAGTCCGCCCGGGCGCAGATAGGACATATCATGGACGCCGGAAGATGAGATACCGGGACAGGGGAACGGGGTTTGTAGTGCCGGCGCTTGTGCTGCTTTCGCTTGTCACGGTCTATCCCGTCATCTACGTCATCTGGCTGAGCCTCGAAAGGCGGCTGCTGATATTCCATATATCGAGGTTTGTCGGACTCGACAACTATCTCTTTCTCCTCAGGGACGGCAGGTTCTGGAACGCGCTGGGCAACACCGCCTTCTTCACCGTCCTTTCGGTATTGCTCGAGATGGCGCTCGGGCTTTCGATAGCGGTCCTGCTCAACCGGTCCTTCAGGCTGAAGGGTGCGGCCCGGGCCGCCGTCCTCGTGCCGTGGGCGGTGCCTACCGTCGTGTCGGCGCGGATGTGGGAGTGGATGTACAACACCGACTTCGGCATCCTCAATTACATCCTGGGGACGAAGATAAACTGGCTCGGCAGCCCCTACCTCGCGCTGAATGCCGCGGTCTTCATGGACGTATGGAAGACGACGCCATTCGTGGCGATCCTTCTTACCGCCGGCCTTCAGGTCATCCCCGGGGACCTCTACCGGGCGGCAAGGATCGATGGGGCGAACGCATGGCAGGTCTTCAGGAGAATAACGCTGCCGCTTCTGAAGCCGGTGATCATCGTTGTCCTGGCCTTCAGGACCCTCGACGCATTCAGGGTCTTCGACGCAATCTATGTGCTGACGGGGGGCGGCCCGGCAAACTCGACCGAGACGCTCTCGATCTACGCCTACAAGGTGCTCTTCCAGACGCTGCAGTTCGGATACGGCTCCGCACTGGCGCTGGTGGTTTTCCTCTGCACCGGGATGATAAGCGTCTTCTACGTAAGATTTCTCGGCAGAGGGATGCGATGAGGAAACGGGCCGGTTTCTACCTGCTTCTGGCGATCGTGGTCCTCTACTGCACGGGGCCGCTTCTGTGGCAGTTCATCACGAGCCTCAAGCCCGATGCCGAGCTGACGAAGCTGCCGCCGGTACTGCCCGAGCATGTGACACTCTCCCACTATATCGTCATCTTCAGGGATGCGCACTTTCTGAGGATCATCCTCAACAGCTGCGTCGTGGCCGGCTGTACATCCGTGCTTTCGCTTCTGGCAGGCTCCCTTGCCGCTTTCGGGCTTTCGAAGCTGAGGGTCAGATACAGGGCTGCGATACTCGGTTTTGTCCTGTCCGTATCGATGTTTCCGCCGATCGCAACCGTCAGCCCGCTCTACATCCTCATCCGCGGCCTCGGTCTAAGGGATACCTGGTGGGGGCTGATTATCACCTACACGACATTTTCGCTGCCGCTTTCGATATGGGTCCTGCACAGCTTCTTCAGCAGCGTCCCTGACGAGATCTATCTCGCTTCGAGGGTGGACGGCTGCAGTCCCTTCCAGTCGTTTTACCGGGTCATGCTCCCCCTTGCCGCGCCGGGTATATTCACGACCGCGATCCTCGTCTTCATCTTTTCGTGGAACGAGTTTCTCTTCGCCCTCACCTTCACTTCGACGACGCGGTCGCGGACGATCCCCGTTGCGATTGCGCTTTTCCCGGGCGTACACGAGATCCCCTGGGGGGACATCGCCGCCGCCTCGATAGTGGTCGTCGTGCCGCTTCTGATCCTCGTCTTCATTTTCCAGCGCAGGATCATCGCCGGGCTCACGGCAGGGGCGGTGAAGGGATGAACCGTGGCTGAGATACGCTTCGAGCGGGTCGAAAAAAGGTTCGGGGGCCGTCCCGTGATCAGGGGGCTCGACCTGACGATACACGACGGGGAGTTCTTCACCTTCGTCGGACCGAGCGGCTGCGGGAAATCGACGATACTGGCGATGATCGCCGGGCTCGAACCCGTGACGTCGGGCCGCATCCTCTTTGACGGCGTGACGGTCAACGGTCTCTCTCCCAAAGACAGGGACGTGGCGATGGTCTTTCAGAGTTATGCCCTTTACCCCCACATGACGGTCTTCCAGAATATCGCCTTTCCCCTTAAGATGCAAAAGACCGGCAGGGAGACTATGCGAACCGAGGTGGAGAGGATAGCGTCGCTCCTCGGGATAGAAAAACTCCTCAAACGGAAGCCGCAGGAGCTTTCAGGCGGCCAGAGGCAGAGGGTCGCCCTCGGCAGGGCGCTCATCAGGAAACCGCGGGTGTTTCTTATGGACGAGCCGCTTTCGAACCTCGATGCGCGGTTGAGGACTGGGATGCGGGCGGAGCTCAAGAAGCTCCACCGGGAGCTCGGGACCACGACGGTCTATGTCACCCATGACCAGTCCGAGGCCCTCGGCCTCTCCGACAGGATGTCGGTGATCAACGAAGGGAAGATCCAGCAGTGCGGTTCTCCGGCCGAGGTTTATCTCGAACCGGCCAACGTCTTTGTCGGCGGCTTCATCGGCAGTCCCCCCATGAACTTCGTCCCGGGCTTTGTGCAGAGTCTCGAACCGTTCGAGATCGACTGTAACGGCGTTATCATAACCCCCGCCGCGTTCCGGCAGCCGATGAAGGGCAACCTGATCATAGGCATACGGCCCGAGGACGTAAGCGTCTCGAAAAAGAAGCTGCCCGGCGGAAACGGGGTGCGCGTTCTGATCGTCGAGCCGGCCGGCCCCTTCGACTGGGTGGACTTCACCTGGAAGAACACCCGGATGAAGGGCGCCACAAAGTTCGAGGAGCATCTGCAGCCCGGCGACACGGCGTTCATGACGTTTCAGACCGAAAAGACGGCCGCCTTCAACGAGCTTTCAGGGGAGAGACTGTAATGCGGCTGCGCGTCGAGGGTGCCGCACGGCTTTCAGGGCCATCCTTCGAAGATGCCGCAACCGCGACACTGCAGCGGCTTATCCTCTGGAAACAGCTGCGGATTGTCCGAACACAGCCGGCCACTTTTTGCATATCACCACCCTGTAAAGCGGCTCTAATTTCATGGCTGAGTCGAATGACTCTTTCGCACTTTTCTCTTCCCCGAGCTTCATGCAGACAATGCCCTTCCTATAAAAAGCGTCGGGATTTGAAGGATCGAGTTTTGTAGCGGTATCAAGGCTGACCAAGGCGTCCCTGTAATCCCGGGCTTGCATCAGATCAGCTCCTTTCAGGAAATAATACTCGGGGTCAATTCGCGTGTCGGTCCCTGTATTCAGGTTGAGCATTACGAGTAGAGCCGCGCAAGACACAATCATAAGGGATGCCGTCCTGAAATCCATGCTTGTCGCATAGTCGAAAAACATTATGATGGCATATGAAGCGTATATGATAAGCCCCGCGACAGCAGGTATCCGATAGCGGTCAGTCACAAAGAAAAGGATGACGCTGAGCATGTAAGTTGCCACAAACAGAAAGAGCAGAAGAGGTATCGGTCCTCTCTTTTTCAGGGATAAAATCAGACCGATCAGAGACAGGGGACCTATAATGCCAAAGGGGAAGGCTATGTGGTCCTTCCATACAAGAAAGGCAAATAGTTTCGAAAAAAATCTGTGAGTATACATGTCCTGGTTCCTTTTGACCTCTGCTCCGTGCCAGAAAGCATACAATTTCCTGAAAAGAAGACCGACATATGCGAGCGGTTTCTTTTTTATGAATTGCCAGCTCTTACTGAAATAATAGTCGGAGCTGAGTCTATAGCTTATCCCTTCAGATTCCGGCATGCTCATGAGAACATCCCACTGCAGCCCCGGCCTTATGTTGATCGTCTTGTCGTAATTCGCATTGGTTCCTATATAAAAGTTAAGTCCTGCGTTTGGCGATATGGGAATAAAAGCCTTCTGAACGACGTAATTTCTGAGCGTCCATGGAAGGATGACAACAAGACAGCCGGTAATGAGCAATACTGCCGGCCTGATTGTTGTTTTTCCGAAAGCATAAAATATCCATACGGCCGCAACCAGAAGGAAAAGCATGATATTGGGTACGGTCAAAACGGAAAGCCCGATGACAACGCCTGCCGCCAACGCAAGGTGTGGTTTTTTGGTTTCGGCTGCCCGCATCAGCAAAATGAGTCCAAGAAAATTAAATAAGATGTGGAAAACCACGCCGGTCAGGTCTGCCTCGAAAACCATAAACGGACCGTACAGCGCAGCGATGAACCCAGCGACAATGCCCGTTCGGCGGTTAAAGACCTTTGTCCCGATATAGCCTATCAAAAGGCAGTTGACCGAGCCGACGAGTATCTGGAGCATCTTGACCGTAAATATTGCCGAATATTGGGTGGCGGATCTCATAAGCGAGGTGAGCTTGTAGGTGACTGCCAGAAAATACATGTAAAAAGGGGCCTGCCAGATAAACAGCTTCTTGTCCAGTAGATCGCCGCCGGCGATATTTATTGCTTCTTTATGAGCGTCTGCTGCATCGACGGCGGGATGAAAAAAGAAAAAGTAGTCTCCCTTCAGCTGAAACAAAAAAATTAGCCGTACGGTGTAGGCAAGCGAAAAAATTGCGAGAAGCCACTTTAGATCCCTTTTTTGCATGTTATCCCGGAAGATTATACCATTAATTTTTCATTTTACGGGGGAAATGAAGAAGTGCCCCTGCTTGTCGCACCAGAACGGACGGCGGAGGACTGGGAAGTCCGTGGATTTACCCAATGGGACGACAGGGCGATTCGGACTTTGGCACCAAGCGCCGCTTTTTTGTTACCATGAATAAGCTACTATAGGAGGTTTGACATGGCCCTTTTTCGCATCGATAAAAAGAAGTGCAAGCGCGACGGCATATGCGTTTCCGAATGCCCTGTCAGGATCATCGAGCTCAAAGACGGCTCCCCGGTGCCGGAGCCGGTGGAAAGGGCGGAGGATTTTTGCATACGCTGCGGCCACTGCGTGGCGGTCTGTCCGCACGGGGCGTTCTCGCATACCGAGATCAGGGTAAGAGACTGCGCGCCGGTCAACCGGGATCTGCGCCTTACGGCGCGTCATGCAGAGCATTTCCTCCGGTCGCGCAGGTCGATCCGCACGTATCGGGAAAAACCGGTTGAGAAGGAGAAGCTCCGGAAGCTCATCGAGGTCGCACGATACGCGCCTACCGGCACAAACAGCCAGCGGGTGCAGTGGCTTGTCCTGAACTCCAGGGAGAAGGTCCGCGAGGTCGCCGGGCTGACCGCCGACTGGATGCGCCACCTGATCGAGGAGGACCATCCCGTTGCGAAAGGGTACCGCCTCCGGAGCATCGTAAACGCCTGGGATGCCGAGGTCGACTTCATCTGCAGGGGAGCGACCGGTCTCGTCATCGCCCATGCTCCCGCCGATCATCCGGCTGCCCAGATCGACTGCACGATCGCGATCACCTATCTCGACCTTGCTGCACCTTCCTTTGGCCTCGGCACCTGCTGGGCGGGGTTTTTCATGTTCGCCGCGGCCCAGTGGCCGCCGCTTGGCAAGGCCCTCGGCCTGCCTGAAGGGCATGCCTGCTTCGGCGCCATGATGATCGGCTATCCGAAATACGTCTACCGCCTTCTGCCGCCGAGAAAGAAGCCGGTGATCAGGTGGATGGAGTAGGCCGACCGGCTGTTTTTACTTTTCTTCCTCTTCGATAATGAGCAGCTGCAGCCCGCAATCCTGGCACTCCCTCGCGCCTGCGGCCACAGGCGAGCCGCAGGCCGGGCACTTTCCTTCCCTGATCAGTTCGTTCGAAGCGCGGAGTTCCGGGTTGATCTCCATGAAATATTCCTCGATCCTCTCCTGTGCCCTTTGAAGGTCATCCGGCGCGACCGCCAGCCAATGCGTACCTCCCCCGCAGCATCCTTTTTTGCAGCCGGCAGCCGAACTGACGGCGGCGGGTATGCCGGCGTCGATGAGAACCGCGCGGAGTTCACCCAGCCAATCAAGATCGCCCTCCCTGACAACGGCGACGTTTTCCGCCGTCTTTTCGCCGAGCCGCTTTTTTTCCTCCTTCGCCTCTCTGAGCTCTTCGGGGAAGATGAGGACCGCTCCGCAGTCCGCGCATTTTTCTATATGCGGGAGATACTCGGCTTCACACTGCGGGCATATCCTGTTTCGGGTCATAGTATCCGTCCGATCCTGGAGAAAGCCTCTTGTATGACCTCCGGTTCGGGCAGGAACGTGGTCCTGAAATACACTCCATCCTCCTGCCGTCCGAATCCCGAACCCGGGACAAAGACGACGCCTTCTTTTAGCGCCGCGCGCACGAACTGCACGTCCTTCTTCCATTTCGTCGTTTCTATCTTCATGAACGCGTAGAAAGCGCCTTTGGGGACCGGGAACGAAAGCGGCAGCTTCCCCGCCATCTTCACGAACGTGTCCCTTCTTTCCGTCAGCTTCGCCTTCATGTCCGCGATGTACGCCTTGTATGACGGGTGCACCAGGGCCGCAGCAGCAGCCTTCTGGTACTCCCAGTTCACCGAGAGGCGCTGGTTGCAGAGAAGGAAGAACGCGTTCTTGACCTCCGACCATTTCTCGCCGTGGAACGTCACCCATCCCAGCCGGGCGCCGGTATAGCTGAAGTCCTTGGAAAGCGAACTCCCGTATATGAAGGGCACCCTGCCCCGCGCTATCTTCCTGAAGTCCGGCTGTCTTCCGTCCAGTATCAGCTGGTCATAGGAGCCGTCGTAAAATATGGGAACGTCGCACTCATCGCAGAGCTTTACGACTTCCGAAAGGTTCTTTTCCGAATAGACCGAGCCCAGCGGGTTGTTCGGGTTGATGATCACCATCGCCTTTGCGCCCTCGATCTTCCTTGCCAGGTGCCCAACGTCGATCTGCCCCTCGTCATCGTGCCGGTAGAATACGCTGTCGCCCTCGAACTGCTTCGCCTTGCTAAGGTAAAGCGGATACACCGGGTTCGGAAGAAGCACCTTTTCCCCGAAACCGATGAACGAGTGGAAGAAGAAGTCTATCCCCTCGGTAAGGCCGGCAACGGCAAACACGTCTCCGGGGCTGCACTTCTCGATCTCCGCCACGGTATTCCTGAACTCCTCGTCGCCCTCGGAAGGGGCATACCCCTTCCAGTTTTCGTTGAGCGCGCTTTTCACCCGTTCGGCGATCACCCTGAACGGCTCAAAGCCGTACTGGGGCGGGTCGCCGATGTTGAGGTAGATCATCTTTTTGCCCTTCGCCTCCTCGCGCTTCGCCTCCATAACGATGTCGCGTATGGGGTAGCTTACGACATTCATACGTTCGGTGGGTCTGTAGGGCAACTGGCGTTTCAGCTGAAACATATCTTTATCCTTTGTATTCTATGGCCGCACTCTATGCGTGTCGCACCGGAAGGTTGCTGCCAATTGAAATGAAAAATGTCACTATTAATCAGAATAACACTTTGAAAATCAGATTAACAAGAGAAGCGGGGCAGGGGTAGTGTCGAGAATCACGCTCATGCGCTTTCGCTGTACTTCATGTACTACAATTTCGTGAGGATTCACAAGACACTTAGGGTAACACCAGCCATGGAGGCCAAGATCGCAGATCACATCTGGACAATTGAAGAGGAGCTTATTACTTTTATCTAGTAATTCACCATGTTTTAGGAGGGGTTAGGAGATTCATTGGGATAAATCCCCATATCGTGCAACACGTAAAGGGCTGATATCATTGATGGCTAAAATCTTAATCTTCATCTCAGTTTGCGTGGTTATTTCATTATCTTCCCGAGATCTTATGGGCATGGGCACCACTTCAGAAAAAGAAGTTTTCATAGCATCTCTCACAGTAATGCGCAAATAGGCTCCTCCAATAAAGTCATAATTAGAGGTATGCCGCTTCGCAACTGAAAAAGACTTTATCCCGAAACACGCATCGCATTGTCTCCGGCTAACCCAGATAATTCATAAATAAGCGGCAAAAAAATAGCCAACGATCCTGAAACCTCTGGTATTATTGAATCTGCGAAGATCAAAATCCAAAGGAAGGAAGTTGGCTATATGACAGAGTGTATCACA
>JBJKSM010000042.1:0-5387 GCA_046704045.1 Thermodesulfovibrionales bacterium | reverse complement strand
TCCCCGGAAGCCTCGACAGGGTGAGCGGAATGACTATCGACAGAGGAGCGATTAACCCTGCAATGTACGAGTACCAGATATGCTTCAAGTGTCATGCAGACCTGACCCAGCAAGTCCCTTATATCCCGCGGGTCATCAACAACACCAATTGCCAGGCCACGTTTTCCCCGGTCGACCCTTCGTTTCATCCGGTGGCAGCCGCGGGCAGGAACCCCAACGTCCCGAGCATTCCATCAACGTACGAGCCGACCCTCACGGCAACGAGCATTATCTATTGCTCGGATTGCCACGGGGACGACAACGGGCAGACACGGGGTCCCCATGGTTCGGCCTATCCCCCCATACTGAAATATGAGTATGAAACAGCGGACGGCACGCCCGAGAACGCGCAGAATTACGCCCTCTGCTACTACTGCCACAACAGGACGAGCATCCTGAATGACCAGAGTTTCCCATTTCACAATCTGCATATTGCAGGCTCAAGAACTCCCTGTTCGGTATGTCATGACGCTCATGGCATAGCGGATGACGGACTGAGCGGCTCTCATACCCATCTCATCAATTTCGACACACGTGTGGTATCGCCTCAGACGGGAAGCTTTCCTTATTTTACGGACAAGGGAATTTTTCATGGAAGCTGCACACTCATCTGCCACGGGCACACCCATACCGACGCAGCGGACTCGTACTGAGCAGGGATCATGCCGACTGATGTGACGTACGGTCGGGATGCCGCTGCCAAACGGGTGAACGGGAAATGCCGGTTATAATCTTCCTGCGGAGACTTCTCGAACAGCGTCTTTTTTCAGCAAATATGAATTGGTGAAGAAGTCAGGGGCGAGAGGGCGAATGGGTCAGGACAAATCCCGGATCATCACAGGTGCCATGCGCCAATCAACCTTCAATCGCCGCGTTCATGCATCTCTTCCAGGACCCTGCCAAGGTTCGCGCGTGCGTCCGCATATTCAGGGTCTGCCTTCAGAGCACTCTTGATTTCCAGGAGGGCCTTATCAAGGCGCCCCTGTTGGAGATAAACGCCTCCCAGGTTGTTATGCGCAGCGGCGTCATCCGGATTAAGTCTCAGTGCGGCCTGATATTCTCTTGTGGCATCGTCGAGACGGCCCATTGCGAAATACGCATTCCCGGTGTTGTAGTGTGCGGTACTTGAACCGGGAGCATATCTGAGCGCGGTCTGATATTCCTTCAGTGCCTCGTCCATGCGTCCCTGTTGGAAATATATGCCGCCGAGATTATTGTGCGTCTCAACGTCACGGGGGTCGAGCTGCAGGGCAATCCGATATTCCTCGAATGCGGCGCCGATTTGCCCCCGGTTATCATACGCCAGTCCGAGATCATAGTGCGGCCGCACCTTTTGAGGACTCTTCTGCACCACATCCCTCCATAATCGCACTTCATCCTGCCATACCGAGTTCCTTGCGTAGGTGACAATCGTCAGGGAGAGGATTATGACGGCACACGCAGCGGCGATGTTGCGCCTTGCCGATGGGTTTTTGAAGCGTGCAACAATAACGGAGGCTCCGCCTGCTATCGCGATAAATGCCCCTGCGGAAGGCAGATACATCCTGTGTTCGAATATCACGTCGGCGATCGGGATGAAGCTCGACTCTACCGAAAGCGTTATAAAAAACCAGAGGATGCCGAAGGATATGAGGCGGTACAACGAGGCGATGGGCAATGGGCTATGGGCTATGGGTGAAGGAATTGAATCCGGGGCCATGGGCGATGGGCCATAGGCCATAGGCGGTTCGCTTTTCCCTATCGCCTCTCGCCCCTCGCCAATCGCCAATTTGTTTTCCCCCCCGGCCTTATACAGCAGATAGAGCGCCGTCCCGACGATCGCGGAGAGGAAAAGGAACGAAAGCAGCACCGGCGGCGCCAGCAGGGAATGAGAGACAGGGTAGTCATAATCGAGGTTCTGGTTCACCGGGAGAAAGAGAAGCCGCACGTATGTCGTAATCACCCGCATCTGCGTCATCAGGTAGTCCCACCTCGGGATATCGGTCTGCACCCTCGTCTTTTCGCTCAGGTCGGAAATGATCTCCCCCAGCGGCTTGTGCGTCCCCAGAATGCTTATGGGAATTATCAGCAGGGTCAGAAGAAGGGGCCCAAGAAACAGCAGCTTCTTCCTGAACGAGGTCTTGAAAAAGATGAATTCGTACAGAACGATCACGATCGGGAGCGTGAAGGATATCTCCTTGGTCAACATCGCAAGGACAGCGGAAAGAAGAGAAAGGAAAAAGAAGGCGATAGGCAATAGGCGATGGGCGACAGGCACGGAAGACGACGACAGGACGGAATCTGTTTCCGGCCCTTCCTTTTTCTCCCATAGCCCCTCGCCTATAGCCTCTCGCCCATAATCCCTGACCTTTTCGGTCAACAGCCTGCCTTTTACATACATCACCACCGAACACAGATAGAACATGGCGGCAAGGGAAGTGAACCTTTGCACAATGTAGGTCACTGCCTGGGTCTGGACCGGATGGGACACAAAAAGGAGGGCGGAGAAAAGTGCGATGAGAGACGGCTTCCACGCTTCCAGGCTTTCAGGCTTCCAGGCTTCCTTCGCCCCTCGCCTCTCCTGTGTCCTGAACGTCAGGATGACGAAAAAGTAAAGAAGGACGGCTGTCACGATATGCACCGCGAGGTTCACAAGATGATAGCCCAATACATCGAGGCCTCCGAAATGATAGTTCAGGGCAAACGTCAGATACCCTATGAACCGCCGTGGATTGTACGAATACCCTTTCGGGGACAGAAAGAAGTTGCCCAGGTTTTTTAAAAGTGGATTGTCGGCGATGTTCGGGTAGTCGTCGAACTGAAAGGGGACAGTGAACGTATCGGAATAGGCGATGAGGCCGACAGATACGATGAGAAGCAACGCATAAAGATGTTTCCGCATATCTTAAGAATGATACAATGCCGCGGGGATAGAGATCAATTGTCCCCCCACTCAGGCGAAGAGAAGCCGCAGGGCGGAAGGAGGGGGAGGGGCTTCCATGGTGGGGTGGGGGAGGAAGCCCCTCATGGGGAAAATCAGAATTCTTTTTGTGAAGACCTTCTGAGAAACGCCGGAAGATCGATCGCCTCCTCGTAGTTGAACGCATCGCTGCTCTTCAATGCGGTCGCCTCGATACTGCTGCCGAGGCTTTTTGCGAGTATCCTGTCCGATCCCTTAAAGCTCATCGGCTCTTTTACCGGAGCCCATTTCCTGATCTGGGGAAGCTCGGCCTTTTCCCTTCTTTCGTCAAAGCCCGTTGCGATGACCGTGACCCTTACCTCGTCGTTGATATCCGGATCGATGACCGCGCCGAATATGACGTTCACGTCTTCATGGGCCGAATCGTAAATGAGCGCCGTGGCCTCCTGCATTTCGCTCAGAGAGAGTTCGAGCCCTCCCGTAATGTTGATGAGGATGCCCCTTGCGCCTTCCACCGAGGAATCTTCGAGGAGCGGGTTGGATATCGCCTTCTTTGCCGCCTCGAAGGCCCCTCCTTCGCCTTTGCCGGTTCCGGTACCCATCACGGCGCGGCCCATGTTCTCCATGATCGTCTTCACATCCGCGAAGTCGACATTGATCAGGCCCGGAACGAGGATAATGTCCGATATGCCCTGTACCGCCTGCCTGAGCACGTCGTTCGCCACGGAAAAGGACTTGAGCATCGGGGTACCTTTTTCCACGACGAGACTGATGCGGTCGTTCGGGATTACAATTATCGTGTCGACATTTTTCGTGAGTTCCTTCATGCCCTCATCGGCGTTCATGAGCCTCTTCTTGCCTTCATAGAAGAAGGGACGCGTCACCACACCGACGGTAAGTATGCCGAGTTCTCTGGCGATGCCTGCGACAACCGGCGCGGCCCCGGTCCCGGTCCCTCCACCCATGCCCGCCGTGATGAAGACCATATCGCAGCCGTCCAGGCTGTCCATGATCGCTGTCTTGTCTTCAAGTGCCGCCTGCCGCCCGATTTCAGGATTGGAGCCTGCGCCGAGCCCCCTGGTCAACTCTTTCCCGATCTGGATCTTCACAGGCGCCAGAGACGTCTCGAGTACCTGGAGGTCGGTATTCATGGCCACGAACTCGACGCCGTGCAGGTTCGAAGCGATCATATTGTTCACCGCGTTCCCGCCTGCTCCGCCGATACCGACGACTTTGATCCTTGCCTTCTGCCCCCTTACTTCTTCGATTTCAAACATAGTGCGCTCCCTTCCTTTCTGTTATGGAATTTGAGATTTTCCGCATATTTGAATATGTCTCTTGCCCATTCCTTCATCTTTTCCGTGACGCTGCCTGATACGCCGACATCGGCCGTTCCGGCTGCCGTTGCATCGGCCTCCGTGGAGACGAGACCTGCTCCGGTCGCAAAAAAAGGAGTCCTCACCGCCGGGTCGGAAGAATTCATGCCCATGGGAGAGCCTGTCCTCACGGGAAGCCCGAGCACCGTCCCGGCGATCCTTTCGAATCCCTGGAGCAGTGAGGTCCCCCCGGTCACGACCACGCCGCAGACCGCGGTCCCATAACCCGCATTCGCCTTCAGTTCTTCTCTCACGAGTTCGAGTATTTCCTCGCACCTCGGCTGGATGATTTCTGCAAGATATCTTCGGGGAAGGGCGCCTGCCTCTCCGCCGGGCTGCTCCACTTTCGTCTCCTCGGAGGGTCCGACGATATCCGCGATCGCGCTGCCCTCGGCTTTTTTCAGCCGCTCCGCCTCCTGCAGGTTTACCCTGAGCCCTACCGCGAGGTCGTTCGTAATATGGCTTCCGCCGATGCCGAAGGACGCGACGCGGCGTATTGTCCCGTCTTTGAACAGTGCCAGGTCGGTGGTGCCTCCTCCGATGTCCACGAGCATGACCCCGAACTCCCTTTCTTCCTTCGTGAGTACCGAACGCGCTGAAGCGACGGGTGAGAAGACGACATCTGCGACTTCGAGGCCCGCTCTCTCGCAGCACCGTATCAAGTTCTGCAACGGGGAAACCGCGCAGGTGACGATATGCACCTTTGCCTCAAGCCTGACCCCGGACATCCCCATGGGGTCGGTAATGCCCTCCTGGCCGTCAAGGACGAATTCCGTGGGGATTACATGAAGGACCTCCCTGTCGAGGGGGATATACACCGCCTTTGCGGAATCAACCGCTCCATCCATGTCGGTCTTCGTGACCTCTTTTCCCTTGATCCCTATGGCGCCGGAGCTGTCGATTCCTTTTATATGACTTCCGGAAATACTGATCGACGCAGACGCGATCCTGATTCCCGAGGAGGTTTCGGCCACTTTCACCGCCTTGTGTATCGAATCGACCGCCGCGTCCATGTTGATTACGACGCCTTTTCTCAGTCCCGCCGAAGGTACCACACCCATACCGAGTATGCG
>JBJKSM010000041.1:0-12234 GCA_046704045.1 Thermodesulfovibrionales bacterium | reverse complement strand
AATGAAAGAGCGCAACACATTTTTCCTGCGCGTCGGGCTCCAGGTAGATCAAAAGGTTGCGGCAGATGATCAGGTCAAGGCGCGAAAAGGGAGGATCGCTGAGAAGATCCTGTCTGGCGAATACCACGGACTCGCGGATCTCCTTTCCGATGACCACGGAGACCCCGTCTTCGGAGCATGTGAAGAACTTCTTCATATAATCCGGCGGGACATCGGCGCTGATACTGCCGGGGTATCTGCCCTCCCTCGCCTTTTCAAGTGCGGCGTCGTTTACGTCGGTAGCGAAAACCTGTATCTCACGCTTCTTCCCGGCGAGATCGAACTCGTGGCGCAGCAGCATGGCGATCGAATAAGCCTCTTCGCCGGTTGCGCAGGCAGGGGTCCAGATGCGAACGGGGGCATCGGCGTCAGCGGCGACAATTTTTTTTATCACTCCCGTCCTGAGTGCCTTCCACGCCAGGCGGTCCCTGAAAAACGATGTGACGCCGATCATGAGGTCGGCGGCCAGGGCGGCGGCTTCGGAATCCTTCTCGGCTATTACCCTGATATAATCCTCCACCGATGTTACCCCACGCAGGTACATCCGTCTCCTGATCCTCCGGCTGACGACGCTCTTTTTATAGTGACTGAACCCGTGTCCGGTCTTTTCATGAACAAGACGGGAGAATGCCTCAAACCGAGCCGGGGTGAAATCCCTGTCTGTCGCGGAAACAACGCCGTGGAGCTTCAATATCTCGCGTGCGATATCATCGGGCGGCAACACGCGGTCCGCCCTGCCGGTATTGATCGCGGAAAGCGGCATCGAGGGAAACTCGGCCGTGGCAGGGTCCTGTACAAAGACCGAGCCGCCTGCGTTCCTGATCGCCTGTATTCCCCTCGTCCCGTCGGTGCCCGCGCCGGAGAAGATTACTGCGATCGCACGTTCCCCGGCATCTTCGGCGAGGGAAGCGAGGAACTCGTCGATGGGCAGATGGACATGGTCCTCGGAAAGAGGCGTCGCATGAAACGTCCCTTCCTCCGCCCTGACCTCCTTTCCCGGAGGGCAGAGATAGATTTTGCCCGGGTGGACCAGGACCGGGTCGGAAATCTCATGGATCGTTATATCCGGCCTCCGGTTGTGAAGGAGCTCGGGAAGAAGACTCCGGTGCTTTGTCGAGAGGTGCTGCATGAAGACAACGGCGAATCCGAAATCCTTCGGCAGCGCGCCGATAAAGCACTGCAGGGCGTTGAGACCGCCCGCAGACGCGCCGACACCAACGATGGGGAAAGGCTTCTCAAATGTTTCTTCTGCCAAGGTCACATCCGGTTTCATATGGAGCCCGACGCCTTATGGAACATTTTTCAGCGCGTGTGGCGCGGATTATGCGACGTGACGGTTCCACAGCAATTATACCATCAAGACGTTATCTCCTGTCATCATTAATCGGATGGACAAGACAGCCGTTAACCGGTTATCACACCGTCCGGGAGTTCGTTCGTATCGTCCGGGGTTGCAGGGAAATGCCTGGCGAGCAGGTCCCCCGCTTCGCGTATAGCGTCGCAAAGCGCGTCGCAGGCCCGCCCTTCCCTGATGCCGGTGGAGACGGTCTTTGCAAATCTGTCGAGCGTCTTCTGTTCTATCTTCGCGTGTATGCCGCTGTCCGCAAGCACCCAGACCCTTCGCTCGAAAAGGGAAAGAAAGAAAAGCACGCCGGTGTTTTCGCTTGTCCTGTGGAGGTCTTTCTCGTAAAAGGCTCGCATTGCGCGAAGCCGCACAGCGTGTTCCATCCTCCTTCTGCCGATCAGTGCGCTCTTCAGAAACAGCACCCGTTCAAACAACACCCGTGCGGGGAAAAAAAGGATAAACCCTATGGGGATGAAGGACCACACCGAGGCGTGAAAATATGCGACTGTAGGGATGAGCGCCGCAACCCCGGCCAGGACGGCCCCTCCGACAACCTCAGCCTCCATGTAATGGTCGCTGGTGTCGACGACCATGACGGCTATCTCCCCGATCGTGCGCGATTCCACCTCTGCCGTCGTCTCCCTGATGCGCTCCCGCTCTTCCTTCGTGAAAAATTCATGCGCCTTTGAATGGTATTTCATCACCAGCCTCCCGAGGCACCGCCGCCTCCGAAACCGCCCCCTCCGCCGCTGAAGCCTCCACCGCCCCCGAATCCGCCTCCTCCGAAACCCCCGCCGAATCCACCTCCGTAAAAACCTCCCCCCGACCACGGCCCTCCCCTGCCGCCCGACGAAAACAGGAAGGGCAGCACCAGTCCGACGATCACGCCGACGACCGCAAGTACGATGAGAAGGGCGAGGCCGGTGGCCGAAAATGCGAGGAATGCGAATGCAGGCAGGCCGACCGCCCCGGCGGCAACCCCGAGCACGCGCGAGATGCTTCCGAGGATGAGGATGATAAAGGCCCCGAAGATCACAAGGGTGAAATACCTCGACGGGTCCTGGGAACGAGCGACGTGGTTTTGGTCGGCCTTGAATTCCCCGCGCGTCACGTCGATCAGTGCGGAAACACCGGCGATGAAGCCGCCGTCGAAATCGCCCCTCTTGAAGCGGGGGTTCACCACGAGGTCGACGATCCTGCCCGCCATGAGGTCGGTAAGCTTCCCTTCGAGCCCCCGTCCCACCTCGATCCGCGTCTTCCTGTCTCCCTTCGAGACGATGAAGATGACGCCGTTGTCCTTGCCCTTCCGGCCGATTTTCCATGCATCGGCCACCCTTATGCCGAAATCCTCGATCGTGTCGCCTTCGAGGGAAGGCACCGTCAGGATGACAACCTGGGTCGAATCGGTCCGTTCAAAGCCTGCCAGCTCGCTTTCGAGCTCCGCCTTCACCTGCGGAGAAATCATGCCGGCATAGTCGTTCACATATCCCGTGAGCTTCGGCACATCGAGCGCATGAGCCAAAACGGGAACGAGCAGAAAGAAAATAGTAAGACCGATTCTCACCGCAGAGTACGCAGAGAAAGTATAAACAGAAATTCTTCCGTCAGAACTCAAAGATCATTCTCCATATCGGTATCTTCTCCGAGCCCTCTGCGACCTCTGCGGTTCGGCATCTTTTCATTCTCAGAACTTCACCTTCGGCGCCTTTTCCGCGCCCGCCTCGGCCTGGAAGGGCACCCTCAGCTTCAGGTGCAGAAAGAGGCTGTTCGTCATGCTGTTTGGGAAGATCCTTATCGAGGTATTGTACGTCTCGACCGCCCTGTTGTATCTCTCGCGCGCCACGTTGATCCTGTTTTCGGTACCTTCGAGCTGGTTCTGAAGGTCCATGAAATTCTGGTTCGCCTTGAGGTCGGGATACTTTTCTACAACGACCATCAGCCGCGACAGGGCGCTCGTCATCGCTCCCTGGGCCGCCTGAAACTGCCCGAACGCTTTCGGGTCGTCGATCATGTTCTTCGACACCCGTATCGAGCCCACCTTCGCCCTCGCCTCGGTAACGGCAACGAGGGTCTCACGCTCGTGCTTCGCATAACCCTTGACCACCTCGACGAGGTTGGGAATAAGGTCGTTTCTCCTCTGGTATGTCGCCTGCACATCGCCCCATGCCGCCTTTACCGCCTCGTCATTGGCCTGCATCGCGTTGTATCCGCAGCCCGAGAGGCTGAAAAGCATGACGGCAAACAGGACATACAGTAAACGTCTCTTCATTCGTTTCCTCCGTGATATGTTAAGGTTGTATTTTTTCATCCGCTCCTCCTGCAGCAGACGATCACGTTCGTATCGCTCACCTCGACGAGTCCCTTTCCGACGATCTCGGCCACCTCAGGCAGGACCGAATTGATCATCTCCTCCGAATCGACCGCCTCGATCTTAACGGGAAGACTTGACGAAAGTTCGAGCATCTTCGAGGTATGAAAAACGCCGTCGCTGCCGTAGCCTGCAACGCCCCGAAAGACGCTCACTCCCGCGATCTTACGTTTGTAGAAGATGTCCATCAGGACTTCATACACGGGTCTTCCCCCGAATTTATCCGTCTCATCGACATACACGCTTAGTTTCCTGGCCGGCCCGCTCTTCACCATGATAGCTCTCCTATACCGCTTTCGCTATTACTTCCCCGACCTTCAGGGCAACAAACCCCGTCAGAACGCTGAAGACGACGTTCATTGCCGCAAGCATCCATTCACTGTCCCTCAGGAGGTTCCCCGTTTCCAGTTCAAAGGTAGAAAAGGTGGTGAAGGCGCCGAGGAAGCCGACGGCAACCAGAAGCCTCAACTGAGGGTTTACCATGAGACGCTCGGTAAAGAGCGTCATCACAAGTCCTATGATAAAACTCCCGCTCACGTTTATGACAAACGTGCCGAGGGGGAAGACCCTGCCCCATCTCTGGCCTATCCAGAGGCCGACCGCATAACGGGCGATCGCCCCTAAAAAACCGCCTGCTCCTACCGCAAGATAATTTTCCATTTCCTGTTCTAAAGTATTATAGCGCGGAGATGAGAAAAGGTGATGCCGGTACGCCGCGCGGGCTTCAGTCCTGTTGATCCGTATCCTGGCTGTCCTGGTTCAGGAACCGCTTTCCGCCGATAAAATGCTTCAGATAGTACGGTGTTTCGAGACTGTCGATGGTCACCTTCCTGCCTTTCGAGGAGGCGTGGATGAAGAGGTTGTTGCCGAGATAGATCCCTACGTGGGAGGGAAAGGAGGCATAGGTCCTGAAAAAGACAAGGTCGCCGATGGACAGGTGGTCCCTGTCGATCGCCTCGCCTCCTTCCCTGAACTGTTCCCTCGCAGTCCTCGGAAGGTCGATGCCGAGCAGGCCGTATACCTTCTTCACGTAGGCGGAGCAGTCGATGCCGAAGATGCTGTTGCCGCCGAACTTGTAGGGGATATTGAGCAGCTCCCTGGCGAAAGTGATGAGTCTTTCCTTCCTGTCCTCCTTCGCGAACTCCCCGGACGACGCGGTATGCCTGAGATTTTCCTCTATCTTTTCGGCCTTCTCCCTGAGCGCCTCGGCACGGACCGTATCGGCCCTGCCCTCGATATTGAGCACCTGCCCGGGTTCGATCCCCTCAGATGTCATCTCATTGAGTTCCATAAGACGGTCCCCGGTCATGCCGAACCTTTTCGCGATCGTTTCGACTGTGTCGCCCTCTTTCACCGTGCAGGTCCCGGAAACCAGTCGCGCCACCCGGAGTTCCCGCCCCTTCCTTATTCGCGACGACCTCAGGCCGTTCAGTTCCTTAAGTTCCGCGACGCTGATCGAATAGCTCCTTGCTATGGAGCTGAGCGTCTCTCCCCTTTTTACGGTATGGAACAATTCCCCGGCGGGCCTGACCTTATCCGTGGCGGTTTCCTCTCCGGCGGGTACTTCTTTCTTCTGCGCGGTCTCGTGGCGATGGTTTTTCCCGAGCCTTCGCCGGGACGCCTCATGAACGGGGATGACGATCCTCGAGCCCGGCCTGATCTTCCTCGCATCGACCTCGTTAGCCCTTCTGAGCGCCCTGAGGCCTACCCCGAATTTTTTCGCTATCTTCGAAAGCGTATCGCCTTTTTTCACCCTGTAATGGAGCGACGCACCGGCGTTCACCGCAAAGCACAACAGGAATAAAGATATAAGGAGGGGGATCCTCTTGTACAGCGACGCGGGCCGGCCGGTCATGCGGCCTCTTCCCTCGTGAGTTCCTTTATCGTCGGCAGCTCGGTAAGGTCCCTGAGGCCGAAGTACTGCAGGAACTCGTGCGTGGTGCCGTAGAGAAGCGGCTTGCCCGGCACTTCCTTCCGTCCCATGATCTTGATGAGTCTCTTGTCGAGGAGCGTCCTGATGACGCCGTCGGAATTGACGCCCCTGATCTGCTCCACCTCGGCCTTGATGATGGGCTGGTTATAGGCGACTATCGCGAGGGTTTCGAGTGCGGGCAGCGAGAGTTTGTTGGGAGCGCCGGTGCCTTTGAACTTCCTTATCGACTGCGAGCAGGAGGGGTTCGTCACCATCTGGTAGCCGTTGGCGATCTCGACGACGAGAATCCCGCCGTCCTTCTCCCTGTATTCGGCCGCCAGTTCATCGAGGAGCTGTTTGATCTCGGTCTCAGACAGGTCTGCGCTGCCCTTCAGAGCAGCGAGCGTTACAGGTTCGCCCGATACGAAAAGCAACGCCTCCAGAAGTGATTTCTTTTCCTTTGCCTCCATGACAAACCATTGACACTATACCAGAAAGAGATCCTTAAATTCAAGAAGTTAGCGTAACTTTTGGCTTGTCTTCGGAATGTAAATCGTTTAAAATTCAATAAATTACAACGATTCAAAGGAGCGCATATGGACAAGTGGAAATGTTTGATCTGCGGATACATTTATGACCCTGAAGTCGGCGATCCCGACGGTGGCATACCGGCCGGAACGCCCTTCGAGAAACTTCCTGATGACTGGGTCTGCCCGGTCTGCGGGGCGACGAAAGACCAGTTCGAAAAAGTATAGGGAACAGCCGGCCCACGGAAGGGAAGGCATCTCTTTCGCCGTCGCCGTACACCGTTCAGAGGCAACAATTTCTGGCCATCTGTACCCTGCGGCGAAGTATCAGTTTGAGTACTACTTCAGTCCGAGCACATCCTGCATGTCGCAGAGGCCCGGGCCTTTTCCCTTGAGCCAGAGTGCCGCCCGCAGCGCTCCCCGTGCAAAGGTGTCCCTGCTCGAGGCCTTGTGGGTTATCTCTATACGCTCGCCGAGGCCGCCGAAGAGCACGGTGTGCTCGCCCACTATATCGCCGGCGCGAACCGTCTGGATTCCGATCTCCTTTTTAGTCCTCTGGCCGATGATCCCTCTTCTGGCGTACACGGCGACCTCGTCGAGGTTTCTGTGGACCGCATCGGCGATGACCCCGGCCATCTTCAGGGCGGTACCGCTGGGCGCGTCTTTCTTGAGGCGGTGATGGGCTTCGACAATCTCGATGTCATAGTCGTCGCCGAGCGCTGCGGCAACATCGCCTATCACTTTTAGAAGAAGGTTCACCCCGAGGCTCATGTTCGACGCCATGACGCAGGGTATGCCCTTAAGAAGCGGCTTCATCTCTTCGATGTCGACGGCGGTGAACCCGGTCGTCCCGATGACCATCGCCTTTCCCTTCGCCGAAGCGGCTCTCAGATTCTCCTTCGTCGATTCCACGGACGTAAAATCGATGATCAGGTCGACGCCGTCGATGATCTCTTCGATTCCTCCGGCGAGTAAGACCCCGGTTTCGCCCGAACCCGCAAGGATTCCAATGTCCTTTCCGATGTCTTTGTGCCCCTTCCTCTCGAAGGCGGCGGCAAGCTGAAGTCCATCATATTCCTTCAAGAGTGCAGCTATCCTGACGCCCATCTTCCCTGCCGCTCCCGCAACGCCTATCTTTATCATCCTGTTTCCTCCTCGATGGAAAATGTGCCGCCGGGGTTCAGGCAACATTCGCGGCCGTTATTCCTCATCCCTTTCCGGTCTTCCCTCGTCTTCTTCCTCTTCCTTCCTGCCGGGGACCTTGTATTCTTCGGAGGCCCAGGCCCCGAGGTCGATCATCTTGCACCGTTCCGAGCAGAACGGCCTCCAGGGATTTTCCTCCCAGGTGGTCATCTCCTTGCATATGGGGCATCGTATTTTCACGGTCAAAATGCATTATACATCAATTCGCGGATTGAATGCAGGCTGCTTTCACACGGGCTCCGCAGAGATCTTTTCTATGAGAAGGCCCGAGATCACGCCGTTGGCCACGCCGGTGAACGTGCCGAGCAGAACCAGGATCGGGGTGATCAGAAGCACCGCCTCAATCCTCTGTATGAACAGCAGATAGGCAAGCGCAAGCTGGGCGTGTTTATGGAAAAGCGCGCCTATGAGACTCAGCCCGACGGGTCCGAACATCTTCCTGGAGAGCCTGTGGACCAGACCCATCGCCGCGATGCTCGATACGCCGCCCCCGAAGCTCAGGATAAAGGCAGGGCCGAGGAACGTGCCCATAAAAAGGGAGGCGAGTATCACCCTGATCAGCGTCACCGATATGGCGGTCCTGAAGCCGTAGAGGATCAGCGCGGCGAGGGTGATGATATTGGCAAGTCCGAGCCTGAGCCACCGGATCGGCGTGGGGATAAGGCTCTCGAACCCGCTCAGGGCAAGGGCATAGGCCGCCAGGACCGCTATGCGGTACCTATCCTGAGACCGCATCGATGTCCTTGTGTCTCTTTACGCCGTCCCCCACGATCACCACGAGCCTGTTGGGGACGCAGACGATGGCGCCCCTCGAGATCCACCCCTCCTTTACACAGATCTGGTTGGGGCATGGCGCCTCTGCAACACGCACCTTTCCGCCCTTTATTTCTATGACCGCCGCACCGATCGGGCCTTTTACCGAAAAAGTCCTGTCGACGTTCAGAGGGTAGGTGTACTCGGGTTTTCCGGCCAGCTCGATAACGACGTCCGAGGCCTGAGACAACGCCTCCCTGGTGTAAAAGATCCCGCTCAGAGAGATCGCTATCAGGACCAGGAAGAGCAGCCTGTCCGCGATGGTGGTATTCCTAATGATTCTTGTCAATCGTTATGATCCCGTTGAGGCCGGGCGTAGTCAGGATAGTCCCGTCGCTTTTGACGATCACCGCGTCCATCCCCAGTTCCCTGACAAGCTTCATGCCTTTTTCCGGTCCGAGGACGAAGACCGCGGTCGAGAATGCGTCGGTGAAGACGCCCCTGCCGGTAATGACGCTCACGCTCCGGCAGCCGTACGCCGGGCGGCCGGTAGCGGGATCGAGCAGGTGGTGGTACCTCTTGCCGTCGAGGATGAAATACCTCTGGTAATCGCCGGAAGTGGATATAGCCCTGTCGGCGAGCTTCAGTTTCGCAATGATCTCATCGGCGTCGCCTTTGTGCCGCGGGTTTTCGATCCCCACGTTCCAGGGGTTGCCGTCGGGCTTGCGGCCGAAGACCCTGATGTCCCCCGCGTTTGCCACAATGCCGGCGGTTATGCCGTTACGCCTGAGGTCGGCCACGGCGAGATCGGCGGCGTATCCCTTCGCGATTCCGCCGAGGTCGAGGAGCATCCCCTTTTTCCGGAGAAAAACGGTGGATTTTTTCCTGTCGATAACGATGTTTCGGTAGTTGACGAGGGAAAGGTTCTTTCTTATCTGTTCGTCCGTGGGTTTTATCCTCTTCGGAAAATTCCAGAGGCTTATCTCCGGGCCGATAGTCGCGTCAAAAGCGCCGCCCGATTTTTCGGAGACGTAGACCGCCTTCTCGATAATGTCGAGCGTATCGGGGGAAACCTTCACCGGCCGGATGCCTGCGTTCCTGTTGATCTCCGAGAGTTCGCTCGAAGGTGAGAAAAAGTTGATGCGGTCGCCGAACTTCCCGATCGTCGAAAAGGCGCTTTCGATCGCCCTGCCCGCCCTGTCGGCGGAATTGGAGACGACCGTGACAGTGACGAGCGTGTCCATGAGCGGTTCGCTTTTCTGATACACGGACTGCCCGGAAGAGCACGAAAAAAGCAGGGCAAGACTCAGAAACAGGGCCGCGCCGAAATACTTACGCCTGTCAATCATGAAATATGCTCCCTGATACGCATCAGTAATTTTAGAACAAACCGCCGCGTTATTTCAGCCCGCATGTCTCCGTCCTGTTTCCGCGTATGCGCCGGGCGCCATCCTGGCCCCGAGGAACTCCCCTGTGTGCGAGCCGGGATTTGCGCTCACCTCCTCGGGAGTGCCTTCTGCGACGAGACCTCCGCCCTCGTCGCCGCCCTCGGGCCCGAGATCGATGATATGGTCGGCGGACTTCACTACATCGAGGTTGTGCTCTATCACCACTACCGTATTCCCCCGGTCCACGAGCATCCCTATCACGTCGAGCAGCTTCTGTATGTCGACAAAATGGAGCCCCGTTGTCGGCTCGTCGAGGAGGTACAGCGTACTTCCCGTCGATTTTTTCCCGAGTTCGCGCGAAAGCTTTATTCTCTGGGCCTCCCCGCCTGAAAGAGTAGTAGCCGGCTGTCCGAGCTGGAGATAGCCCAGGCCGATGTCCTCCAGTATTTCGAGACGCCTCCGTATGTGGGGAATATTTTCAAAGAACCCCAGCGCCTCGATCACCGTCATGTCGAGAACCTCCGCGATGTTCTTCTCCTTGAACCTGATATCGAGTGTCTCGTCGTTGTAACGCCTGCCCTTGCACCGGTCGCACTGCACGTAGACGTCGGGCAGGAAATGCATCTCCACCTTTATGAGGCCGTTCCCCCTGCACGTTTCGCACCTTCCGCCGCTTACGTTGAAGCTGAACCGCGAAGGATAATATCCCCTGACTTTCGAATCGTTCAGCATCGAAAAGAGTTCCCTGATGAAGGAGAAGATGCCTGTGTACGTCGCAGGGTTCGAGCGCGGGGTACGGCCGATCGGGGACTGGTCGACGCTGATCACCCGGTTCAGCCGCTCAAGACCGGTAATTTCCCCATGTCTTCCCGGCGGGAGATAAACGGCGTCCTTCCCGGCATGTAGTTTCTTCTGCGCGGCCCTGTAAAGGATGTCGAACACGAGAGTGCTCTTCCCCGAGCCTGATACGCCGGTTACACAGGTGAAAACCCCCAGCGGAATGCGCACGTCGATGTTCCTGAGGTTGTGTTCGGAGGCGCCCCTGATCGAGATGAAATCGGATGCCTGCCGTCTCTTCAGCGGCACCTCGATCGCGAGTTCGCCTTTCAGATACCGGCCGGTGAGAGACTTCCTGTTTCGCTGAATGCCGGCAGGCGTGCCCTGGGCAACGACCCATCCGCCCCGCACTCCTGCCCCGGGGCCCATGTCGACGATGTGGTCAGCCCAGCGCATCGTCTCTTCGTCGTGTTCGACGACAATGATCGTGTTGTCCGCGTCCCTTATAGCCGAAAGGCTTTCGAGCAGTTTCGTGCAGTCCCTCGGGTGCAGGCCGATGCTCGGCTCATCCAAAACGTAGAGCACACCCGTAAGCGAAGAGCCCATCTGGGTGGCAAGCCTTATCCTCTGCGCCTCCCCTCCCGAGAGAGTGAGGGAGGGCCTGTCGAGCGTGAGGTAACCCAGCCCCACCCTTTCGAGAAACGAGAGCCTGTCCTTCACCTCTTTGAGCACGCGCGATGCTATGATATTCTCCCGCTCGCTCAGCCGCAGACCTTCAAAAAAAGCGAGCGCCCCCGAGACCGACATCCGGCTGAGCTCTCCTATGTTCAGTCCCTGGAACCTCACGCTCAGGGCCTCCCTTCTCAGCCTCAAACCCCCGCAGGCCCTGCAGTACCTCTGCGCATCCATATCCACCGAATACTCATCCATGTCCTGAAACCCGAGGCCGTTGCAGGAAGGGCATGCACCGGCCCTACTGTTGAACGAAAAAAACCTCGGGTTAATCTCGGGATAGCTTATACCGCATTTCGGGCAGGCGGTGGTCTTCGAAAAGAGACGGTCCTCCCCCGTTGACGGGAGGTTGACGACTATGGTGTCGGCATATTTGAACGCCGTGTCGACCGCGTCCTGCACCTGGCGCTCCATGCCTTCCTTTATGATCAGCCTGTCGACGACGATCTCGATGGTGTGGCGCTTCTTCTTTTCGAGGATTATGTCCTGCGTCAGATCGGCGAACTCGTTGTCGATCCTGGCGCGGACAAAGCCCTCGTTCCGCATCTCCTGAAGCTCTTTCCTGTAGTTCCCCTTGCGGTCCTTCACGATAGGGGCGAGGACCTGCAGCCTTGTGCCCTCCGGGAGCGAGCGGATCGCCTGAACGATGTTCTCCTCCACCTGCGTGTATATCTCGGCGCCGGAGTTGTAGCAGTAGGCCTTGCCGAGCCTCGTGAAGAGGACCCTGAGGTAGTCGTAGATTTCTGTGATCGTGCCAAGGGTCGAGCGCGGGCTCCTGCTGACCGTCTTCTGGTCTATCGCGACGGACGGGGAAAGGCCCTCGATGAAATCGATATCGGGCCGCTGAAGCTGTTCGAGGAACTGCCTCGAATAGGCCGAGAGGCTTTCGACATACCTCCTCTGTCCTTCCGCATAGATGATGTCGATCGCGAGGGTCGATTTTCCGGAACCGGAGGGCCCCGTGATAACCGTTATAGCCTGCCTCGGGATGGAAACGTCGATGTTCTTGAGGTTATGCTCCCGTGCGCCCTTGATTCTTATGTACTTCTGCATGGGTAAGTCTTTTACTATAACCGAACCGGAAAGGGAAAGTTAAGGGAAAGACCCTCGGAGCAGGATTAAGAGTTTGGAGAACCACGATGGCGGGTCACACCCGCGCCGTTTTTCCGATGCAACAATTACCATGAAAA
>JBJKSM010000040.1:0-14663 GCA_046704045.1 Thermodesulfovibrionales bacterium | reverse complement strand
AATGGATGGGAGAGGCTCGTGAAGGAGTTCATCGACTACCTCCCGTCCCGCCTTGCCGAATACGACAGGATGGTTATGCAAAACCGGATCTTCAAGGCGCGCACACAAGGCATCGGAAGCTATACCTTAGAGGAGGCGATCGAATGGGGCGTGACCGGTCCTGGGCTCAGGGCCTGCGGCTTCGAGTGGGACTTCAGGAAGAAGAGGCCTTACTCCGGCTATGACCAGTTCGACTTCGACATCCCCACCGCAACGCACGGGGACTGCTACGACAGGGGCGTCGTACGCGTCGAAGAGATCCGGCAGAGCCTGCGCATCGTCAAGCAATGCATGGAAAACATGCCGGAGGGACCGTACAAGTCACACCACCCGCTCACAACACCGCCCATGAAAGGCCGGACGATGCATGACATCGAGACCCTCATCGACCATTTCCTGAGCGTCAGCTGGGGGCCGGTCATCCCGCCTGGAGAGGCGTTCTGCGGAATAGAGGCGACAAAGGGCAACAACGGCTACTATCTTGTAAGCGATGGAAGCACCGCGTCCTACCGCACCCGGATCAGGACGCCCTCCTTTCCGCATATGCAGATGGTGCCGATGATGAGCAGGGGACTGATGGTGTCCGACCTGCTCGCCATTCTCGGAAGCATAGACTTCATTCTCGCGGACATAGACAGATAAAGAACGTGAAACGTGAATAGTGAAATGTGAATAGTGAACGGTAAAAAAGACAACAATGCTGACTGAAGAGGAAAGAAAAGAGATCACAGCCGGGCTGAAGAACCACGAAAACAGGCGGGAGGCATGCTTCGAGGCGATGAGGATCGTGCAGAAAAAGAGGGGCTGGATATCGGACGACCTGCTAAACGGGATCGCAGGGCTCCTCGGCATGACCGCAGATGAGCTCGACAGCATCGCGACCTTCTACCCCTTCGTATTCCGGAGGGCTGTCGGCAGGCATGTCATCTATATCTGTGACAGCGTGAGCTGCTGGATCACGGGATATGAAGACCTCCTTTCGTACCTCAAGACGCGCCTGAACGTCGGCCTCGGCGGCACGACCGAAGACGGCAGGTTTACGCTCCTGCCTGTGGCATGTCTCGGGGCCTGCGACCACGCGCCGGTACTCATGGTCGACGAAGACCTCCACAGGGACCTCACGAAGGAAAAGATCGATAAGATACTCGAACGGTACGGAGACTGATAAATAATGGAAACGCCGCTCACAAAAAACATACGGACCGACAATCCTATGGACATTAGGGAGTATGAAAAGGCGGGCGGCTATCAGTCGCTCAGGAAGGCGCTCAAGGGCATGACCCCGAAGGAGGTGCAGGAGGCGGTAAAGGATTCAAACCTCAGGGGCCGCGGCGGCGCGGGCTTCCCCACGGGCATGAAGTGGAGCTTCGTTCCGATGTCGGACGATGCGCCGGGGCCGAAGTATATACTCGTGAACGCCGACGAGATGGAGCCCGGCACATTCAAGGACCGCCTCCTCATGGAGGGAAACCCCCACCAGCTTGTAGAGGCGGTGATCGTCGGCGGCTACGCGATCCGGGCCGACATGGCCTATATCTTCCTTCGCAGGGAGTATACGAGGCCGGCCCGGCTTCTGAAGAAATCTATATCCGAGGCATATCAGGCGGGGTACCTCGGGAAGAATATCCTCGGCTCCGGATACAGCCTTGAACTGAATCTTCACATAAGCGAAGGCCGGTACATATGCGGCGAGGAGACCGCGCTGATGAACGCCCTCGAAGGCAAACGCGCCATCCCGCGCGCAAAGCCGCCCTTCCCCCAGGTCTCGGGCCTCTGGGGCAAACCGACGGTCGTGAACAACGTCGAGACATTCGTGAACGTCCCCCATATCGTCAACAACGGCGCGAAATGGTACGAGGGATTGAGCCTTTCGTCCGAAGGCGGCACAAAGATCTATGGGGTGAGCGGCAGGGTGAAGAGGCCGGGCGCGTGGGAGCTGCCCATGGGGACCACAATGCGGGAGATCATCGAAGAGCATGCAGGCGGGATGCTCAATGGCTGTAAGCTCAGGGGGGTCATCCCCGGCGGGGCGTCGACCGACTTCCTCATAGAGGAGCATCTCGATGTAAAGATGGACTTCGGCTCGATCCAGAAGGCCGGCAGCAGGCTCGGCACCGGGACGATGATCATCCTCGACGACAGGACCTGTCCCGTGGGGATGGTCCTCAACTTCGAGCGGTTCTTCGCACGGGAGTCCTGCGGATGGTGCACGCCCTGCCGCGAGGGACTTCCCTACATCGTGCACCTGCTTGAGGCTGTAGAAAACGGCGAGGGCAGGCTCGAAGATATAACTGTCCTCGAAGAGCAATGCAGGCTGCTCGGGCCGGGCAACACCTTCTGCGCCCTTGCGCCCGGCGCGGTCGAGCCTCTTCAGAGCGCGCTCAGGTATTTCAGGGAGGATTTCGAGCGGCACATACGCCGGAAGGGGTGCCCATGGAAATAAGCGTGGAGATTTATGCCGAAGATATTCGTTGATAACAGGCCGTATGAGGTGAAGGGTGGGCAGAACCTCCTGCACGCCTGCCTATCGCTCGGCTTCAACATCCCCTATTTCTGCTGGCACCCGGCGATGGACTCGGTCGGGGCATGCAGGCAGTGCGCGGTGAAGCTATTCAAGAACGAAAAGGACACGAAGGGGAAGATAGTCATGTCCTGCATGACCGCCGCGGTTGAAGGCACGCGCATATCGATCGACGACCCGGACGTAAAGAAGTTCCGCGCAGGCGTCATCGAATGGCTGATGCTTAACCACCCGCACGACTGCCCGGTCTGCGACGAAGGCGGCGAATGCCATCTCCAGGACATGACCGTCATGACGGGACACGTCTGCAGAAAGACCCGCTTCAAAAAGCGCACATACCGCAACCAGGACCTCGGCCCGTTCGTCAACCACGAGATGAACCGGTGCATCCAGTGCTACCGCTGCATCAGGTTCTATAACAATTATGCGGGCGGAAGGGACTTCGGCGTCTTCGCAGCGCACGACCACGTTTACTTCGGAAGGCACGACCACGGTGCCCTCGAAAACGAATTCAGCGGCAACCTCGTCGAGATCTGTCCCACCGGCGTCTTCACAGACAAGACGCTCAAGAGGCATTATACGCGCAAGTGGGACCTTCAGACCGCGCCTTCGGTCTGCGTGCACTGCGGCCTCGGCTGCAACACGATCCCCGGCGAGCGCTACGGAACGCTCAGGAGGATACTGAACCGTTACAACGGAGAGGTAAACGGCTACTTCCTCTGCGACCGGGGCCGCTTCGGGTACGACTTCGTAAACAGCGGACTGAGGATACGCCAGCCGATGGCAAAGGCCGCGGAGAGCGTCGAGAGGACCGCGATCACGGCAGATGAAGCTGTCAGGAGGGCGTCCTCGCACCTCTACTTCGGGTCGAAGGTGATCGGCATAGGGTCTCCGAGAGCATCGCTTGAGGCCAACTTCGCGCTGCGGTATCTCGTGGGAGAGGAAAACTTCTCGACCGGCATGTCCGGTACGGAACACGCGCTCATCGCCGCCATCGTCGATATCCTGGGAAACGGGCCTGCCCGCTCGCCGTCGCTCCGGGATGTCTCCGGATGCGACGCGGTATTAATTGTCGGGACGGATGTGACAAACGAGGCCCCCATGCTCGACCTCACACTTCGGCAGACGGTGAGGAACAGGCCGATGGAGATGGTGAGGAACCTCCATATCCCGGAATGGAACGATGCAGCCGTCAGGGGGGCGATGCAGGACGAAAAAGGACCGCTCTTCATCCTTTCGTGCGCCGCGACGAAGCTGGATCAGATCGCAACCCGCACACGTCGTGCGGCCCCGGACGACATCGCCCGGATCGGTTTTGCCGTGGCAGGGGCACTGGGCGCGGACATTCCGGAAACAGGGCTCTCCGATGATGAGAATTCCCTTGTGCGGGAGATAGCCGACGCATTGAGGGATGCGAAGCGGCCCCTCGTCATATCCGGGACGGGCAGCGGAAGCGAGGCGGTGATAAAGGCGGCTGCAGATGTCGCATGGGCGCTCTGCAAAGACGGCAGACCTGCCGCGCTCTGCTACACCGTGTCCGAATGCAACAGCCTCGGGCTGGGGCTTATGGGCGGAAAGAGCATTGTCGAGGCGTTTGAGAGGGTGAAGGAAGGCGGTATCGATTCCGTCATCATCCTCGAAAACGATCTTTACAGGAGAGCGGAAAAGGAGAAGGTGGACGCCTTTTTCGGCCGGGCAAAAAACGTTGTTGTTATAGACCATCTCCTGAACGCGACGTCTTCAAAGGCGGACCTGCTTTTCCCCGCGGGGACCTTTGCGGAGGCCGACGGCGCCTTTGTCAACAATGAGGGACGCGGCCAGCGGGCCTTCCGGGTCTTCATCCCCGACGGGGAGATAAAGGAAAGCTGGCGCTGGCTGAGAGAGATGATGACGGTTGCCGGAAGGGCTGACGCCGAAGACTGGCAGGGTATCGACGATATCATCGATGCGCTTGCCGCGGCGCTCCCCGTTTTAAGTCCGCTGAGGGACGCGGCGCCAAAAGCGGCGTTCCGTATCGCCGGCCAGAAGATACCGCGGGAGCCGCACAGGTACAGCGGAAGGACTGCGATCCTCGCCCATATCAACGTAAGCGAGCCGAAGCCGCCGGACGATCCGGATGCTCCCCTTTCATTTTCAATGGAAGGCTATCCCGGCAGGCCTCCTTCATCCCTGATTCCGCGGTTCTGGTCGCCCGGATGGAATTCGGTCCAGTCCGTCAACAAATTCCAGGCGGAGGTGGGGGGGCAGCTGACCGGCGGCGACCCGGGTGTCCGGCTGATAGAGCCTTCTGCCGGCGGATTTTCCTTTTTTACCGAAATTCCCGCGGCATTCGGGAAACGGGATGGAGAACTATTGGTCGTTCCTCTTTATCACATCTACGGTTCTGAAGAGCTGAGCGTCCTTTCGCCGGGCGTTACGGGACGCTCGCCGAAGCCATTTGTCGCACTCAACCCTGCGGATGCAAAGGCAAGGGACATCGCCGACGGCGACGGGACAGAGGTCTCTGTCGGAGGCACGGCGTTCCGCCTCGCGGCCGCTTGTATGGAATCGATCCCCGAAGGCACGGCCGGATTTCCTGCAGGCATCCCCGGGGCCGATTTCATTTCGCATCCCGCATGGGCGAAGGTACAATCGGGGAAAAAGGGAGGGGCGCGATGATCCAGGTGATCGTACCGCTCCTCATCGTCGCATTCGTCCTCTTTGCGGCGCTCACGGTTTCGGCAGGCCTGATATGGCTCGAACGCAGGCTCCTCGGGCTCTGGCAGGACAGGTACGGCCCGAACCGAGTCGGCCCCTTCGGGCTCCTCCAGGTGCTTGCCGACATGGTCAAGGTCCTGACCAAGGAAGACTGGATCCCTCCCTTCGCCGACAGGCGGGTCTTCGTCCTTGCGCCGGCGGTGATCATGGTGACCGTCCTCATGGCCTTTGCCGTCGTCCCGTTTACGCGCTCGATCCAGGTGGTGCGCCTTAACATAGGGCTGCTCTTCTTTCTCGCGATGTCCGGGCTCGGCGTATATAGCGTCGTCCTTGCCGGGTGGTCGTCCGGGAACAAGTACTCCCTGCTCGGCGGTCTAAGGGCGGCCGCCCAGATGCTGAGCTATGAGGTCTTCATGGGGCTGTCGCTCATGGGCGTGGTGATGCTCAGCGGCTCCTTCGACCTCGGCGTCATCGTCGAAGCCCAGAGAAAGATGTGGTTTATCGTGCCCCAGTTTCTGGGGTTCGTCATCTTCTTTATCGCAGGGATCGCAGAGACAAACAGGCTGCCGTTCGACCTGCCCGAGGCGGAAAGCGAGCTCGTGGCGGGATACCATTCGGAATACTCCGGGATGAAGTTCGGCATGTTCTTCGTCGGCGAATACCTCGGCGTTACGTTGATCTCGGCGATTATCGCGACACTGTTTTTCGGCGGATGGCTCGGGCCGGTGCTGCCGCCGATCGTCTGGTTTTTTCTCAAGACATTCTTTTTCATCTGTTTCTTCATACTGCTTCGGGCCTCGCTCCCAAGACCGAGGTACGACCAGTTGATGGCATACGGCTGGAAGGTGATGCTTCCGCTTTCGCTTCTGAATCTTTTGGTGACCGCAACAGGGATACTGATTGCGGCGGGGAGATAGGATGCTGAGCATACTCAGGACGCTATGGGCGGTGTTCGTGCATATGTTCAGAAAGAGGGTGACAGTACAGTATCCGGAGGAAAGGCCCCCTATCCCCCCGAGGTGGAGGGGCCGCATTATCCTCTCACGCGACCCCGACGGGGAGGAGCGGTGCGTTGCCTGTTACCTCTGCGCAGTCGCATGCCCGGTCGACTGCATCGCCCTTCAGGCGACCGAGGACGGGCACGGCCGGAGATACCCCGAGTTTTTCCGCATCAATTTTTCCCGCTGCATCTTCTGCGGGTTTTGCGAGGAGGCGTGCCCGACGTACGCCATCCAGCTCACGCCTGACTTCGAGATGGGCGAATACGCGAGACAGAACCTCGTCTATGAAAAGGAGGACCTCCTCATCAGCGGTCCCGGCAAATACCATGACTACAACTTCTACCGCGTGGCGGGACTGGCGATAAAGGGTAAGGACAAGGGAGAGGCGGAAAACGAAAAGCCGCCGGTGGATGTGAGGAGCCTGATGCCATGAAAGGAAAGGATTTTCACAAGTCCTATATGACCTACAGGACTTATTTCCCTACACTGAGGTTTTTCTCATGACCATTGTTTTTTATATATCGTCGGTCGTCGCCATCCTCTCGACGATCCTTGTTTTGAAGCAGGTGAACGCGGTTCATGCGCTCCTTTACCTGATAGTTTCGCTCCTGTCGGTCGCCCTGATCATGTTCGCACTCGGCGCTCCCTTTGTCGCGGCCCTCGAAGTGATCATATACGCCGGGGCTATCATGGTGCTCTTTGTCTTCGTGGTGATGATGCTCAACCTCGGGGCCCAGGCGGAGAAGAGGGAGCGGCTGCTGCTGGAGCCGGAGATATGGGTCGGGCCGGCGATACTTGCGCTTATCCTCCTGGGGGAGCTCTTCTATGTCTTCGTCGGCGGGGGCGTGCGGTATCGCGTGGGAATGGTGGGGCCGCAGGCGGTGGGAGCCACGCTCCTCGGGCCGTACCTCCTCGGCGTCGAGCTGGCATCCATTCTCCTTTCAGCCGGACTGGTGGGAGCGTTCCACCTCGGCCGGAGCAGGGAAGACGAAAAGGGAGAGGAAACACAATGACGTCGGTTCCGCTTGCACATGGCCTCATCCTCGCGGCGGCGCTCTTCGCCCTCGGGCTTGCGGGCGTGCTCATGCGGCGAAACGTCATCTTCATGCTCCTTTCGATCGAGATCATGCTGAACGCCTCGGGACTCGCCTTCGTGGTCGCCGGAAGCAGGTGGCAGCAGCCCGACGGCCAGATCATGTTCATCTTCATACTCACGATGGCCGCTGCCGAGGTATCGGTCGGCCTGGCCCTGGTGCTTCAGTTCTACCGTAAATTCAGGACGCTCGATACCGATGCGACCGACAGGATGAAGGGGTGACATGCTTGACCTTCTCTGGCTGATACCGGCACTGCCCTTCGCGGGCTTTTTCATCCTCGCCGTTGCAGGCGCCAGGATGTCAAGGACCGGCGTTGCCATCGTCGGCGTCGGATCGGTCTGTCTTTCGGCGGTCATCGCCGCGATAACGGCGATCACCTTCATCACCTCTCCGCCGCCGGGGTACGCCTACTCACAGACGCTCTGGACCTGGTTTAACGTTGCCGGCTTCAGACCCGGCATCACCTTCTATCTCGATGCGCTTTCCGTCGTGATGATGACGGTTATCACCTTCGTGGCCTTCCTCATCCATCTCTATTCATCGGAGTTCATGGCGGGAGACGACGGCTACAGCCGGTTTTTCGCCTATATGAACCTCTTCGTCGGCTCGATGCTAGTACTCGTGTTAGCGGACAACCTCCTCCTCCTTTATCTCGGGTGGGAGGGCGTCGGCCTTTGCAGCTACCTCCTCATAGGGTTCTGGTACAAAGACCCCGCCAACGGCCGTGCCGCCATGAAGGCGTTCATCGTCACCCGTGTGGGCGACGTCTCACTGGCGATCGCCATCTTCCTCATCTTCAACAGGCTCGGCACACTTCAGATCCAGGAGTTCATGAATCTTGCGTCCACCCACTGGCAGGTCGGGTCGACTCTTGCGGTCGCTGCCGCCGCACTGATCCTCGGCGGGGCCGTCGGAAAGTCCGCCCAGCTTCCGCTACAGACCTGGCTTCCGGATGCGATGGCCGGTCCCACGCCGGTCTCGGCCCTGATCCATGCCGCCACGATGGTGACGGCAGGCGTCTACCTGATCGCGAGGACGCATGTGATATTCGAGCTCGCACCAGTGGTCGAGCATGTCGTGGCGGTCGTTGGTGCGCTCACACTGCTCATCTCGGGTTTCAGCGCGCTTGCGCAGCACGACATCAAGCGCGTGCTCGCCTATTCAACGATAAGCCAGATCGGATACATGTTCCTGGCCCTCGGGGTGGGGGCATGGTCGGCCGCAATATTTCATTTCATGACCCACGCCTTTTTCAAGGCCCTCCTCTTCCTTGGCGCCGGCGTGGTGATCATCGGCCTCGAACACGAGCACAGCATCTTCAGGATGGGCGGCCTCAGAAAGCAGCTTCCACTCACCTTCTGGACCTTCCTCGCGGGCTCAGCCTCGCTTTCGGCCCTGCCGCTTATCACAGCGGGGTTCTACAGCAAAGACCTCATCCTCTGGCAGACGTGGTCTTCGAAGACCGGGGGGCCTTGGCTCTGGGCAGCCGGGGTCGTGGGGGCGTTTCTGACCTCGCTTTATACATTCAGAATGGTCTTCATCGCCTTCTTCGGCGAGCCTAAATCGGAGGTGACGAGAAGACCCGGGCTGAGGATGCAGATCCCGCTTGTCGTCCTCGCGGCGCTTGCGCTTCTGGCCGGGTTCATCGAGCTTCCTTCCCCGCTTGCGGACGTGAAGCTCTTCAGCGGTTTCGTGCATCACTCGCTCCCGGCTCTTGTGGGCAATGCGGTCTCCTCCGGCATCGAGCCGGTGCTGCTTTCCATTGCCGGCCTGGTATCGATCGCCGGTATCTTTGTCGCCTACGTCCTCTTCATGCGCCTCCCCGGATACGTTGAGCGAGCGGTAAAGACAGCGCCGGGGACGCTCCTTCACGGTTTCTGGTTTTCGGGATGGGGCTTCGACCGGATATATCAAACGTTTCTCATCACGCCCTTCGTATGGATTTCACGGATTAACAAAGACGATTTCATCGACCTGGCCTACTCCGGCATCGCGTGGTACAACCGCCTCTTCCACACCGCACTGAGCAGGTCGCAGGCAGGGAAGGTCAGGTGGTACGCGGCCGGGATCGTCCTCGGCACGATTATCTTCATCGCAGTGGCGGTGTACTCATGATATTGGTCTGGCTTCTCATCATACCTTTGCTCGGCGGAGTGATCGCCTGGCACCTCGACCGGGGGGATTCGGACTGGCCGCGATGGATTTCCCTCGTCTCCCTCTTTGCAGATCTCGTTCTGGCGCTCTCTCTCTGGTCGGGAAGTTATCAGGGATTGGCGGGGCACACGGGCCAATGGTTCGCCAGGCTGAACGTCGCATGGATACCGCAGCTTGGCATAAGCTTTCATCTTGCGATGGACGGCCTCAGCCTCCTGATGGTCCTGCTCACTATCTTCCTCGGCATTATGTCGGTCGTCATCTCATGGAGCGAGATCAAAGAGGACGTCGGCTACTTCCATCTCAATCTCATGGCGATACTCGCCGGGATCATCGGTGTCTTCCTGAGCCTCGATCTCTTTCTCTTCTACTTTTTCTGGGAGCTGATGCTGATACCGATGTACTTCCTGATCAACGTCTGGGGCCATGAAAACCGCGTCTATGCCGCGGTCAAGTTCTTTCTTTTTACACAGTTGAGCGGGCTTCTGATGCTGGTTTCGATCCTCGGCCTCTACTTCATCCATGCCAAAAACACGGGTGTCTACACCTTCGACTATACTCAATTGCTCGGCACCTCGATGAGCCCTGCCGTCTCCTTCTGGCTCATGCTCGGCTTTCTTGCGGCCTTCGCGGTGAAGCTGCCGGTCTTTCCATTCCATACGTGGCTTCCCGACGCCCATACCGAGGCGCCGACGGCAGGCAGCGTGGTCCTCGCCGGGCTGCTTCTCAAGACCGGCGCCTACGGGATGCTCCGCTTTGCCCTTCCGCTCTTTCCCGACGCATCCGTTTCCATCGCGCCATGGGCGATGGTCCTCGGGGTCGTCGGCATCATTTACGGCGCGGCCCTCGCCTTCGCCCAGACAGACCTGAAGCGGCTGGTGGCGTATACGAGTGTAAGCCACATGGGATTCGTCCTCCTCGGCATCTACAGTTTCAGCAGCCTTGCGCTGCAGGGCGTTGTGATGCAGATGCTCAGCCACGGCATAAGCACAGGGGCGCTCTTCATGCTCGTGGGCGCGCTTCAGGAGCGGACCCATACGCGGGACATGGACCGTATGGGCGGCCTCTGGACTGTCACCCCGCGGATGGGGGGCGTGGTGCTCGTCTTTGCGCTTGCCTCGCTCGGCCTTCCCGGCATGGGGAATTTCATTGCCGAGATCCTCGTGCTGATCGGGTCATACCAGGTAAGCGTGCCGATAACGGCGGTCGCTTCGGCCGGACTCGTCTTCGCCACGGTGTATGCGCTCTGGATAATGTATCGCGCCTTCCACGGAGAGCAACGCGAGCCATGGAATATAAAGGACCTCTCGATGAGGGAGATGTCAGCCATGACAGCGATGATCGCCGTGATACTCTGGCTGGGGCTCTACCCGCAGCCTTTCATCGACACCGTCCAGCCGTCGCTGACGACCGTCAGGCAGTCGGTGGAAAAGGGAAATGCGACAGCGGACTTTTCAGATACAGGAACTACATATTGCGAGGAGTCGGGCGTGATGGAAAACGTCCGCAGTCGGAGGCTCCTTAAATTCCAGGGAATAAGCGATGCGGAGGTCCGGGATGAATAGGACCGACCTATTCGCACTCCTTCCGTTTATCATCCTCACGGCAACAGCCGTGGTTGTCATGCTGGTCATCGCCTTCAGGAGAAATCATTTAAGCGTCTGCATCCTGACGCTGGGGGGCCTTACCCTCTCCTTCCTCTCGCTCTTTCCGGTTGCTCAGGTTTCCCCGCAGGAAGTCACGCCGCTTCTGATAATAGACGGCTACTCGCTCTTTTATACCGGCTTGATCGTGGCGGCCGCGTTCGTTGTTACGCTGCTGTCCTTCGGCTACCTGGCAAACAGAAACGGAAACCGTGAAGAGTACTATCTCATCCTCGTCGTCGCCACGCTCGGCTCGGCGATACTCACCGCGAGCAGGCATTTCGCCTCGTTCTTCCTCGGCCTCGAAATACTCTCCGTCTCGCTCTACGTCATGATCGCATATTACCGGGACGCTGAAAAGAACCTCGAAGCCGGCATAAAGTACCTCATCCTCGCCGCCTTTTCAGCCGCCCTTCTCCTTTTCGGCATGGCGCTTGTCTATGCCGAACTCGGAACGATGGAGTTCGGGCAGATAGTGATGATGTCTTCAGCGGGAGGACATTACAATGTCCTTCTCCTTTCCGGTTTTGCGCTGATCGTTGTGGGGATCGGGTTCAAACTCGCCCTCGTGCCCTTCCATATGTGGACGCCTGATGTGTATGAAGGGGCACCCGCGCCGGTTACAGCCTTCATCGCAACGGTCTCGAAGGGCGCAATGTTTGCGCTTCTCCTTCGTTACTTCGGCGGCCTGGATATCAGGCACTATCCGTCGCTTTTTCTCGTCTTCACGATCATCGCGATAGCCTCGATGCTCGTCGGCAACCTCCTGGCGCTTTACCAGAATAACGTCAAGCGCATCCTTGCCTATTCGTCGATCGCGCATCTCGGGTATCTCCTCGTTGCCTTCCAGGCAGGAGGGGCAAGGGGAGTAACCGCAGCCACCTTCTATCTCGTCGCCTATTTCGTGACGACCCTCGGGGCCTTCGGCATCGTCACCGTCCTTTCAGGCAAAACGAAAGAGGCGGAGGACCTGGAAGAATACAGGGGGCTTGCGTGGCGGCGGCCATGGCTTTCGCTTCTTTTCACCGGCATACTCCTTTCGCTTGCAGGCATGCCGCTTACCGCGGGGTTCATCGGGAAGTTCTACGTTGCAGCAGCAGGCGTCGGGGCTTATCTGTGGCTCCAGGTGATCGTCCTTGTCGTAAGCAGCGCCATAGGGCTCTTCTATTACCTCCGCGTCATCAATACGCTGCATACCCGGGAAAAAGGGGAGAAGCTCCGCGTCTCGGCAGCAACCCTTCCCTTCGGCGCCGGCCTTGCACTTGCGGCGATCGTCCTGCTCCTCGTCTTCCTCGGCGTCTACCCGTCACCGCTTGTAGATCTCATCCAGGCAACAGCGGGAAGGTTGTTCTGAAGAGAGCCTTAGCGAAAAGTAGGTACACCTGTTTCCTTTTTTTTGTCTGCCAGCCCGGTAATATCAAGGAACAAGCCCGAATGCCTCAAAAAACTGAGGAATTGTCTGAAAAGAACAAGTAATTCTTGCTTATGAGTCATGATTCTGGCCATCCGGAGCCAGGCATCTGGTTCAACTGTTGCGCAACTTGGCACCTCATGTAAAAATAAAAAAAGGAAGGAGGAGAGATAAAAATGCTTGAAAAGTACCATATAGCGAAAAAAGATACGGCTAAAATGCTGCGACTGTTGACCGCGTTGTTCGTTATGGCTGTCGGTGACAACATGTAGTGACATTTTTGCTTTGGGACGCTTATGGCGCCCGGGAGGGCTATTCATTTCTTTCAAAGATCGGTCCTGTCGGAAGCGAAAGGAGGTATGAATTATGTTTCCAAGATATAAGACAAGGTCAATTGATAGGGCGAAGATGTTAAAGATTCTGATGATGCTTTTGGTAGCTGTTGCTGTAATGGCAGTGCCTATTCCAGCAATGGCACGGGTAGATGTGAACATCGGCATTGGTCTGCCGCCGCCTATCGTAGCCGCACCGCCGGATGTGATATTGATGCCGGGTACCCCGGGTGTTTACTTTGCTCCTGATGTTGGGGTGGATCTCTTTTTCTGGAATGGTTGGTGGTGGCGCCCCTGGAGAGGTTATTGGTATCGTTCACGTTATTATGATAGGGACTGGACGTATTACAATCGTGGCGTCCCGAGCTTCTATCATCATGTGAACCCGCGATGGAGAGGATACTACAGGAGTCACAGGTGGAATGGCCGTCCCTGGCGCTATCGACGGATTCCACACGGACGGTTCGGACATCATCGCCATTAAAGGCCACACGTTCGATGCGCGTGTGTAACTACGCACGGGGCTTTGGACCCCGTACGTAGGCGATGGTTCCTTGCAGATGCCGGCCATTGCGATCCTTCTTTTATCTGCTATGATTTGAACAAAAGATAGTGTCAATAATCTTTCGCACTTTCATCGGTGACCGTTCTTGTCTTCGGTGCAACCGGGGCGGTGGGATCGCTCGCACTGCAGTTCGCCAGGTTGAGAAAGGCGAGGGTGATCGGGACCGCCTCGGGCCGCGAGGCTGCGGATCTCGTTCCGAGGCTCGGGGCCGACGGCGTAATCGACGCCAGAAGCGAAGAAGCGGTCGAACAGCTCAGGCGGCTTGCGCCGGAGGGCATCGACGCCGTCCTTGCCTTTGCCGGAGGCGAGGGGCTGGAACGATGCCTCGACCTCCTGCGAAAGGGCGGCAGGCTTGCCTACCCCAACGGCGTCGAGCCCGTTCCCCGCAGACGCCGTACGTTCCAGGTCATTTCATACAACGGCGAAGCGTCCGCGCAAAACTTTGACAGACTCCGCCGCGCTGCGGAGGCATGTCGCCTGCAGGTGCCGCTTGCTGCCGCCTACCCCCTAACCCAGGCCGCGAAGGCACACGAGCGCATTGAAAAGGGACAGGTCCTCGGACGTGTTGTGCTGCGGATAAGACGCGGAGGCGTCTGAACCACAATCCTCCTTCAAAATGGCAGCTCTCATGTCTCGGGTAATCTCTTAAAGGGCACACCTTCGACAACCGAACATCCCTTGAGAGCCCTAAGATTTAGGGCTGCCTCACGCAATACAGAAAGAGCGGCGATGTAATAGCCGGTATCCGTATAGCGTCTGAGGGTATTGCCCCGCAAATCAGTCGATAAGGTAAGCCCGCTCCTTTTAGAGTTGCGGTCAACAAATAAGATCTGTTGGACATCATTAAGCACCTCAAACTTAAGGTACCGGGGAACTTCCGTCTTGAGCAGATCAAGACAGAAACCATGTATGGTTCCCACATACATCTCCGCCAGTCCATTGATTTCGCTGAGCTCTTCGCGACAGCGGTCGTAAATGCGCTCCTTGAGTTCAGCTGCAGCCTTCTCGGTAAAGGTGAAGGCGACAATATTTCTTGGAAGGACTGCCTTGCCCTTTTTAGGTTTAAGAAGGTTAGCTATTCGGCGGGCAACGACTTCTGTCTTTCCCGATCCCGCGCATGCAATCAGCTGAACATTGCCTTTAGCGTGGACAATTGCAGCCTTTTGTGCTTTGGTAAAGTTCATCTATCTCCCTCATCCCCAC
>JBJKSM010000039.1:0-22988 GCA_046704045.1 Thermodesulfovibrionales bacterium | reverse complement strand
TACAAGATCGACGACAAAAATACCATCGGCGTCAATTACACCCTTCTGAACCTTCCCAGGCTCGACTTCACCCACCAGAATTTCGAGCTGGCAGGCAACGGCAAAATCTCGGGGTTCGGCTACAAATATTCCGCCGACATCCAGTTCGGCAGCACCGATGCATCACTGCTTGGCGGTACTGCCGGCACCAAGGCCGATTTCAGAGGCTGGGCAGCCGAGGCCGGTGTGGACTATATGGTCAGCCCGGTCAACCTCAGGGCGAGCTTCGCATATGGCAGCGGCCCTACGAGCGACCCCGGCAAGGACAGGCAGTTCGAGACCTATCTCGACAGCAACCAGCACTTCACCCTCATCTACGACTACAACCTCATTACCGCTGCCGGCAGAAGCGTCGCAGGCATAAGCAATACCACCTATTACAACCTCGGGGTGGACGTTACGCCTGCAAAATACATAAAGGCTTCTCTTGACGGTTACATCCTCAGGGCGTCGGAGGGAAACGCTTATTACGGCGGTACGCTTCACACCGGTCTTTCAAAGGATGTCGGCTGGGAAGTCGACGGCAGGATCACATACAACATCGCAAGGAATTTGACCTATGTGGTTGACGCAGGGTACATGCACGCCGGAAGCTTTTACAAGGACCTGCTTGCCGGCAGTGAGGTAAAGAGCCCCGTTGTCGTTAAGCATGCAATCACTCTCAGCTTTTAGCCTGCAGCGTAAATCAGGCGCTCCGGAAAAGGCGGGCCTTAGGCCCGCCTTTTTTGACCGCAACTTTAAAATTTGACTTACCGTAAGGTATAGTAACAAATGGATTATAACGGCATCATAAGCAGATTCAGGAACAAGAGCATTCTTGTCATAGGCGATCTGATCCTCGATCATTATATCTGGGGCAGGGTGAACAGGATCTCGCCCGAGGCCCCGGTACCGGTAGTGGAGGTGACGAGGGAAAGCTTCATGCTCGGAGGCGCCGCAAACGTCGCCCATAACATAGTTGCGCTTGGCGGGAAGGCATCGGTCCTCGGCGTGGTCGGAAAGGACGTGACCGGAGAGGTAATGATGGATATGCTCGGCCAGAAAGGCGTGAACTGCGACGGCGTATTCGTCTCCAATCGTCCGACGACGGTGAAGACGCGGGTCATCGCCCACAACCAGCAGGTGGTCCGGTTCGACCGGGAAGACAGCCAGTACGTCAGTGGGAAGGTGCTGGCCGGCATCGTGAAATATCTGCGTTCGATCTGCGCAAGCCACGACGGCATCATCATTTCCGATTATAAGAAGGGGATGATTACCCCGGAGCTGGTAAAGAGTGTCATGAGCTTTTCAAAGACGGGGAGGAAAGGGAACGGAAATGCGGGAATGTTCGTCGCGGTCGACCCGAAGGTCGGTCACTTTCCCTTTTACCGCGGCGTGTCGCTCATAACGCCGAACCTGGTGGAGGCATCCAGCGGCTCGACGATCGAGATAAAGGACGACAGAACGCTCCTGAAAGCCGGCAGAGCGCTGATGAAAAACCTCAGATGCGGGGCGGTGCTTATCACGAGAGGAGAGCAGGGGATGAGCCTCTTTGAGAAGGACAGGGTTTCCCACATCCCGACGGTGGCAAAACAGGTCTATGACGTTACCGGGGCGGGAGATACGGTGATTTCCGCCTTTACCCTGGCCCATGTTTCGGGTGCAAGTATGGAGCAGGCGGCCGTCATCGCCAATCATGCTGCGGGAGTGGTTGTAGCCGATGTAGGCACGGCGGTAGCGACGCAGGAACAGATAGTGGAGTCCTTCGGATGAGCAGGGTAAAGGCTGTTGCCCTGTATTCCGGAGGGCTTGACAGCACGCTTGCTATTCTGACGGTGCTCAGGCAGGGGATCGAGGTCAAAGCGGTCAACTTCATGAACCATTTCGGCTGTGATATCAGCGACAGGTCGTCATGTTCGAAGGACCCTTTTTCGGCTGCCGAAAAATTCGGTTTCGAGGTGAAGCTCTGCCATCTTTCTACGAAGTTCGTCGAGATCGTGAAGAACCCGAAATTCGGGCACGGGAAAAACATGAACCCCTGCATGGACTGCAGGATCCTGATGCTGAAGGAGGCGAAGGAGTTCATGGACATGGTCGGGGCGGAGTTTATCATCACCGGGGAGGTCCTCGGACAGAGGCCGATGAGCCAGAGGAGGGACGCCCTCGACATCATAGACAGGGAAGCAGGGCTGAAGAGGCGGGTCCTCCGGCCGTTGAGCGCAAAACTGCTCAGGCCGACGATGGCAGAGGAAAAAGGGATCGTCGACAGAGAGCTGCTCTACGGATTCAACGGCCGCACGAGAAAACCCCAGATGGCGCTGGCAGCCGGATTCGGGCTCACCGATTACCCTGCGCCGGCGGGGGGATGCCTGCTGACCGAGCCGAATTACTCTTACAGGCTGAGGGAGCTTCTTGATCATGACCCAGACCCATCGCTGAAAGACCTGCAGCTGCTCAGAACCGGCAGACATTTCAGGCTGTCGCCTGCATGCAAAGTGATCGTCGGAAGGGACGAGGCCGAAAACGGGGAACTCGGCGACTTCTTCGGTGAGGAGGGGATGCTGATGCGGGTCCCCGGCTTCGGCAGTCCGCTGACGCTGGTGCGGGGACATGCAGATGAAAATGCCGTCATGACCGCTGCCGCGCTCTGCGCCCGGTATTCCGATGCGAAAGTCCTTCCACTGGTGGAAGTGAAGGTAACCCGCAGCGGAGAAGAGTTTACGGTGAAGACCCCGCCGGCGGACAGCGATCTTATCGACGAACTCAAGATAGAAAAAAGAGTGAAGGGGAGATTGACCCTGCGGGCTTAATACAATTCATAGTGAAAAGTGAATAGTGAAAAGTAAAGAGTGAATGGTGAAATAAGCCCGAGAAAAAAGGGCGCAGGGGATGAGCAGCAAAAAAGAGGGAAGGCCTCTTTTGTTTCAGGTCTCTTGCCCAAAACAAAATTTACCCCTCGGCGCACTCTGCAGTAAATGGCATTTTCGACTTTTCACTCTTCACGTTTCACGTTGTCTTTGCTTCCGTCTCTTTCCAGTAAGGGTTTGTGACGTCTTCGAATATGGCGTTCGCCGCAACGGCGCCCTGACCGACGGCCGTAACGATCTGCATGAACCCTCCGGTGATATCTCCCGCTGCGTAAACGCCCTTCACACTGGTCCTGTGTTTTTCATCGACCTTCACGTACCCTTGTTCATCGACTTCCACGCCGAGTTTTATCGCGGCCTCGTTGTTAGGCACATATCCTATCGCGACGAAAACTCCGTCGATCGGGAGCGTCCTCACCGAGCCGTCCTTCGTATCTTCCAGGACGACCCCGGTGACCAGCTTTTCGCCGCGAACTTCCTTGACGATAGCGGCCCTGATAACCGGAATCCTGTTGTCATCGATGCTCTGCCTCAGGACCTGTTCGCATCTCAGCGTGTCTTTCCAATGAACGATCGTAACATCGACGCCGATGTTCTTCAGGTAAAGGGCTTCCGTTGCAGCGGTGTTCCCGCCGCCTACGACGATCACCTTCTTGCCGTCCTTGAAGAAATAGCCGTCGCAGGAAGCGCAGTAGCTCACGCCCCTGCCGAAGAATTCCTTTTCTCCCGGGATGCCGAGTTTCCTGCTGTCCGCCCCGGTCGCGATGAGGACCGCCCTGGCGATATACTTAGCCCTGTCTGTGGTGACTTCGAACGTGCCGTCCGTCCGCAGGATGTCGAGGACCTCTTCACCCTCGTGGATATCGGTGTAGGTGATCGCCTGCTGAGCCATCATGTCCATGAGCGTCTTCCCCGCGATCCTCGTGAACCCTGGATAATTCTCCACAACCGGGGTTATCGCGACCTGTCCCCCGATATTCGCCTTTTCAAGGACAACCGATTTCAGCCCGCTTCTTTCGGCATAGATGGCGGCGGTCAGTCCCGCCGGTCCCGCTCCTATGATCACGAGGTCTCTTTCGATTCTTTCGCCGTATTCCGCTGCAACGGGTTTTACCGGAGCGGCTGTCAGGAGCTCTTCGATGACCACCTCCTGCGGCTGCAGTCCGAGTCCGACGAGGTGATCGTCGATGAATGTCTGGGGCACGGAAAAGGCGTTGTACTGCGTCGCAAGGTCCCTGTTTTCGAATATTTCGATAATCTCCGCCTTGATCAGCCCCGGCTTTTCGACAGCCGCGGCTATCGCAGTTGCCGCCTGATGGGGACAATAAGGACAGGTGGGGCTCACAAAAACCTTTATATCCCTGCTTTCCTTCAGTTCATTCAACCTTGCTCTCGCCTCATCCGAAAGAATAGTCCTTCCGGTCGATGCCATGACGAGGGCGATGATGAGGGTCTGTGCCTCTTCGCCGCCAGGGGCGCCGATGATACGAATGTGGTATTTCTCGGGCTCTATGAGTATTACCGGGGAGCGCGAGACACCGTATTTCCCTGCAGCCTCGCCGGAGACTTTCTCGACTACGGGCCTGATCTTGTCCGTGATCTCGGCAAGCTCCCCGAGAAATTTCACCGCAAATTCGCCGAAGGGCCTGTTTTCTTTATTCTCTTCATCAATAAAAACGAAAGCGGTCACGGGTTGTTCGAGCTGACGGAAGTCCTGCTCCAGTATTTTCCGCGCCTCCGGAGGAAGTAAAACGTCTTTTTTCCCTTTTTTTGCTTTCATGACACCCCGCTGCAGCCTGTGATAACGACAAATTCTCCTACATCCATTCTACATCAAAAAATGAAAATATCGACAGCTCTCATTTGGACTTTCTTGACTTGTAAATGATCCCTCGGATAAGATAATATGCTGATATTAAGGGGTTTCCCGCCGCTTCCGTGAGGCACGCAGGCGGCAGGGCGGAAAGGTGTTTTTTGTGAAGATAGCGATCGGCAGCGACCACGCCGGATTCGATCTCAAGGAAGAGGTTGTGCGCATTCTAAGGGACCTGAATATGGAAGTGGTCGATTGCGGCACCAACAGTACGGGTTCAGTCGACTACCCCGATTTCGGCGGAAAAGTGTCGGGCCTTGTCTCCTCCGGGGAGATCGAAAGGGGCATCCTCATTTGCGGCACGGGCATCGGCATGTCCATGGTCGCCAACAAATTCCCCAACGTCAGGGCTTCGCTCTGCAACGACCTCTTCTCGGCCAGGATGAGCCGCCTCCACAACGATGCGAACATCCTCGTCATGGGAGGGAGGATCATAGGAAGGGACCTTGCGGCCGAGATCGTAAAGACGTGGATGTCGACGCCGTTTGAAGGAGAAAGACACCTCAGAAGGCTGCAGAAGATAAAAATCATAGAGGGAAACGTGAACGCCGATGGAAAGCGATAGCCTGAAGGAAGTCGACCCCGCAGTCTGGGAGGCGATGCGGAGGGAAAAGGACAGAGAGCACGAAAAGATCGTGCTCATAGCGTCGGAAAATTACGTCAGCCGCGCGGTGCTTGAAGCGCAGGGATCGATCTTTACGAACAAATACGCCGAGGGATATCCGGGCAGGAGGTATTACGGCGGCTGCGAGTACGCCGATATCGTCGAAAATCTGGCGATCGAAAGGGCGAAACAGATCTTCGGCGCCGAGCACGTCAATGTCCAGCCCCATTCGGGTTCCCAGGCGAACATGGCGGTATATTTTTCCGTCCTGAAACCCGGGGACAAGATCCTCGGAATGAGACTGAGCCACGGAGGGCACCTTTCTCACGGAGCTGCGGTGAACTTCTCCGGCTCCCTTTATGCCAACGTCTCGTACGGCGTGAACAAGGAAGGATACATCGACTACGACGAGATCGGAAGGCTTGCCGCCGCCGAGAAACCGAAGATGATCGTTGTCGGAGCAAGCGCATATTCGCGGACTATCGACTTCGCCGCCTTCGCCGACATCGCAAAGGAGGCGGGCGCCTATCTTCTTGCCGACATCGCCCACATCGCAGGTCTTGTCGCCGCCGGGCTCCATCCCTCCCCGATGCCTTACGCCGACTTCGTGACCACTACGACGCACAAGACGCTCAGGGGGCCGCGCGGGGGCATGATCATGTGCCGGGCCGAATACGCGAAGGCGATCGACAAGATGATATTCCCCGGGATCCAGGGAGGGCCGCTGGTTCACGTGATCGCGGCAAAGGCAGTTGCGCTGAAAGAGGCCATGGGCGATGACTTCCGCAGATATCAGCAGTCTGTGATCGAAAACGCCGGGACGCTCGCCGAAGAGCTGATCAGGAGGGGGTTCAGGATTATCTCCGGCGGGACGGACAATCACCTGATGCTCGTTGACCTCACCGGCAAGGGCGTTACCGGCAAGGAAGCCGAAGACGCGCTCGACAAGGCAGGCATAACCGTCAACAAGAACGCGATACCGTATGACGAGAGACCACCTGCCATAACCAGCGGGATACGCCTCGGAACGCCCGGTATTACAACGCGCGGGATGGGGCCCGCGGAGATGGTCGAGATAGCGGACCTGATATCCGCGGTGATCAATAACAGCAAGGAACCCGAGGCGATCCGTGCGAACGCCGAAAGGGTGAAAAAGCTCTGCGATGCGTTCCCCATATACAGGGAATAGTGTGGTGACCGGTGTCAGTGTCGGTCCTCTGAAGACATGATACTTGAATTAATAAGAGAGAGGTCAGTGCCTCATGCAATATTCCCGAGAGTGTCTCTGCCGCCTCCGATCACTGACACTGACACTTTCCTATGAAATGTCCTTTCTGTGAAAATGTTGAAGACAAGGTCATAGACTCGAGGACGAGCAGGGAGGGAAGCGCCATCCGCCGCCGGAGGGAGTGTCTCAGGTGCGGCAAACGGTTCACGTCGTACGAGCGGGTAGAGGACGTTGTGCCGATGGTCGTCAAGAAGGACGGCAGGAGGGAGCCCTTCGACATCTCCAAGATCAGGGACGGCCTGCTCATCTCCTGCAAGAAAAGGCCGATCGGCACCGACAGGATCGATGCTATCGTCGAGGCCATCGAGAAGAAACTGACGGGCCTCGGCGTCAGGGAGGTCCAGAGTTCATGGATAGGGGAAGAGATCATGTCTGCGCTGAAGGACCTCGACAAAGTGGCGTACGTAAGGTTTGCGTCGGTCTACCGCCAGTTCAAGGATATCAACGAACTCATGGACGAGGTGAAGACGCTCTTCGATGCGAAGGAGAAGGGCCGGGGGTGAAACCGCTCCTCCTGATCATAGAAGACGATGAAACGATCGGCCTCGCACTCAGGACTTTTTTTGAAAAGAAGGGCTGCGGCGTCCTCCATGTGACGAAGGGCGGGGAAGGCATGGAGACGGCGCTCAGGGAGATACCCGATACGGTCATCCTCGACCTGAGGCTCCCGGACCTCCACGGTATAGATGTCCTGACCGGAATAAAGAAGACATCCCCTGAAATCCCCGTGATCATAATGACCGGATACGGCGAAATAGGGGAGGCGGTGAGGGCCATGAAACTCGGCGCGGAGTATTATTTCCAGAAGCCGATAGACATGGACGAGCTCGCCGTCATCGTCGAAAAGAGCCTCGGGATAAAACAGATACGACAGGAGGCGTCGCTTTACCGGGAGTCGCCATATCCCATTGTCGGACGGAGCATGGCGACGCAGGGCCTGATCCATATGATCAGCCTGCTTGCGGCCAATTCGGCGACCACGGTTCTCATCCAGGGCGAAACGGGCACGGGCAAGGAACTCGTGGCAAGGAACATTCATGAGCTGAGCGGGCGACGCGACAAACCCTTTATCGATATCAACTGCGCGGCCATTCCCGAACATATCGTCGAGAGCGAACTGTTCGGCTACGAGGCCGGCGCCTTCACCGACGCGAAAAAGACTAAGAAGGGGCTCTTCGAGCTCGCCGACGGGGGCACGCTCTTTCTCGACGAGATAGGGGACATGCCCGGCAACGCCCAGGCAAAGATCCTCAGGGTGCTTGAAAGCAAAACACTGAAACGCCTCGGCGGCACGCGGGACATCCCTGTAGACGTTCGCGTCATCGCCGCGACGAACAGGAACGTCGTTGCACTGGTGAAGGAGGGCTCCTTCAGGGAAGACCTGTACTACAGGCTGAATGTGATGCCACTTACCATCGAGCCGCTCAGGAGAAGGGGCGAAGATATTCCCGTCATCGCGGAATTTCTGCTCGACGAGATCAGGAAGACATTGGCAAAGAGGGAGATAAGCGGCTTTACGGCGGAGGCCCTTGACCTTCTATGCTCCTATCCATGGCCGGGCAACGTGCGGGAGCTGCGGAATGTGATCGAGCGTGCCGCCATCCTCTGCCGGGGCGGGCAGATCTCGGTCGGGCACTTCATTCTCCCCTCACAGGAGGACGCCCGGGATGAGCCCACCACCCTGATCGGGATGGAACAGCTCCACATACGCCGGATTCTCCTCATGACCAACGGCAACCGGACAAGGGCCGCCCAGCTGCTCGGAGTGGCAAGGTCCACGCTCAACGAGAAGATAAAGCTTTATAACCTCTGAGATGCATCTGCCGACCGGTTTTCGGTCGCGCCGTCCGGTTTTCGCTCATCTTCCGGAATGTCCCCGCGTCTTTTCGCCTGACCTGAAATTGTTTTCTCCTGGAAATCGCGCAAAGACAGATAGTTCAGCATCCATCCGGAGTCTTTCCGTCCATGGTTTTCTGGCACGGCGCTTGCGAACCAACGTAACTCATGAAAGGAGGTGTGAATGAAAAAAATTCTTATTGTCGATGACGAGCCGACTATCCTGCTGACCCTCTCGCATCTGCTGAGCACCAGGGATACGACCGTTATCACAAGCAGCAGGATCGAGGAGGCCGAAGAGGCGCTTGCCAGGTATACATTCGATCTGGTGATAGCCGACATACGGCTGAGCGGCATGTACGGCGTAGAAGGGCTGGAACTGCTCAGCTACATAAAAAAGCTGAATCCCGGGACGCAGGTGATCATCATGACCGCCTATGGATCGGATACGATAAAGGAGGATGCGTACAGGCGGGGGGCTTTCCATTACTACGAAAAACCTATCGAAGTCCCGAACCTCATTTCGAAAGTCGCTTCCCTGGGCATAATCGTCCCGCTTGCCAATGCGCGCAGTTAGTGCCGATCTATCGGGAAAAAGGAGAAGATATGGCAGAGTTAAACAAGATGCTGATCGTAGACGATTCACAACTCATCCATTCGATGTACCGGCTTGTGTTGAACAAGTACAGCGGCTGCCGCATAGTTGACGCCATGAACGGCCTCGAAGCGCTCGACGTGCTTTCACGCGAGAGCAACTTCGACGTGATTCTTCTCGACGTCAACATGCCGGTGATGAACGGCATACAATTCATGGAAAAAATCAGGAAGGAAAACATCTACCGGCAGATACCGATCATAGTCATCAGCACCGAGGGAGGAGAGGAGGATACCCTTCGGGCCCTGAAACTCGGTGCCTGGGGTTACATTGTAAAGCCCTTCAAGCCGCCCACGCTTTATGAGCTGATCGAAAAAGTGCTCGCAAAGAAGCCGCCGTTTCTTGCCGCGGCGGTCGAGTGACGCAAAGGCAGGGATGGAATATTCCGATCTCATACGCGATTTCCTGGATGATGCCGGGGACCATCTGAACGCCTTCGACGGCGCGCTGCTGTCACTCGAAAGTAACGGCCGCGACAAGGATCAGCTCATCGCGGCGCTCGGCGCGCTCCACACGCTCAAGGGTAATTCGGCCATGATGGGCTTCGAATCCCTGAAGAGATATGTTCATCACGTGGAGGAGGTCCTCAAGAAAACGTGCGACGGCGATGTCGGCCCCGGATGGATGCTCGATCTCCTCCTCGAAAGCGCAAACGTGCTGAGAAGGACTTTCGTGAAAATCGGGAATGATCCGTCGGCGCAGCCGGACCTCACCGACGAGACCCTCGCGCTCATAAGGTTTTCGGGGGAATCGCGGGGCGGGGCAAAGAGGGTCGATCATGCGTCGTACCTCGGCGCGAAAACCGACACGATCAGGGTCGACTTCAAGAGACTCGATTCCCTCCTGGAGCTTGCCGGCGAGCTCCTGACAGCAAAGACAAGGCTGAACCGTACAGAGTCCGCGATACGCCAGGCGCTGCCGCAGAAGTCTCTTGCGAAGGAGCTGCAAAACGGGCTTGAGCTCATGGGAAAGACGATCTCGGGACTGCAGGAGTGCATCATGAAGGCGAGGGTGCTTCCTGTCGGCAATGTTTTCGGCAAATTCCGCAGAATGGTTCGCGACCTCTCGGAGTCGCAGGGAAAGGAAGTGAGGCTCGTCCTTGAAGGGGAAGATACCGAACTCGACAAGACCGTCATCGACGAGCTCGAAGAGCCGCTCCTTCATATGATCAGAAACGCGATCGATCACGGTATCGAGACGCCCGGGGAAAGGCTGAGAAGGGGCAAGGAACGCCAGGGTGAGGTCACGCTCTCCGCCGCGCAGGAATCAGGTCAAATCATCGTTCGGGTGGGGGACGACGGAAAAGGGATAGACGCCGGGGAGGTGAGGACGAAAGCGATCCAGAGGGGACTGATCGGAGCCGACGATCAGCTCGACGGCGACAGCATAGCGCCCATCATCTTTTCAGCCGGATTCTCGACAAGGGATGAGGCGACCGATCTGTCGGGTAGGGGCATCGGACTCGACGTGGTGAGCAGGAACATCGGGAGGCTGAACGGCCAGATCCTGGTGGAGAGCGTCGAAGGACGGGGTTCTGTCTTTACCGTCAAACTCCCCCTGAGCCTGACGATCATCCCGGCCCTGATGGCGGAGGCGGCCGGAGAGGTCTATGCGATCCCCATGAGCGCCGTCGACGAGAGCATAAAGGCGAGGGAAGAGGATATACACATCATCAACAACCGTGAGGTAATACGGTTCAGGGAGAGGGTGATGCCGGTGGTGAGGCTCGGCGAATTCTTCGGGCTGGAAGGACGCAGGGGGAAAAAATTTTACCTGGTGATCGTGGGCAGGGCTGAAAAAACGCTCGCCCTTGCGGTCGACGGGCTGAGAGGACAGCAGGAGATCGTAACCAAGCCCCTCGACGACGCCTTCGGCAGGTCCGATGGCATCTCGGGGGCCTCGATCCTCGGCGACGGCAGGATCGTCCTGATCGTCGACGTCCTGTCGTTGCTGAACAATGACGCGGTGAAGAGGGAAAAATGAGGGGTGAAAGACATGTCTGACATACATCTGCCCGCTTCGGGACTTCCTGAAGATATCCTCCCGGATGTGAAGGAGGAGCACGGGGATTTCCATCTCGTAACGTTCAGCCTCGGCGAGGAATACGGCGTCCCGATCCGGCAGGTCCGGGAGATCGTGAGGGTTGGCGGGATCACGACGGTGCCGAATTCACCCTCTTACATGGAGGGCGTCGTCAACCTGCGGGGCAGGATCCTGCCGGTGCTCAGCCTCAGAAAGAGACTGAAACTCTCCGCCGGGGACCCGGGAAAGACGTCGAGGATTATAGTCACGGAGGTCGGCAGCAAGGTGATAGGCCTTCTCGTGGACGCCGTTTCCCACGTGATTAAAGTGAAGGCTGCTTCCGTCGAGGAGGCGCCCGGAGAAGTGCTTGAAGTCGATACGGATTATATCACCGGGGTGGCGAAACTCAGGGAAAGACTCATCATCCTTCTCGATCTCGAAAAACTGCTGAGGCGGGAAAAAATCGAATTGAATGAAGGAGGCAAGGAGGCGGGTATATATGGAGAAGAAAGTTAACTGCTGGGAATTCAAGAAGTGCGGAAAAGACGCGACGGCGGACTGTCCGGCCTATCCCAAGGGCGGCAGGGTGTGCTATCTCGTGGCCGGGACGATGTGCGGCGGCAGGGTGCAGGGCACCTATGCCCTCAAAATCCACAATTGCCGCGAGTGCGACTTTTACGGCGAACTCGTCGTAAGCAAGACTCTGTAAAAAAATAATGACGCCGGGCGTTTTTATGAGGAGGAGAAAATGTTGAAGGATATGAAAATAGGCTTGCGACTCGGGCTCGGGTTCGGCTTCGTGATGCTTCTGCTGATCGTGCTCGGCGCGTCGGGATATTGGGGACTCTATTCGGTTTCGTACGTGGTGTTGCGAACGCTCGGCGGCAACGCGGAGATCGCGGAGCACTCGGCCCGGGCCCATGCCCTTATTCTCGATCTCAGGAGGTTTGAGAAAGACACCTTCCTCAATATCGACCCGGCTGAGACCGGACAGGATTATTTTGACAAATGGCACGAGGCGAATGAGGAACTTTCCGGCGAGATCGGTAAACTCGAACAGGCGGCGACGCTGCCCCGGGACAGGGAAACCGTACAGACCATGAAAGGGGAGCTGGCCGAGTACAGCGCCGGGTTCAACAGCGTGTACGCGATGGTCCGGGCGGGAAAGATAACGACCCCGCAGGCCGGCAACGAGGCGATGAGCCTGCACAAGGACTCGATCCGCAGGATGGAAAAAACCGCGAATGATTTTGCGAGTGAAGGATACAGTCGCATGAGCGGGCTGACAAAGTCCGTCAACGACACGACGCGAAAGATGACGGCCCTCATGTCCGGCATCTTTGCAGCTGCCCTCGCGCTGGCGATTGTCATCGGCATTCTTATCACCCGCAGCATCACCGCTCCCATAGCCCGTCTTGCCGCGGCGACCGGCAGAACAGCCGAAGGCGATCTCACGCAGAAACTGACGGTCGGGAGCTCCGACGAGATCGGCAGCCTCGCCGGTTCCTTCGACAGGATGATGAACAACCTCAGAAGGCTCGTCGGCGAGTCGCTGAAGGCGTCATACCATGTGGCGCTGTCGGCGGACAAGGTCGTTCGAAGCGCTGGTCAGATTACTCAATCGGCGCAGGAGGAGGCCGCTGCAACGGACGAGACGACTTCTTCGATGGAGGAGATGGCGGTATCGATTTCGCAGGTGGCGAAGAGCACGGAAGCCCTTGCCGCCAACGTTGACGAGACTTCGGCAACGATCAACGAGATGGCTGCCTCCATCGAGCAGGTGGGGAAAAGCGGCGAGGTCATGGCGGCATCGGTCGAGGCGGCATCGGCGACGGTAGAACAGATGCTCACTTCCGTCGATCAGACGGCAAAAAATACTTCTTCCATGACCGAGTCGGTGAGCGAGACCTCCCTGACCGTCGAGAACCTGCTTTCATCGATCGAGCAGATCGCGCGGAACACCGAATCGTTCAGGAACATGGTGATGGAAACATCGGGCACGATCGAGGAAATGACGCGGACGGTGAAGGAGGTGGCCGGCAGGATAGATGGGGCCGACAGGCTGGCGCGGAACACTTACAGCGAGGCTGAAGAAGGCGGCAAGGCGATCTACCGGAGCATCGAGAGTCTCCAGGATATCGGGAGAACCACGGAAAAGACGATGGAGATCATCCGGAATCTCGGGAAACGATCCGAAGAGATCGGGTCGATCGTTGAGGTGATCGACGAGATTGCCGACCAGACGAACCTCCTTGCCCTGAACGCCGCGATCGAGGCTGCGCGCGCCGGCGACGCGGGAAGGGGCTTTGCCGTGGTCGCGGAGGAGATACGGAAACTGGCCGAGAGATCTATGGAGGCTACGAAAGAGATCGGCGGAGTGATCAGGCAGGTCCAGAGCGAGACCGGGACCGCCATCAAGGCGACGGAAGAAACCTACCGGGCCGGCAAGGGCGGAATAGCGCTTGCCGAAAGCAGCAGGGACGCATTTACGGAGATCATCCATTCGATGAAGGAGAGCTCCGATGTGGTCCAGGGGATCGCGAAATCGGCCTCCGAACTGGACAAGGCGATAGAACAGGTGATGAAATACGTGGTAGACATGAACGCCGCCACGGATGAGGTTGCGGGCGCGGTCAAGGAGCAGGTGAGCGGCGCCGGCGAGATCAGGGTCTCGCTCGAACGGATGAACAGGATGGTACAGGAAGTCAATATCGCCGCGAAGGAACAGTCCGTAGGCGGCAGGCAGATCAGGGAAGCGGTGGAGCGGATGAAGCACATCGTCCGCGAAGTGGGGCTTGCCGTAAAGGAACAGGTTGGCGGCACGAGGCAGATCGTGCAGGCTGCCGAGATAATGCGCACCATGACACAGAATGTAGCGGGCGCAACGGCAGAGCAGAAACTCGGGGGAGAAACGATCGTCAGGGCGATGGAGGGGATGGGCCAGATATCGGGGGAAAACCTGAGGCTCTCCAGAGACATGGTGACGATATCGGAGGACACCCTTTTCCAGGTGGAAAATCTTCAGTATTCGATAAGCAACTTCAAGATACATTCCAACGGCGACAGGCGGTGCTGGGACATCCTTTCCTGCCCCTCGAATTCGAGACAGAAATGCCCCGCCTATAACGCCGAAGAAGAGAGATGCTGGCTCATCTCCGGTACGTGGTGCAAGGGGAGCCAGCAGGGCGACTTCAGGTCCAAGCTCCGCAACTGCATGACCTGCGAGGCGTTCAGGGCGATACAGGGGATCGGGGCCTGATGCCGGAGATCCGGCAGGCGGGGCAGAACCGGCCGGCGCCATGACCAACTTCTCAAAAAACGACTTCATGACTGAGGGGGAATTCATCCTCCTGAGGGACCTGGTGCGGAAGGAGTTCGGCATCATGCTCAAGGGAGACAAGCGGCTGACGCTCCACACGAGGGTCTCCCACCGGCTGAGCATCCTCGGACTCAAGAGCTACCGCGATTATTACAACCACGTGATTTCCGACGGGACGGGGGAGGAACTGTTGCGGCTTGCTTCGCATATCACGAACAACGAGACCTATTTCTTCAGGGAGAAGGCGCAGCTCGATGTTTTCTCCGGGCTTCTGCAGGAGATAAAAAGAGAAAGACAAAAAAGGAAGCAGAATATGCTGAGGGTCCTCTCCCTCGCATGTTCGAGCGGCGAAGAGCCCTATTCCCTCAATATCATTCTACAGGAGAACGGCCTTTTTGCATGGGACTGGGATGTCAGGATAACGGGCATGGACATCGACAAGGGTGCCCTGGAGAAGGCCGGCGTTGCGCGTTACGCCGGGAATTCGTTCAGGCTGCTCAACGGCGACAGGGGGATTGTCGACAAGTACTTCACCGTGGAGGGCGGGAGCTACACCCTGCGCAGGTCGCTCACCAGAAACGTCGGGTTTGTCCACGGGAATATCCTCGATGAAGCGTCTTTTTCGGGCATGGAGGACATCGACGTCATATTCTGCAGGAACGTCCTGATCTATATGAGCGATGAGGCGATAGAGAAGATAGTCCGGAACCTGCACCAGGTCCTGGCCGACAGGGGATATCTCTTCATCGGCTCTTCCGAGAGCCTTATCCAGAAAACGAATCTATTTGTCCCCGAGTACATCGGCGGTATAATCGTGTACAGAAAAAATATCGTAAAGGCCGCCGTGCATAATACGCATCCGGTGCACCCGGCTCGGGCGGATGGATGAAGAAGAGGTGTACGCCATGATGGCGGAAGAACCTGGACTGCTGGGCCGTCTTGCACGACAGGACTGGTGGAGCCGGAAGAAGGCGATTGCCGAGCTGGCGGCCGAACCCGAAGACCGATACCTGGGCGACCTCGAAGAGGGCGTCAGAAACCACGGAAACGCCGACGCCCGCAACACCGCTATGGAGGTATACAGGGAGCTCGGCCCGAGGTCCTTCCCGTCGCTTGCCTGTCTTTTGCGGGATGCGGACCCGGAGGTAAGGCTTTTTGCCGTAAATATCCTGAGCGAGATAGCGGCCGGAGAAGCACTGCCGCTCCTCTTCGTCGCGGTTAGGGACGAAGACGTCAATGTCAGGGCGGCCTCTGCCGAGGCGATGGGCAGGATTGGCGACACGAGGGCACTCGGTCTGCTCGGCAACGCGCTCGATGACGAACCATGGGTTGCGATGGCGGCGATTCATGCAATGGGGGAGATAGGGGGAGAGGAAGCTCTCGGTCTGCTTTACGAATGCCTCGGCAGGGAGGAATATCGCGAGAACGCGATTGCCGCTCTCGAAAAAGCCGGCAACAGGTATTCCATCAGATATCTGGCTTCCTGCTTCGACGACAACGGCCCGGCCGCGCCCGCGCTGAAGGCGATCGTAAAGATCGCCGAACGCGAGGGTGTAAGGCCCCAGCCGGAATATTTCATAGGCCTCGTCGCAGCGCTGATCGCGATGATCGAATCGCCGGACCCGGAGATAAAGGAGCCGGCCTTTATCTCCCTCTGCTGGTCGGGGGACGTTGCGGCGCTTCCCTTTTTCATCGAGGCGATGAGAGATGAAAACCTTCAGGAATATGCCACAGAGGGGCTTCTGTGGATAGGACGGAGGGCGGTATGCAGCATCGTCGATGAGATGAAAAACTCCTCGGGCCCCCACAGGCAGGTTCTCGCCAAGGTACTTTCCCTGATCGGAGAGGGCAAGGCGCTCTTTCAGTTCGCGGATGACGGGGACCCCGGGGTAAGGACCGAGGCGGCGCTGGCACTCGGCTCGGTTCATCTCAGGAGGACCGCAGAGACGCTGTCCCGGATGCTCTCCGACCCGGACGAGGAAGTGCGCGCGGCCGCCGGACAGAGTTTAGGCCGCCTGAAAAGAGAAAGCCCCGCACGGTGAGCAGCCCGCTTCCGGCAGACGGCGGCGGGGGTATCCGCCGTGGATAAGATCAGGGTCCTTGTCGTGGACGATTCGTCCTTTGTGAGAAAGGCGCTTCTCCGGATATTCGATGAAGACCCGGGGATCGAGGTGGTCGGCGCCGCCCGGTCCGGGAAAGAGGCGATAGAAAAGGTCATGCTCCTCACCCCGGATGTAATAACCCTCGATGTAATCATGCCCGGCATGGACGGACTGGATACGCTGAGGCTCATTATGGAGAGCCGCCCCACGCCTGTGCTCATGCTCTCCCAGTTTACCCGGCAGGGCGCCGATCTCACGCTGAAGGCGCTGGAGCTGGGCGCAATGGACTTTGTCGACAAGTCTTCCACGGGGATGATGGACTTCTTCGATCTTGCGCGGGAGATTACCTCGAAGATAAAGTCGATAGCCGGCAGCAGGCCTCTCAGGTTAGGCGCCAGCGCCATGGCCCTCCGGGCCATTGAGACAAGGGGCCTGGTGGACGCGGTCGCGGTCGGGGCCTCGACAGGGGGGCCGATGGCGCTGCAGATGCTCCTGCCAAAGTTCCCGGAGGGTATAAGCTTTGCCGTCCTGGTGGTGCAGCACATGCCGCACGGTTTTACGGGACCGCTGGCAAGAAGGCTGGATGCGCTTTGCGCCGTCCGCGTGAAGGAGGCGGAGGAAGGAGACATCGTCAAGCCCGGCATCGTTTTCATAGCTCCGGCCGGCCTTCACATGACGGTCAGGAACATCCCGGGGCACGGTGACGGCGTGCGCCGCATACGGTTGGGCATCGAACCAGTGAGCGCCGTCCACAGGCCCTCCGTCGACGTGCTGTTTTCTTCCGTTGCGAAGGCGTTCGGCGGTCGCTCGATAGGTGTCATATTGACCGGCATGGGAACCGACGGGGCTGCGGGGATGAGGCAAATGAAGGAGGAAGGCGCTGTAACGCTTGCTCAGGACGAGGCGACGTCAGCCATTTTCGGCATGCCGCGCGCCGCCGTCGAGACCGGTGCGGCCGACAACGCGCTGCCGATCACATCGATGGCGGAGGAGATACTGAAGAGGGCATAGGGGAACCGCGCCTCCGCCGTCATGACGGCGCGGCGAAGACGATCGTTGCCGTAGTTCCTTCTCCCGGGGTGCTCTGCAGATCTATTTCCCCGCCGTGGTCTTCGATGATCTTCCGGCAGATCGGGAGGCCGAGGCCGGTCCCTCCTTTTTTCGTGGTGAAGAAAGGGTCGAATACGTGGCCCATGTCGTCCTCTCTTATGCCCGGCCCGTCATCCGAGACGGTGATGACCAGCCGGTCCCGTGAAATCCCGGCAGTTATCTCTATCCTGTCTCGCGCCGCATCGATGGCGTTATTCAGGAGATTCAATAGGACCTGTATGAGCTTGTCCCTGTCGGCATTTACCGACAGCAGCGGCTCTATCTGCCCCGAAAAATCGACGACTTCCCTTTTTGCCCGTACGTACGCCTTCAGCTCATCGAACAGCGGCCCGATGTCGACCTTCCTGATATCGAGCTTGGCCGGTCTCGTGTAGAGAAGGAGCTCATCTATCAGGCGTTTCATGCGGTCCGTCTCCTTCAGCATCGCCTGGATGAGCGCCTTGTGCTGGGGGGAATCGAGTTCGCGATCGAGTATCTGTCCTATCGAGGATATGCCGAAGAGGGGGTTCCGCACCTCGTGGGCGACGCCGGATATCACTTTGGTCATGGTCTGGAAATGGGCCTTTTTCTTGAGCTCCTCCTGCAGCCGTTTGATCTCGGTCATATTCCTGAAAAGAACGATGGTCCCCTCCATCCCCTCCGACACCCGCCGGAGAGGCGAACTGTTGAAGCCGATCGGAGCGCCGCTTCCATCGGGAAAAGAGAGCGCGACTTCCCTTCCCAGTCTCTCGTCGACTGCGAGGAACGCCGCTGCGCCGGGATACAGGTCGGTGATGTTTCTGCCGACGATCTCCTCGATACGTGTCCGCAGTATCTCCGCCCCGGCGCCGTTGATCTTGAGCACTCTCCCTGCGTTGTCGAGGACAAGTATTCCGCTTGCAGCGCAGTTGAATATGGCTTCGGAAAATTCTTTTTCCGTCTTGAGCGATGCAAAGAGCTCGGATGTGTTCATCGCCGCCGCCGCCTGGTTGGCGAAGAGGAGGGTGAACGCCTTTTCGGAGTCGGACATCCTGAAATCCCTTTCCTTGAAGATGGAGATGCATCCGAAGACGGTTTCCTTGAATTTCAACGGAACCGCAGCTGCATACAAATATCCGTGGCGGCCGATTACGGCGCCGAGGCAGTCCACAAGGGCCATGTCAGTGGTTTCCACGGGGCGCTGCTCCGCAACGGCCTTTCCTATAAATGTGTCTGCTATGCGGAGCGATTCCGGCACCAGCGGGATGTCGATATTCGAGGCGTCTTTGAAGTATAAATTCCCGTCTCCTCCGTTTTGCCAGAGGATCGCGGCATCGATCCCGGAAAAGGCCGTTGCGGCGGATACGACAGATTTCGCGAGTGGCGTGTCGGGGCTCTGCAGGGACCTGACAGAGATGTCATGAAGCTTTATCAGTTTGTCGATGTCCTCTTTTTTTGCCTCGATGAACCTCTGGTTTTCGATGGCAGAGCTTATCTCGGAGGCGAGCACTTCGAGAGAATGCAGGGAAGACTTGGCTATTTCGCCGTTCCTGCCGGCGATCAGGACCCCCATGACAGGGAACGCCTTGCAGTGGAGACAGCCGTATATCTTTTCCTTTCCAGCGACACATTGGGGGCTCCTGCAGAACGTGTTCGGTATCAGCCAGCACCGGTCGTCGTCGCTCGCGAAGGCCGGGCAGCTGTCATAACCGCAGAGATGTATCCCGCGGCACCTCTCCCTCTGGCGGGAAAGGATCGGTATGACGGCAAGGTGCGTGCAGCCTTCCGGACCGCCGATGTCGCGCCGTTGCTTCACCGTCGCCGCAGCTTCCCGAACCGCCCTTGCAAGGGGATGGTCGCCGGCGAGCGACAGACTGGAAGCGCAGAGCCCTTCGGCGAGTCCCTTCCTGAATTCCTGGGAGAGAGCGCCCGTCTCCTTGTCCACAAGGCAGAGGGTCGAGAATTCATATCCCATCTTGCCTATTATGGCATCGAGGAACTTTTCCATGACGTCCTTGAGGGGGAGGTTCCCCTTGAAGACCTTTGACGGCAATTCCGCGGCCACCCGCAGTTCGGTCGTCCTCAGGCGGATCGCCTGTTCCATGTGGAGATGGGCCTTTTCTATCGTCTCGGCCATCTGGTTGAAGGTAAGGGCCAGGTCTCCCAATTCATCCTTTCTGGAGAGGGTTATCCTGTAATCGAGATCCCCCTTTTTAACGGCCACGACGCCGCGGGAGATAACCATGATCGGATCGAGAAGCATCCTTTTGGCAACGATAAAGACGGCGAACGAAGCCGAAAAAACGAGCAGAATGCCGAAGAGGACGAAATTCTTCCCGACGTGCGCGACGCCGACTTCGGAATCGTTGGCGGGTATCCGGACGGCCACGGTCCCTATGACCTCTCTGTCCCTTGAGTGGCACCGGTGGCAGCTGGACTCATTGATGAGCGGGTAGAGGAAAAAAGCCTCGTTGCTGTGAGCGGTATATCCTCCCCTCTGCGTCGCAGGAGCGTTGCCAAGATGGTTCCTGTAACCGTCCCCAAAGGCGAGCGATCCGTCGTATCTGAAGACCGCCACTTTCATATCGCCTTTGTCGTTCAGGTCTTTTACGATCTTCATGGCGGTCCCGGGAGCGCCGGTCGCCATCGCATTCTTGATCGCCGTTGCAACGGATTCGGCATATATGCGGGATTTGTTCGAGTCGGCCATTTCAAGGAGTGCCGTTTCTTTTTTGGCTACGATATATAACAGGAGGCTGAAAGACGCGACGATGCTTATCAGGGCGATGATCAAAAAGCGCTTAATAATCATAAAATGAAAGAGTGAAATAAATTTCATCTATCTTAAATGAATGTTCCCCTTAAAGGCAATTCAAAAAAAAGAGGGGGCGGTTTTACATCGATATTTTATGTCATGCCTTTTATTGACCGTTTTTGACGGTTTATGGTATAGTGAAATGTTTCGTAAGTGGTGGAAATAATTGAATATTGGGGAGTCGTCCAATGGCAGGACGGTAGACTCTGGATCTGCTTATAGGGGGTCGAATCCTCTCTCCCCAGCCATAACGACAGTTATCGGTGAGAAGGGTAAGCAGTGAACAACGCTTATTGGAAATGCTGAATCTCTTAAGCAGTTTTCCATTCACTACTCACTTTTCACTATTCACTTTTTTAAAAAGGTCCCATCGTCTAGCGGTCTAGGACGTGGCCCTCTCAAGGCTAAAACACGGGTTCGATTCCCGTTGGGACCGCCATAAAATCAAGGGGTTACGGAGCTTGCGGCCTCCTTTTCCCCTTCAACTGTGTCCAAAATGTGACCAGATTCTCTCTCCAGCACCGAGACGGCCCTCCTGAGACTATCAACATTGAGATGAGCATACCTCTTCGTCATCCTCAAATCTTTGTGGCCGAGCAGCTTCGATATCGAGTGCAGGTCCACGCCTTTTTGTCTCAGATAGCTTGCGAACGTGTGCCTCAGGTCATGGAAGTGAAAGTTCTCAATCTTTGCCTTCATCAGCGCGTCACTGAAGGCCCGCTGGAGCTTTCGGTCATAGAGCTTTACGCCGTTGTCATGAAAGACGTGCCCTGAGATGCATGGCGTTTTATGCAGTTCCTTCAAGACCTGCACAGCGCGGCCGGTCAGCGGCATGCCAAGATAGTCGTCGTTCTTCATGGCCTCGGCCTCTATGGTGATCATATTGCTGAAGAGATTGACCTCGGACCACTTCAGTTCACAGAGGTTGGTAAGCCTCAACCCCGTATGCATCGCGATGATCACCAGAGGCTTAAGCCACTTCTGTTCGCATTTCTCAAGCGCCTCAAAAAGACGCTTGTGTTCGGCCTCTGACAAATAGCGCACACGCTCATTGCGCACCTTCGGCAATTCGATGTCCGAAACAGGATTGCCGATCTTCCACTTCCACTGCTTTCGAGCCACATTGAACATCCTTCGAAGCAAGCCAAGCTCTTTCAGTATTGTCGCCATCTGAGCACTCTCGGCCTTCCGATAATGTCCGTAGCCGCCGACCCTTTCCTCTACATCCGACAGCAATGCATTCTCTCCAAAAAAGGCATAGAGATGCTTGAAAATGGATTTGTCCCTTGCCTTCTGGTAGTAGTCTTTGTGCTCGGTATATTCGGTCCGGTATCTTTCGATCATTTCTTCCAACGGCTTCTTCTTGTAGTTCGTTTCCTTTGAGGAGAGAAGCCTTCATGCTCTCAAATATGGTATCAACAATCATCTCGGTCTGAGTTGCCGTGAGATCCTTCACCTTTTCAGCAACCTTTTCTATCAAGACTGATTTTGTCATCCATCCCTCCATGCCTTATGCAAGGATACCGATATACTAAGGGAAACTGTTGCATTCGTCAATGCCGTCTGGCGTCCCCAGATCTTCGGAATCATATTGAGGCGGGGTAGCGGTTTCCTGGATGAAAATAAGGGGCATTGAAAAAGCCTTCGGCCCAATCTGACCTCTGAGTTCTAATAGGCATTCTTGTCAGACAGGCTCGTCCTGCAACTATATCCATAAAGATATGCACAAATAGAATTCATAATGACCGTTCTGTTTATCGAATCAAGGATGCCGCTCCGGCAAAGAAGAATAGGATTCTTTTATTCCGGAAGAGGCTCCTGTTTTTTCTGTTGACAATCTATGCAAACATAGTTATATAATTATCAGCGCATATAAAGGAGGTGCAAGAATGAGTTCTATCAGACAACGCATCGAGATGCTGAAGATCATCGCCCATCCTGTCAGGGTACAGATCCTGGAAGAACTGATGAAAGGCGTTAAATGCGTGAGTGACTTCCAGGATTTTCTCGAGATCAGCCAACCGAATGTTTCTCAGCACCTGGCACTACTCAGGCGGTATGGTGTAATCGATTTTTACGTCGATGGCAGGTTGAAATGTTATTTCTTGGTCGATGCCTTGGTCCCCGACCTCATCGAGATACTGAAAAAGGATTATTCAGAGCCGTTGCCGGCGCCCGCCTGCTGTCCTGTCACGAAGAAGGGTAAATATCCGGGTGCAAGGAAGGTCGCATAAGGAAGTGCCTCGTGCAGATAAAGCGGTATATTGATGAGCCACCAGGTAGACAATGAATAGGTATGAATGCCGTGGTCACGGAACTTGCCAGAAAATTTGATTTGCCGCTAAATATAGTCAGGAAATCTGAAATCCCGTTTGCTGAAAGGAGATCTTTCAACGCATTTCCTGCGGTAGCGATAAACGACACCATTGTATCCGAAGGCGGGAATTCAACGCCGGTTGAGCTTCAATGGATGATCCTGCGAGCAATGAGTAAAGAAAATTTGCCTTAGAAAGGAGGTCTT
>JBJKSM010000038.1:0-12373 GCA_046704045.1 Thermodesulfovibrionales bacterium | reverse complement strand
GATATCGGGGCCTCCAAAGGGTGCGATCGCTTTCTCCCCCCCGAAAGCTGCGTGAAGGAAATCGGCGAGAGCGCAATACCTGGAGGTATATTCAGCCGCCTCCCTGTCGCTTACAACGACTTCACCCAGGAGATCTATGCTGAAATCGGCGCCTTGCTCTCTCAACGAGCGAAGCGGGCCGAGGCCTTCTTCGGGATTATTGCCGGCTATGAACTGTCTCGCGATCGACTCGACGCCCCTTCTTATCGCCCTTGCAGCGATGTGGGGAAGAAACCCCTTTCTCGAAATCCTCTTCACCCCTCCGCTGATCAGCCTCGGGATGTCCGTCCCACCGGTGAAATACTCATGGAGGAGCCTGACGACGAGGTCATCAGTCTTCAGGGAAGGAAGTACATCGATAAAGCGGAAGAGCCTGATCCTGAAGTCGTCGTTATTCATCGCCCATTCCATGACCCTGCCGATCCATCTACTGCTGTCGAATGACGGAGGGACCCCGGTCACGGAAGAATAGATCCCGGAGGCGATCTTACGTATCTTTTCGTCGATCGAAGCGTTGTCGTCCATAAGGACCATTTTAGCACGTATCCGGGAGCGCGCGGGACGGAAATAATCAGTCAAAACAGCGGGGATAGCTATTCCGGGTAGTTCTGGTATAGTGAAATCAGGATATCCACCAGAGGAGGCGTATGATGCTGAAGAGGCTGCTTGCTACGGATAACGATATTGCGGTTTTTGTTATAAGGGTATTGCTCGGGGTCGTCTTTTTCCCGCACGGCGCGCAAAAGATGCTCGGGTGGTTCGGGGGTCAGGGGTTCGCGGGTACGATGGGGGGCTTCGAGAAGATGGGGATTCCCGCATTCTTCGCGTTTCTTGCGATCATGGCGGAATCGTGCGGGTCCCTCGGCCTGATCACGGGTTTTTTCACCAGGGTGGCCGCCTTCGGCGTAACCTGCAACATGATGGTGGCAGTTGTGATGATCCACTTCAAAAACGGTTTTTTCATGAACTGGTTCGGTCAGAAGCACGGAGAAGGCTTCGAGTATCATATCCTTGTGGTGGCGATCACGATAGCCCTCATGATCAAAGGAGGAGGGCGTTGGTCGGTCGACGGACTGCTCACGAAAAAGAGACGGGGAAATTCCGGCAGCTGACCCGGGTCTGCTTCACGGGGGACGGCGGATCAGGTTTCTTCCATCCCGGTAATCTCGGTCCGGACGACGGCGAGGATGGCGGAATGGGGCACGATCAGGTACTTCTTTCCCTCGAACTCGATCTCGATCGCCGATTCGCGGAGAAAAATGGCGTAATCCCCTTCCGTCGCCTGCAAAGGTATGTATTTGAGGTCCTTCCTGCCTGAGGTCCAGGACTCCTCGGAGACAGGATCGTGGACGGCGTAACCCGGCCCTGTCTTTATCACGTATCCACCGAGCACCTTCTCCTTTTCCTTGACGGTAGGGGGAAGATAGAGCCCTGAGGTGGTCCTGTCCATTCTGTCATCGGGGTCGAGAAGGACCCTGTCGCCGACGATGATAAGATTCTTTTTTGCTTTCACCGGACTATTATAAGATTTCCCGGGAATTTTGGTACAATTATGCTTGCAGCACATTCGAAGATAGGGAGAGAAACGGGTCCGCGGGATGAACGTTTCTTTTTGAAATCGGGAATATCGATAGTGAGTTTCTTGCATTTAGGATTGCGGTTGACTATATTTTATATAGCGAGAGACGCTGGGAAAGACGATAAGGCCGGTGGTACGGATAAAAAGACAAACAGTTAAGGGCTTCGATCCGACGGGCAGCAAGCGGTGATGTTCATCAGGGAACGTGCTCTCTCCCGGGTTGCCAAGGCTGAATGCGCCATCCATGGGGAAATGTATTCCTCAAGATACCCGGTATCCGCTTTCCCGGGCGGGGATACCTTCGCTTGCCGGTCCGGTGCCGACCGATTTCATGTTTGACAGGGGGTCTAAGAGTGGTGCAGATTGTCGTTGTCGATGATGATGATAACGTCCTGGGCGAGGAAGACAAGGAGAAGTGTCACGACGGTGACGGCATCCTTCACCGCGCTTTCCTGTCGATGGTCGTCAATCGTTCTGGAGAGCTGCTGCTGACGCGGAGAAGCGGCAGCAAGAGACTCTGGCCCGGATTCTGGGACGGAACCGTTGCAAGCCATACGCTGCGGGGAGAGGACTACGGGCAGGCGTCGATCAGGAGACTGAGACAGGAAATAGGCCTGGTCGTCAAGGATGTGAGATATCTCTTTAAATTCAGGTACAAGGTGAGGTATAAGGACATCGGAAGCGAAAATGAAATATGCGCCGTTACGATAGTGAACGGCGTGGAAGATACGTTGATCATGCCCGACAGAAGCGAGATATCGGAGGTCAGGGCGGCGGGACCGGAAGAGCTTATGAACGCTATCAGGGCGCGGGAAGGGGATTTCACCCCCTGGCTCATCCTGGCGCTTGAGCATATGGAAAAGCTCGACATTCTTCTCACCGCTCCCTGTTGCGAAAATGAGGCTGTTTGATACAATAGTACTTATTTTTTGTGCTGAAAACGGCAGCGACCGCCGTAAGTGCGGTCCCCCGTCCGGGCGCGGACGTTTACTACGGAATTCAAAGAGGAGATAATGAGAACATTACTTCTTAATCCGCCTTCATACGGAGGGTTCGACGGAGGCGCAGGGGCGAGATACCAGGCGCGGCGCGAGATCCGTTCCTTCTGGTACCCCACCTGGCTTGCCTATCCTGCCGGACTCATCCCGGAAAGCCGCCTGGTCGACGCGCCTCCGGCGGGCCTGGACAGGGAGGAAGTCATCCGGCTTGCCCGGGGTTACGAGCTGATCGTTATCAATACGAGCACGCCGACGCTCTCGAACGATATCGCGCTGGCGGAAATGCTGAAGGCCCATTACAGCGGCATCAGTATCGGTTTCGTCGGAGCGCATACCATGGTCTTGCCGGTGGAGACCCTCGGACTTTCGAAGGCGATAGATTTCGTTACTGCGGGAGAGTTCGATTATGCGGTGGCGGAAATCGCCGGAGGCAGGGACTTTGAAAAAGTGGACGGCGTCGCCTACAGGTCAAACGGCGTTATAAGGCGGACAGCCGACAGGCCGCCCCTTCAGGATCTCGACGCCCTTCCGTTCGTCTCGAACGTTTATGCGCGGGACCTGAATATCGAAAACTATTTCAACGGCTATCTGAAACACCCCTACCTCTCTCTTTACGCCGGCCGCGGATGCAGGGCCCGCTGTACTTTCTGCCTATGGCCCCAGACGATTTCCGGTCATGCCTACCGGGTGAGGAGCCCGGAGAATGTCTATGAAGAGATGGTCCTTGCAAAGAAACTTTTCCCGCAGGTGAAGGAATATTTTTTCGACGACGCCACCTTCACGGACAACGCCCCGCGCGCCGAGGAGATTGCACGCAGGATCAGCGGAATGGGCATCACCTGGTCCTGCAATTCACGCGTCACGACGCCGGGGGAGACGCTCAAGGTTCTGAAAGACTCCGGTTTGAGACTTCTTACCGTCGGGTTCGAATCGGGCAACCAGAAGATCCTCAATGCGGTTAAGAAGGGGATCACTGTCGAAAGGTCGCGCCAGTTCATGAAGGCGGCAAAGGAGCTCGGCATACTCGTGCACGGCGCGTTCATCCTCGGACTTCCCGGCGAGACGGCTGAGACCATGGAAGAGACTATGCGTTTTGCCCTCGAACTTGACCCCTACAGCATACAGGTGTCTCTTGTGGCGCCCTATCCGGGCACCGAGATCTATGCACAGGGGATCAGGGAGGGGTGGATCGCGAGAGAAGGCGACGGCTTGACAAGAGAAGGAATACAGAATGCCGCCTTCACGTCCGGAGGGCTTTCGCGGGAGGAGATATTCGAAACGGTGGAACGCTTCTATCGACGCTTTTACCTGAGACCCCGCCCCATCCTCAGGATACTCAAAGAGATGCTGCAGGACAGGGATGAATTCAGCCGCCGGATCAGGGAGGGAAAGGAGTTCTTTTCCTTTATGGCGAAAAGAAAGGACGCAGTCGGGGAAGCGTGAACCCGGTTGACGGCAGAAAAAGAATGCGTTACCTGGTTACGGTCGCCGACGATTTCGGCGTGTCTTCATCGGTCAACTGCGCTGTCGCCGACGCATGCGACAGGGGCATCCTGACAACGGCAAGCATCATGGCCGGCGGGGATGCCTTCGAGGAAGCGGCGCGGATCGCACTCGAACGCCCGAAGCTCTCGGTCGGCCTCCACGCCACACTCTGCGACGGCAGGGCCGTTCTGCCTCATTCTCGCATCCCCGGGCTGACGAGTCGCGAAGGATTGTTTGAGAAGAACCCGGCAAAGGCATGGCTGAAATATTCAAGGCCCGGTCTCCGTCGGGAAATCGAGATGGAGATAGAGGCGCAATTCGACCGTATTGAGAATGCCGGGATTCGCCCCGGCCACGTGGATTGTCATCATCACCTGCACATGCACCCTTTCGTGCTGGAGGCCCTTTGCAGGCAGGCGTCGAAACGTGGGATACGATGGGTGAGAATGCCGTTGGAATCTTTTTCCGTTATCACCGGAACGCGGTCCCTGAAACGGGGAGTCATGCCATTTCTTGAGTGGGCCACCTTCGGGGCGCTTGCCCCGCATAACATGAAGATAATAAGAAGATACCGCATGAGCGTTGCCGGGCGGGTCTATGGGCTTTCGCGCACGGGAAGTATAGACGAGGAATACCTCCTCGGTATTATGGATTGTCTGGCCGGCCCGCATGCCGAGATATTCTTTCATCCCGACTTGGCAACCGAGGCAGGCAGAAGGGAACTGACCGCGCTCACCGCTCCGGCGGTTCTGCAGCGTCCGGCCGGTCTCAATATTTCACTGACCGGGTACCGCGATCTCTCCGACTGCTGTGTTGCCGCAGATTTTCTCCGGGAGGGGTTATGAAGACCGTCATCGTTGTCATGCTTGCAGCGCTGAGCGCCTCTGTCGGGGAAACCCTGCTCAGCTACGGCATGAAAAAGAGCGGGGCGGTGAACGTGGCGGAACCCTCCCAATGGTTTTCGCTGGTACTTTCGGTGGTCCGCAATCCTTACATCACCGTGGGAGTGGTCTTCCTGGCGGTTTTCTTTTTCCTCTATCTGGCCGCCTTGTCCTGGGCGGACCTCAGCTTTGTGCTGCCGCTTACGGCCGTATCCTACATCTTTGCAGCCCTGCTTGCACGATTTGTTCTGAGGGAGGAGATTTCCCTTTTCAGGTGGATCGGCACAGTGGTGATCATGCTCGGCATTACCCTGATCGCCTTGAACGGCGGGCAGCATTCGAGGGCGGGCAAGCCGTCGCCCCAGAAGAGCGAAAAGAGCCTTGCCAACCCGGGAGCAGGCGAAAGGAGTCTCTGAAATGAGCATTATTTTTTTTGATGACATGTCGCGCACGGCCTTCAATGCGCCGGAGGGGCGGAAGGGCGAATGGATATAACCCTGGGAGAGGAACAGAACGGCATGATGAGACAGGCCGTGTTCAGGGATGCCGCGGCTATTACCGGCGCCGGATCTCTTTCCGGGCAGGTGACCCCGGGGCTGGCCGGCGCCATTCGCGAAGCGGTGGGAAAGACGCATTCCTATTACCTCGGCGAACAGCACGGAGACGGCTACTGGTGGTATGAGCTCGAATCCAACGTCACCATTAATTCCGAGTACCTGATGCTGCTTCATTTCCTTGGCCTGAAGGATGAGGAGAGGGACGCGAAGCTGGCGAGGCACATCCTGATGAGGCAGGGGGCCGACGGCACGTGGGCCAAACACTGGGGTGGCGAAGGAGACGTAAGTACAACGGTCGAGGCCTATTTTGCCCTCAAGATCGCCGGGTATTCGGCTGAGGAGGAGCCTTTGGCCAGGGCCAGGGAATTCATCCTGTCAAACGGCGGCCTTGAGGCATCGCGAGTATTCACGAAAATATTTCTTGCCCTGTTCGGAGAGATCGACTGGAAGGCGGTCCCGTCGATACCGTCTGAAATAACCCTTCTGCCCTCATGGTCCCCTTTTAATATTTACAGCTTTTCCAGTTGGGCGAGGTCTACGATCGTCCCGCTTTCGGTCGTTGTGGAGTATAAACCTGTCAGGCCTCTGCCCCCGCAGATGGGGGTGCGGGAATTATACAGGAACCCCGGCCAGGTGCCGCCCATAGCCTCGGGAAACATACCGCCCTTTTCCCTGAAAAGGATTTTTCTCGTTCTGGACGGCCTGATCAAGATGATAGAAGGCTCTTCCCTGAGAGTCCTGAAGGAAAAAGCTGTCAGGAATACCGAGCGATGGATACTGGAGCACCAGGAATCGACCGGCGACTGGGGCGGGATACAACCAGCAATGGTCAATTCACTGCTGGCCCTTGTGGCGATGGGCCATGATCTGTCCTCCGACAGCGTACGCAAAGGGCTCGAAGCACTTGAAAGATTCACGATCGAGAGCGATGACGAGATCGTCCTGCAGTCCTGCATCTCGCCGGTATGGGACACCGCTCTTACTTCACTGGCCATGCTCTATTCAGGGTTCGACAGGGACCATCCGTCGTTGCTGAGGGCCTGCGAGTGGCTTGCATCGAAGCAGATCTTCCGTAAAGGAGACTGGAGCGTCAGGAGGCCGGGGCGCGCCTGCGGCGGGTGGGCGTTCGAGTTCGAAAATAGCTGGTACCCCGACGTGGATGACACCGCCGTGGTGCTGTCGCTGCTCAACAGGTATGGGGACAAAGAGTTCATCAAGGCCGGTAATATGAGGAAGGGGCTCGACTGGATATTCGAGATGCAGGGAAGCGACGGGGGATGGGGCGCGTTCGACGTGGACAATAACGCAAAGATATTGAACCATCTGCCTTTCGGGGACCTCGAGGCGATGATCGACCCGAGCACCCCGGACCTCACCGGGCGGGTCCTGGAACTTCTCGGTCTGCTCGGATACGGGCTGTCGGATAAACGGGTCCGGAGGGCCATAAGATTCATCAGAAAGACGCAGGAAAAGGACGGTACGTGGTGGGGAAGGTGGGGCGTCAACTATATCTACGGTACCAGCCTCGTCCTGAGCGGCCTGGCGGCGGTCGGGGAGGATATGAAGAGCCCTTATGTGAGAAGGTCCGTGGCATGGCTGAAGAGAGTCCAGAAGTCCGACGGCGGATGGGGTGAATGCTGCGAATCGTATGAAGACTCGTCTCTGAAATGCAGGGGCGTAAGCGCGCCTTCGCAGACCGCATGGGCCATTCTGGCGTTGCTCGCAGCCGGGGAAGAGACGTCGGCGGAAGTGATGAGGGGCATAGAGTATCTCCTTGAAAGACAGCTGCCCGACGGGACCTGGGAGGAAGAGAGCTTCACGGGGACAGGGTTCCCGCGACACTTCATGATAAGGTACCACAATTACCGGAATTGCTTCCCCCTGATGGCTCTCGGGAAGTTTATTTCGAAATTCGAAGACACGGGAACGGCACGGTGAAGGCGCTCGTTACCGGGGCGACCGGTTTTGTGGGGTCCCATCTGGCAGGGTTTCTGACAAGGCAGGGACTCCATGTTGTTGCGCTCGTAAGAAGGGACAGCGACACCTCATGGCTCAGGACACTCGGAGTCGAACTGGCCGTGGGAGACGTAACGGATTACGATTCCGTGCTCAGGGCCCTCAACGGATGCAGCGAGCTGTATCACGCGGCCGCGGATTACCGGTTGTGGGTCCCCGACCCGGAGCGGATGTACGAGACAAACGTGCAGGGGACGATAAATGTGATGGAGGCGGCCCTGAGTCTCGGCATCGGGAAAGTCGTGTATACGAGCACGGTGGGTGTGTTGGCGGCGAGCCGGGACGGCAGGTCATCGGACGAGGAATCCCCGGTCGGCATCGACGAGATGGTCGGCCATTACAAGAAATCCAAATTCATGGCAGAGCACGAGGTCCGGCGTTTTATTGATAGAGGCGTGCCGGCAGTCATAGTCAACCCCTCGACCCCCATAGGCGCGATGGACAGGAAACCGACCCCCACCGGCAGGATGATCGTCGACTTTCTGAACGGGAAGATCCCGGCGTATGTCGATACCGGTTTGAATTTCGTAGACGTCGAGGATGTTGCCGCAGGACATTGGCTTGCGGCCCGGCAGGGGAAGGTCGGGCAGAGATACATCCTTGGAAACAGGAACCTCACTCTCAGGGAATTTTTTGCATCGATCGCCCGCATCACGGGCCGTACACCTCCAAGGGTGAGGCTTCCCTATCTGCCGGTCCTCGTGGCGGCCTATGCAGACGAGGCGATTTCACGATGCATCCGCGGGAGGCATCCCGTTATCCCGTTGACAGGCGTCAAAATGGCAAGAAAATTCATGTTTTTTAACTGTACAAAGGCGTTGAAGGAATTGCATTTACCCCAAAGCCCCGTGGATGGCGCGATTGAAAAGGCGATCGAGTGGTTTCAGGGAAACGGCTACGTGTCTGCTCGCGGAGGACGCTGATGACAGGATCGGATACGGAAATCCCGGAAAAGAAAAAAGACAGGAAGCTCGGTGACGAGTGGTCCGACTGGAGTGGAGATCCGGCCGCTGTCGAGCCCGAGATAAATGAGACCCGGTCCACCTTTTTCGCGCTGGCGGCCCTTGCTGCATTTGCATCGCTTGGGCTTGTCGCATTGCTGTGGTATCTCGTAAAACCGAGGTTTGAACAGTTCAGCCCGTTTCTGCCGGGCGTGATCCAGTGGTCGTTGATCTTCCTTGCAGTCGTCTCGCTGTTCCTGGCGCTTGCGGAATGGATATCGGTCGTGAAATTCGGGAAATCCATAGTTCCTTATAATACAATGCAGAGATTCATCCTCTCTGTGCTTCCAAAGGCGGTCTGGCTCGGCGGGAAATTCGGGATAAGCAGGGACCGCGTCGGAAATTCTTTTATCAAGGTGCATAACCTTGTTACGAGGAGTTATGCGAAAAGGCTTAGCGCCGAGAGGCTTTTAATCCTTCTTCCGCGCTGCCTGAAGAAGGAGGCAAGAAGCAGGATTACCGACGCTGCGGACAGAAACGGGGCCAAGGTCCTTACGGTCGCCGGCGGGGAGGAGGCGCGGGAGGCCATCAGACAATACCGGCCTAATTTCATACTCGCCGTAGCCTGCGAGAGGGACCTGATGAGCGGCATAAAGGATGTGGCCGAAAAGGTCCCCGTACTGGCGATCCCTAACAGGAGGCCGGAAGGACCGTGCAAGAATACGGAGTTCTCCCAGGATGATCTGGAGGACGCCTTTCGATTTATAGCGGAAAGGCGAAACAACAATGCCAATTGACGGAGGATAAAAATAAAAGTCATGCGTTTTCCGATAAGTCTCTATACATCATTGTCGTCATTTTTTATCGCGAATTTTCTGACGGGACGTAAGCGGTTTCCGCTCGTCCTGATGCTCGAACCTACGCACCGCTGCAACCTCGAATGCGCCGGCTGTGACAGGATACGGCTTTACGGCGAGGACGGAAGGGCTGACCTCTCACTCGATACCTGCATCGGGGCGGTCGAAGAATCCCGCGCGCCGGTCGTGACCATTACGGGAGGAGAGCCTTTCTTATATCCGGACATAAAACCCCTCGTCGAAAGGCTTCTCAAGATGAAGCGGCATATCTATCTCTGCACGAACGGTCTTCTCGCAGGACCCTTTATCGAGGAATTCAGGCCGCAGCCTAGACTTACGCTGAACTTTCATCTCGACGGAATGGAATCGACGCATGACGGCATTACGAACAAACAGGGCACCTTCAGAAGGGCGGTGGCATCGATAAAGAAGGCGAAGGAGAAGGGATTCAGGGTGAGTACGAATACGTCGGTCTACAAGACCTCCGAGAAAGCCGAGCTCGAAACGCTCTTTTCTCTTCTTAAGAGTCTTAATGTCGACGGCACCCTGATTGCTCCGGCCTTCAGCTATGAAAGGGTGAAAGACGATATATTCCTCACAAGGGATGAGGCCACCAGGAAATTCAGACAGATGGAGGATTTCTTCGACCGTTTCCCCTTCCTGAACTCGCCGATCTATGTCGATTTCCTCAAGGGAAAGAGGCAGATGCGGTGCACCCCCTGGGGGAACCCCACGCGCAACCCACTTGGATGGAAGTCGCCGTGTTATCTCATAACCGACAGGTATTACGGCTCCTTCGGCGAGATGATGGAAAAGACGCCGTGGGAGAAATACGAGTCCGGTTCAGACCCGAGGTGCCGCGACTGCATGGTCCACAGCGGGTATGAGGCCACTTCCATGAGACAGGCTTTTTCGAGCCCGAAGGATCTTCTGAGGCTGGCGCTCTGGAACCTGAAGAAGTCCTGATGGGGTCTTTGCCTTCGCTGTTTTTGGGCACAGTCCTCTTAAGGCCATACGTTTTCGTTTTTTTTGCGGTCTATCTCATCGGCTGCTCGATGCATCTCGGCCTTAAGAGGGCGCTCCTTTTCGGGCTGGCCGGTTACCTCATCACCTGGATTTCGGAGTTTTCCTCGATCCATAACGGCATTCCCTACGGCCTCTACCATTACATCGAACAGACGAAGAACAAAGAGATATGGGTCCTGGGTGTTCCGCTGATGGATTCGATGAGCTATGTGTTTCTCGCCTATGCGAGCTATTCGATGGCGCTTCTGGCGATTTCACCCGTTGTGTCCGTGCGGGGGATGCCCTATCTTCTTGAGACGAAAAAGTTAAGGGGATCGCTCTCTGCGAGACTGCTCGGGGCATTATTCATGGTCTATCTCGATATCATCATCGATCCGGTCGCGCTCAGGGGCGGCAGATGGTTTCTCGGGCAGATCTACGGCTACCCCTCCGGCGGCGTCTATTTCGGCGTGCCGGTCTCGAACTTCATCGGGTGGTTGTTCGTCGGATTTCTCCTGATCTGGGCGTTGCAGGAGATCGACGCCTTCCTCGACGAAAGAGGGGTGAGGGATTACCATGGCCACCGTTATCCGTGGAGATACGAGGTTGGTCCGGCGCTCTACGGAGGCGTGCTCGTCTTCAACCTTTGTGTGACGTTTTCGATTGGCGAGTACACCCTGGGATGGGTTGGTATCTTCATCGTGCTGCTTCCCGCCGCGATTCTGTATTCCGTCATCCGGTCGAGGGCGGTTAATGCGGCCGCTGTAAAGGCTGCAGTTGAGTTGCACATAAGGGACTTCCCGCAAGCGCGGTTGCCTTTTCGTCCATAAGAAAGTTGTTCCGCCTCTTTATATCCCTACGTCCGACCTATTTACCTACGAATACTGAGACTATGACATTTTCCTACAGTTATGTATCTTTTATATAATTTGTTATCCAGTGTTTGAAAGCTTCATCAGCAATAACCGCATCCTTATGCTCCAGGACGGAAAGGTTTCCCTCCGGTGGCGGGATTATGCCGACGGCGATTGTATTCGTTATCTGCGCATGACCTGGCGATGTGTCGGATATTCTTCCAGATGTCATCTCCTGTACTATCAATCATAGCATCTCAATCAGCAGCTTCACTCCTTCATAGAGCTTCTCCGCCGCTATTTTCGAATTTCTTCCGAGCCTTATGATATCCGGAATCAGATGCGGCTGGCCGAGGATGATACTCAGCGCGCGTGGCAGCTCGTACTTTCCCGCTTCATCGGTCACGGTAAAAAGCTCTGGCGGTATCTCCTCGTCGAAAGTGTCCGTGACGGCGCGGAGGGCGAAAAAGGGGATCTCTCTTTCTGTGCAGTATCTCGCAGCAGGATAGGTTTCCATGTCGCATACCGCGAAGGGGAAGTCCCCAGGCAGCGCCGCCGCGATCTCCTTTTTACCCATCCACTCCGACAGGGTAACTACAGTGCCCCTCTTCATATCGATGTTTCCGGAAAGTTTCTCCGCCAGCCCGTACGGATCCGCGATATCGACGGCAGTGGCAGCGCCCCCGGAAAAGTCCACAACCGATTGCGCCCATATCATATCGCCGGCCTTCGATGAGGGGTAAAGGGCGCCGCCGAAGCCGACAAAAAAAACGACACCAGGACATAAGTCTTTAAAGAGTAAAGTCAGCGCCGCTTCGGCATTCTGACTGCCCATCCCGGTCTGAATGATGGCGAGCTCATGGGGGGGGCACGCCGCATGAAAAAGAGGGAACGGCCCTTTGTCGGGACTGCCTGACGCACCTAAGCGCCTGATGATATATTTCAGCTCATGGGGAAATGCGGCACATATCACTATTTTCATATTGTTATTTCCATTCACGTTTCTTGATTATATCAGCTTTATGCCCGCACGTTCACACCCTAAAACAGAGATAGAGATTTAATCTGAGATATGAAAGACCTTGTCGGCCGCTATGAAAGCGGGTATAAAGGAAGAGTTACCACACAAATCCTTTAACCGACAAGGTGAAAACATGATAC
>JBJKSM010000037.1:0-23278 GCA_046704045.1 Thermodesulfovibrionales bacterium | reverse complement strand
GTTCGAAGAGTAGGTTACCCCGCTTGCGACCGCATCCACCATTACCATGCAGCTTACCGCCATCTTTATCTTGCTCGGCGGGAACCCGAGAGTTTTCTGGTAGGAGAGGGCGGACGGGGAAAAGAGGCTGGCCACTACGCGCTTGTATGCCTCGGCGACCGCCGTGGTTTCAGCCGCAACATTCAGGACCGTTTCGAACTGCCCGGCAAAGGAGAAGTCTCCGTCTTCCTCCCCGGCGCTGCTCCTGACCGAAAGATAGCATTCCCCATCGCATTTTTTTTTCAGTCTCCCGATGGCATCTTCGAGTGCCCCGTCGAGCTCCGGGGGGATCTTCGCATTCATAACCATGTCCTGCAGTCCGGTCTGAACGGAATTGTCGACGCCGGCCTTCTCAATGAGAATGTCGAGCCCGTTGTGTCTCATGAATTCATCGTAGGCCCTGGTGGTGACCGCGAAAGCGTCGGGAACGGAAAGCTTCAGGTAGTTCTTCAGCTCCGCCAACCCGGCGTTCTTGCCGCCGACGTACTCCGACAGATCCCATGATATGTCCTCAAGAGTTATAACCATGCCGATGGAAGGCTGAACAGTATCATGGATCATGCTTCTGATGCGGGCATCGATACGCGCATAGACCCCATGGATTGCGGGATAGCCGCCGGTGAGAGCGTCGAAAAGCTCGATCGACCGTGAGACCGCGGAGGCGAGACCGGCGTATGCGTTCTTTACGTAAACGACGTCGAAGAGGTAGTCGCCTCCCAGTTTGTCACCCATGTCGGTGATGATTTCGAGCGCCCTGTTGTTGTTTTCGAGCACTTCCCTGAACCGGCGGAATACCTCGTCGAAGGGCGGGGTCCGGCCTCTTTTCCGGAACATCGTACGGATATTTTCAACGATGTGCTTCATGTCCCCTCGGTTTTTATTTCAGCCGGCCAGGGCGCGTTGTATCGAGGCCTTCAGCTCTTTTATCTTGATAGGCTTGGGGAAGAAGTCGTGGACGTCTCCCCGGAGCGCCTCGATGGCGGTATCGAGATTCGCGAACGCGGTGATCATGATCACCTTCGTCTCCGGATAGAGCGACTTGACCGTCCGCAGTACCTCCATGCCGTCTATGCCCTTCATCTTGTAGTCCGTGACGACGATCTCGAATCTCTCCTCCTTCAACCGCTCAAGCGCAGGCTCGGCATTCAAAAAGGTCTCGACCGCATAGCCCTCCTGTTCGAGCGACAGTTTTGCCATATCCCCCACGATCTTTTCGTCATCGATCACCATTATCCTGTACCTGCTCATTCCTGTTCCTCCTCTGCTTTGTATGCGGGCAACTCTATTGTAAATGTGGTGCCGGCTCCGGCCGCGCTTTCAACCCTTATATTTCCCCTGTGATTCTTTATTATGCCATAGCTGACCGAAAGGCCGAGACCTGTACCTCCCACTCCCTTCGTGCTGAAGAACGGATCGAATATGTGGGGCAGCAGCTCGGGCGGTATGCCCTTGCCGGTGTCCTTCACATCGATCTCGACCGTGTGCGCGGGCCTGCCCGGTCGCGTCACGACCGACAACTTCCCGCCTGGCTGCATCGCCTGAATGGCGTTGACGACGAGGTTGACGAAGACCTGCTGTATCTGGTGTTCATCGACGAATACCGGTGGAAGTCCGTCGGAGAGATCGAGGACGGCGTCGATGTTCGACACGTTGAGCATGTTCTGCACGAGACTTACCGTTTTCCGTATCACGGCGTTGATGTCGGCCCTGCCCAGGTTTGCCTCCTTCGGCTTCGAGAAGTCCAGCAGGTTTTTGATGATGTCCCTGATCCTTTCGGTCTCTTCCTCGATCCTGTGCATGAAGCCGATCCGGTCTTCCCTGCCGAGGTTGTCGTAAACGTCCGCATAGGTCTGAGCGATCATCGATATGTTGTTTATGGGGTTGGTGAGCTCATGCGCCACGCCGGCCGTAAGAACGCCCAGTGATGCCAGTTTTTTCGACTGGATGAGCTGCTCCTCCCGTGTGCTGAGCTCCTCCGACATCGAGTTGATGGCTGCTATCACCGAGCCGAGCTCGTCCCTGGACTTTATCCCTTCGATTTTCTCGAAGTGTCCGCCCGAAATCGACGCCGCCAGTCTTTCGATCTCGCGGAGCGACCCTAGTATTTTCTGAGAAATGAAGTGGCTCCCGATTATCGCAAGGAGGAAGAAAGCGGCGAAGGAGTAAAAAAGAATGTTCTTCGAAGTAAGAATAATATTGTTTACCCTGACACGTTCAAGATGCGTGATATCATCAGAAAATTCACGAAGCTTTTTCCCCGCCGCTCGCAGCTTCGCTTCGAGCCGAACGTCGGCGGATTGAGTCACAGCGACCTCATCCACAACCTCGGAATATCTCCTCAGATGCGTCCGGAGCATGTCAAGGTCGGCTGTGCCTATGGCGCGGACGATGTCATCCTGCACGTTGTCGATTGTTTTTATTGTACTGTTGATCTTTTCCCTGATATCGTGAAGAGCAGTCTCGTCCTTGTACAGGAAGAAATTTTTTTCGGAGAGTCTCATTTCGAGGAACGAGGCATTCAGGTCGTCGGCTATCTCCACGAATCTCAGCTTTGTGAGGACGAGGGTCAGGTTCTGAAAAGCGAAAATGCCTATCAGAAGGATGAGGACAAGATTGAAAATGTTGGAAAGTGTGATCTTGGTTTCGATCTTCATTTCCGTTATTATACTCTAAGACAACACTGGACAGGACATGGCGGCTGTTACGCCACCCGGCGGTTTCCACCCCCCTGGTCTGTGGCCGGCCATCGCTCACTTGTTCATACGCCTGAGAACCTCTCCGAGCTTCCTGATTTCCTCTCCGTAAAGGGCCCAGTCGTTTTCCCTCTGCGCCTTCATCGCGCGCTCAAAATGCTCCTGTGCCCCGGCGGACAGGTTCACCCTGCTGAGATCGAACACCCGGCAAAGTGCCCGTTAGAGGAGTGAACGAGCCCATGCCTGCTTATATAGGCATAGAAGGCAACAGGCCATAAGAGCGGTGCGGCGAAAACTGCAAGATGGACTGCCGGAGCCCTTTCCATTGCAATCCTCTTTCCTTCAATATACACCATCTTCCTCACGACGTAGAATACGGAGGCGAGAACAAGCGAGATGATCAGCAGGGCAAGCGCCGTACCGCAGATGATATCGGAGATCGGGGGGGGGGTGAAGAGATAGAATAACGCGTGTTCATGGAATGCGCCGGATAAGCGGCGTGTCCCAGGACGCTGGCAGAAGCACAACATTGTTCCTCGGGCTCTGATCGCGAGCGTTATGCTGACGTAAGGGAGTCAAATCCAACGAAGCCCGTAACAGAAAGAACAATCTGGACGGTCGCCGTCGTTGCAAAGATCACCCAGAGGCGAACATCATAGAAGGTCGGCACGGAACACCTGCGGCATCGGCAGCCTTTGCTTCCCTGTCTATGGTGCTCCCGATAGGTAAGTCTGATTAGTAACCCGCGCCAATGAAATTAAGCGGCTTCTGCCGCAGAAAACATCTTTGAGGCTGAACCGAAGTCCTTGTTGACAGTAATAACGGTGCATTCTGCCCTGGATGCTACGGCGCGCGAAACTGACCCCAAAATGAGACGTGAAAGCTTGGACCTGCGCTTGCGGCCGACCAGTATAAACGGGCAACCTTTCTCTTTTGCAGCCTTGGCGATCGTTTTTGAGGGGCACCCGACAGCGACCTCGGTATTGATCTTGAGATTGAAGGCCTTTCCCTTTTCCTCAAGTGCCTTCAATTGCTTCTCGAAGTCTCTGGTGGCCTCATCGATCAGGCTGTCTGTGTCGACGAGGTTCAGGCCCTGCGGGCGCTGGATAACGGAGAGCACATTGATCTCCGGGGGGACGGGAAGCTTGGATGATGTGGCCATCTTAAGCGCCAGATTGAAGGCCTCATATGATTCTTCTGATGCGTCAAAGCCAACGAGCATTTTCCCTGTCATTCTAAAGCCCTCCTTTTCTTGGCCCGAGTCACCCGACCGCACCTGAAACGCACCTTTACCTGCGTCGAGGCTCGATCCTCGGGACTCCAGCTGTTTTTATTGTATGAAAATGTGACTGACAGGAAGATTACAGGGAGATTACAATGTTGTAATCTAAAATGAGGAGCCGTCCCGTTGTGTCCGAGGAAAGTGTCCGCAATTTAAGGGTTTTCTTGAGCAGTTTGTGTGCTTAGCGGCTGAGTTGACTTGAAAACAAGCGTTATTTCGGTGCCTGAACCCGGCGTGCTCTTGACGGTCACATCGCTCCCATGCAGATCCATGATGGACTTGACTATCGAAAGACCCAGTCCGGCGCCGCCCTGAGTCCGCGACCCGTCAACGCGGTAAAAACGGTCAAAAATATGCGGCAGGTGTTCCGCGGCGATGCCCTTACCCGTGTCCTGCACCGTGATCGTGACCAGCCCGTCCTCTGTGGCCGCCGAAACCTCTACCTTCCCCCCGCGCGGGGTATTGTTCAGGGCGTTGGCGACCAGATTGCTGACGGCCCTCCGAAACAACACCGGCTCCGCGTTAAGCATGCCCGCGCCCGAATGGCTCAGATTGACGCCCAGATCTTCCGCAAGGGGCGCGTAAAATTCGCAGACCTTCGATATCTCGTCGGAGACCTCGAATTCGAGGCGCGTAATGTTATAGTATGGGTTTTCCGCGCGGGCCAGGAAAAGCAAATGGTCTATGAGGCTTGAAAGCCTTTGAAGCTCCTCAATATTCGATTCGAGCTCGCTCCGGTAAACCTCGACTGTCCTTTCCTTGGAAAGAGCCACTTCCGCCGATCCGAGCATGTTATTTATTGGTGTGCGCAACTCATGGGCAAGATTGGATGAAAATTGCGTAAGCCGGCGAAAGGAATCATCGAGCCGCTCAAGCATGGAATTAAGATCATTGGCCAGCAGTGTCAACTCGCCGGGCCAGTTCATCACATCGAACCTCTCGTTTGTGTGCGACATGCTGATCCGACTCACTGCGGCGTCCAGCCTGACAAGCGGGCGCAGGGCCTTACGTGCAGCCACGTGCCCCACCTTGGCCGCCAGTATTATGCCCAGGGCCAGCATGACCATTATCGCCTGCAAGTAACGGAGTATAAGGATCTTGTCCTGCGTGTAATCAAGGGCAACCTCTATGAGCAGTCTCTTGCCGGGGCTGCCGGCAACATAAACGGCCTGCGAAGCCAGGAGAAAAGACCTGCCCGCCTCCTCCGACCTTGTTACCACTACGCGCCCGCCCCAGACCTGAAAGGTCTGCCTGGCTGGCATCCCCGGTGATTGCGCAACTACCTCATTGGTATCGAGGTCTACGACCCTGGCATAAAAATGGTCGCCGATCTTCCTCACGCCACGGCCCAACTCTTCCTTCAGCGTTTCCGTGAAATAGGGTTTCGTTGCTTCCGAGCGCAGGTAATGGATTTTCCCGAAGAGATAGCGGGAGTGAACCTTGTGAAGACTGCTCACGAGAACAAAGTACAACACGATGCTGGATACGACGAGCATCAGGAACGCCGCCAAGGTGTATATGATGGTCAGCCTGCCGGTCATCGACCATTTCCGTCCGCCTCCGGGACCGTAACTATCGTTCTTCAAGTACATACCCCACGCCGCGTACGGTATGGATCAGTTTCTTCTCGAACGGATCGTCGACCTTTGCCCTCAGCCGGCGCACGGCCACGTCAACGACGTTAGTGTCGCAGTCGAAGTTCATGTCCCACACGTTGTCAGCTATGACCGTCCGCGACAGGACGCTTCCCGCCCTCAGCGCTAGGAAGTAAAGCAGGGAAAATTCCTTGGGTGAGAGATCAAGGTTTACGTTGGCCCGGGACGCTTTATGGCGGATCGGGTCTATATTCAGATCAGATATCCTGATGACATCCGGCATCGAAGCGGCCGCGTGCCGCAGTACGTTCCGCACTCGGGCGAGCAGTTCATAAAAAGAAAAGGGTTTGACAAGGTAATCATCCGCCCCGAGTTCCAGCCCCTTTACCCTGTCGGAGACCGCGTCTCGCGCAGTGAGCATGAGGACGGCCGAACGGACTTTTTTTTCGCGAAGGCTCTCAATTATTTGCCATCCGTCAATTCCGGGAAGCATCACGTCAAGTATGACGAGGTCATAGAAGCGGCCAATGGCCAGACCGAGCCCGTCGTGACCGTTCGTTGCAATGTCGGCGACGAAGCCGTTTTCCTCCAGACCCTTCTTAAGGTAGGTCGCCGTCTTCACTTCATCATCTATGATCAGAATGTTTGGCATTCCTGCCGGAAAAGACAATATCTTGAATAGATTACATCCATTTAGTCATATTTTAAAAAAGAATGACTTGAAAAGTCAGTAGGGTTCTTTAGCCTGGTCGGCCAGCAACATCTCAAGGAAAGGCTGATGCTCCCCTTCCATCAACCCTTTAACCAGAGAATAATCATGAGATACCGCCTGGTGCCCTTTACCCAGGAAGAAACCGCCGCCCATGCGGTATCGGCTGACCCTGACGGGGCCGCAGGGAAAATGGAGATCGAAAAAGCAGTGGTAATCGTGAGACTCTGTCTTTATAGCCGGGGATTGTCTTGCGGAACTCGCGCTGTTGGCGGGAGCTAAAAACATGGGAATCATCCTCCCCGTCTTGAAGTGCCGGCAACATGATCTTAAAGCGCCCCTGCTTGACCAAGGGGCGCGTCAGCACTTCTTTATCGTGATTTTCCAGAAACTCATAGCCGGGCATGACTCACCGGCTGCCGGACCGTCTTCAAGAGAGCGGGAAATACCCAAGGGCAGGGCGACTGTCAGGTGCGGGATAGACGGGTTCCGTGTCTGAAGAGTCGGACCTTTAAGCGCTATCTCACGACTACTACGCTGCAGTGGGCGAGCGTGATTATGTGTCGTGCTACCGACCCTATGAGCAGACCTCCAAGTTTTGACCTTCCCCTGTGTCCCACCACTATTAGGGAACAGCCCTTTTCATTTGCGTATTTGACAATAGTGTCGGCAGGGTGCCCTATGGCAACGTCGGTGCTGATCTTTACTTCGCTGGGTCCGGCTTTTTCAACAAGAGCTTTCAACTCCGTTTTGAATTCTTCTGCCGCCTCTTTCTCCAGACTGTCTGTATCGACGAGATTCATGCCCTCGGGAGGCCTGACTACGGAAAGCACAATTATCTCGGGAGAAGACTTGTGTGAAACCGACATGTCGACCGCAAAATCTAAGGCCTTGTATGATTCTTCGGAAGCGTCAAAACCGACAAGTATTTTCGAGATCATTTTAAAACCCCTTTCGTATGTATGTTTCCTCGCTCAAGAGCATAAATCGCTCCAATTCCGGAGGCCGCATTTTGCTTAGTGAGATGTCGCTCTTTTAAGCACCTCTCTGTTATAGGCCGAGAAGACATCCTTTCTGCTGACCATGCCGATTACCTTTCTCGGCTCGCCCCTTTCCACGACAGGCAGTTCGTCTATTTCTTTCACCGTGAACTTCTCCACGGCCGCATTGAGGTTCTCGTCGGGGAATACCACGAGGACGTTTTCAGTGGCTATTTCCTTCGCCCGGACGATATCCCTTACCCGCTTCTCTGTGACGACAAGTCTTACATCGTGAAACGAGACTATTCCTGTCATCAGCCCCCGGGCGTCGAGCAGGGGAATATAGAAATGCTCCCTGGTGATCATCTCGTTTATGAGCTCATCCAGTTTGGTGTCTTCCGACGCCGTCACAAAGTCTTTTCTCATGATGTCATTTATCTTGATGCTGCTCATGATGCCCACTTCCCTGCCGGCGTGCAGATTTATGCCCCTCTTGGTCAGGGGGACCGTATCGATGGAGTCATGACAGATCCTTTTGGCAACCATTGTGCCGATTACTGAAGCCAGCATGACGGGGACTATGATCTGATAGTCGCCCGTCATCTCGAACATGAGGAAAATTCCGGTGAGCGGCGCATGCGTTGCCGCTGCGAGGAAGGCACCTATCCCCACGGCGGAATAGGCCGACGGACCGGCCGTAAAGCCGGGGAAGAGCCAGTGGACGAAGTAGCCATAGGTGTCTCCGGCCATTGCCCCTATGAAGATCGAAGGTGCGAAAACACCGCCTGCGCCACCGGAGCCGATGGTTATGGATGTAGCAAAAATCTTGAAAAAGGTGAGCAGTAAGACGATCACGAAGGTTATCTTTCCGACCAGGGCCAGATTGACGATGTCGTAGCCGTTTCCCATGACCTGCGGCAGGAATATGGCAATTAAGCCGATGATCAGGCCACCCAGCACGGGCTTCATCTGAGGGTGGATTTTGACTTTCTCAAACCTGTCGGCGATGCCGTGGAAGATCTTGATATAGAAAACGCCCAGAAATCCCATCAGGACCCCGAACACCATATACAGCGGCAATTCTGCCATACTCTTCAGGTGGTACTGGGGAACCGTGAAGGCGGGATTGGGACCGTAAACAGCCCTCGTTACGACCGTCGCCATTGCCGCGGCTATGACGATGGCGGCAAAGGAGGACATCTCGTAATCTCCCAGCAGAACTATCTCCATGGCGAACATCACACCTGCGATGGGGGCGTTGAAGGTCGCTGCTATGCCCGCGCCGGCGCCGGCGGCAATAAGGAGTTTTAGCCTGTCACCGGAGGCCCTGAAGTACTGACCTACCCCGGAGCCCACGGTGCCGCCGATTACGGCTATCGGGCCCTCTACACCTGCCGATCCGCCGCTGCCTATGGTGAGGGCGACAGAGAAAGTCTTAAGCAGAATGTTTCTCAGTTTGAGAAAGCCGCCCTTTAAATTTACCTTTTCGATGAAATTCGGGAACCCGTAGCCATTTATCTCGCCGGGAAACGCAAGCGACAGCGGGATCAACAGGAGCGCGCCGCCTATGGGCAGGAGGGGCAGCAATATCTTGTATATTCCTCCCCGGTCAAGTGAGAAAAAGCCTCCTATCCCTGTGAAAAAAATATGGTTGACGAAGTCAATACTGACATGCAGGAAGGCGTTGGCAAGACCGGCCAGGACCCCGACCGCAACGGACAGGATAATGAGGGCTGTGTGCTCGTGCATATGAGCTTCAAGCCAGGACAGCAGACTGGAAACTTTGCCGGCCTTTTGTTCGCCGACCCTCAGACTAACACCGTCCATTTTCCACCGGAAGGGTTATAGCCTCAACTCCTATGTCGCAAAGCAGCAAGAAAGGGCAGCCGAAAATATCTTGTAATGACGACATGACTTCCTTTATCTCCCATTTAAATAATTATTTCACCCTGCGGTCTTAGCCGAGGGTTCTTTACGAAGTCCATGGTACGCGGCAATCGAAAGAAACGAAATGACCATTCGGACTTCAGTGTTTGAATATATATAGCCCCCCTATGAAGAAGAGCACGGCTATGAGCAGGCCTTTAAGCCATTTCTCGTTTATGTGCGGCGAGAGCTTCGGCCCAAGTATCGAGCCCACCACCATACCGGCTACTTCGATCGCCAGGAGGGACCAGATGAGATGGACATGCATCCTCATATAAGATATGGTCGCCACCGTGGCTGAGAACATGACCGCAAGGACGCTGGAGCCTGCAGCCACGAACACGGGGAACCCCATTATGTCGATAAAAAACGGGGAGACCAGGAACCCGCCGCCAACACCGAAGATTGTGGCCACTGTTATTATGGTGAAGCCCGCGAAAAAACACGCTATCGGGGAGAAGGAGTAAGGGACGCCCAGGATCGTGTAGTCCATCCTCTTCAGCGTGAACTTTCCGGCGTTTGTTATCAGTTCGTCGGCGGGCGGATCGTCCTCCAGGGCCAAGCCCGCGGACGCAGTATTCAACTGTCTTGCCTTCAGCACCTGTTTTATGAGCTTATACGCCATCAAGAGGGACACGACGAGTATCATAATCCCGAAATAACTTTTGAAGGATTTTGCGTTGGTGAGATAATGTGTGGACAGCCACGGACCCAGGACCCCTCCTATCATGCCCCCCGAGGCAAGCGACAGGGCGGCGCAAATTATCACCTTGACTATCTTCCTGACTCTTTCCTGCCTCATATAGGTGGGGACCGCCACTATGGCCGAGATGATGACGAGTATCAGACTCATCGGTTTTGTGGGGTTGACTGGAGCGCTAAGAATGGATATGTATCCGAAGACAGCGAGCACCCCGCCGGCGCCGCCGGTGGAGGTGTATACGAACCCGACAAAAACCGCCCACACAAAAGCTATTATCCAGAAACTTAAAGGATGCATATGTACATACCTGCCTTCATTATTTTTTGCAAAACTGTATCATAACTCTCTTTCTTAACTTCTAAAATACTTCGAACTGCTCAGGCGGGCTGTCCGGCTTTGCTGTTAACCCGGACGGAAATACAGCTTATTGGCGGGCCTGTCTTTTCTGTTCGATGCTCACTTGACTTAGCTTCCATGTGCAATATGCCCCCCTCCTCTTCCTGACTGTTTCCTGACTATTGCCAAGGCTTGTTCCATAACTCATCCTAATATTATCTACCAGCTTTGTGAAGAAATTATGAATAGACTATGAAGAAATTGTGAAGTCAGTCGGGATAGGCGATGCTTCTGGGTATTTCCGCCTGTTCCTTTCTGACCGGGAGGTACCAAAGTATGCCGTCGGCAAACATCAGAACCCCGGCAAGCACCAGATACAGGTCGAACGAGGTCAACAGGCCGAGCCCGTAATAACTTATCAGGCCGATGCCGATGCTCATAAAGGAAAAGCCGGTCCGCATGAAGGCGAGGCCGGTCCGTGCGCGGGCGTATATCGTGCGGTAACAGGCGGCAATCGTTCTCTGTGCTGCGAGGACATTACGTTCACGGGCGAGTTGGGTGCGCACCCTGCTCGATGGTGAAGGATAAAGGATGGTGCAGTGATCGGCCAACATATCGCCCATCCTGGCAAGCATCGTGCCCTTTGTCGGCTGTTCGGCCCCGGTGTTCTCCAGAAAGTGATATTTTTCAAGAAAATGAAGTGCTGCAGCCGTCACCTCCACAAGGGTATGATGACCGGGAGGGGTCATCCTTGATCTCCTGATTTTCATGTAGCTCGGAAAGCCGTAGAAGAAAATGACAGCCCCGAGGAAGAGCATGAAGAAATAGAGGAAGGGCGTGCCGCTTGCATTCTTGTCATGAAGAAGGGTGTTTGCGAGGGCAACGGTGCCGAGGCCCCATCTCTGGAAGGAAAGCCCCGTCCGGGCCTTGGCAAGGTCCGTGCGATAGCATGCGAGGCGCGTACGCCACTGGGCCATAGTGTTCCGCCAGTATGCGAGCCCTGTTCTTTCGGTGCCTATCAGGCATCCCGGTTTTTCGTGGAGAAAATCCTGGATAAACCATTGGATATCGTCGGAGAGGCAGACCCTGAACTCATAGTTTTCGGCCTTGATGCACTGCATTACCTCTTCCCGGACCTCCTCGCTGTCCGGGAAGCGCGCAGCAATAAGCGCTGTTCCGTTAATGTCTTTCATGACCGGCATCCAGAGACTTTCCGAAAGCATTTCGGAACTGAGACCGGCGAGCACCCCGGGAGGTATGGGGAGGCGCTCGTCGTATTCTGCGGACGGGCACTGATAGCATTCCGAAAGGGCACGGAGGAGAATGTCTTTCGGTACGCCGTATTCCGTAAGCAGAACCTTTTCGGGTGCTATTCCCCTTGTGCGGGATTGAATCCCGGCATCCCTCAGCTCGTCAGGCGTGAGGATTTCCCAGTCTGCGAGGACCGAAAATTCCGAGATCTCCTTCATGCTATTCACCGTCATTGCTGAAGACCGCCTTTCCCCACGAGCGCGCCGGCCTGCCGTAGTCGGGGAGGGTGATTTCCATATCGCCGTAACAGTAAGGATACTGGATCCGCATCTTTTCGGCGGGGACGGCCCAGCGGAAACCGTCTATTATCAGTACCAGACCCGTAATGATCAGGACCGCGTTGAAAGCCGTCCAGCCGAAGGCGGCAAATCCGAAATAAAACATGAGGCCGGCCCCTACGCCGCAGATGCTGATGCCTGTCCTTATAAACGCCATGCCGGTGCGGGAATGAGCCATGACCGTGCGGAGTCTGGACATAACCGTGCGCCTCTCTGCGAGGACAGTCCTTTCGAGTGCGAGGCCGGTAGTGGCCCAGATACCCGGGAGGTCGGTCGCACGCACGGGAGGACATGAGTTTTTCTTCTTATTCCCTCTGGGCCTGCGACGAAAGGGCATCACGAAATCCCAAATGCTCTCCCGTTTGTTCCTTGTCATCGCGCACTTGAGCCCTTCGAGCCATGAGCTTCTTCCGCCGAGATACCAGTGGAATCCCTCGAGTATCATCAGTACACCGGCAACTATGAGAGAAATGTCGAAGGCGGTCCAGCGGCTTGCATGGAAATGTCTTATCAGGCCTATCCCCAATCCGCTGAACGCTACGCCTGTCCTCGTAAATGCCAGGCCGGTCCTTGCCTTTGCGATCACGGTCCTGTGTCCGGCAAGCGATGTCCTCTCTTCGGCAAGGTCGGTCCTGTCGCTGGCAAGGAAGCGTCTCCTCATAACCGGTGAGAGGATTTCCCACTGCTCCCTGAGATCCCCTGCGCCTTCAATCGAGCCGCTCCGGTTGATCTCCGGTACGCCGGAGACGGTCTTCGTTTCGAGCACCGTCGTACCCCATGTCGGCTCCGTACATTCGTAGTCGACAGGTTTCTTTGCAACGGACCGTGAGGGGAGGTACCACTTCATGCCGTCGAATATCATTATGATACCTCCGACCAGGAGCGGCGCTTCAAGAATGGAATAGAACCCGGCGCCGAATACCCTCATGAAAAGCATTGAAATCGCGATAAACGATATGCCGGTCCTGATGAAAGCAAGCCCGGTCCTTCCCTTGGCAAGAAGGGTCCTGTAGTAGGAATAGGTCGACCGGCGGTAGGCAAAGGCGGTCCTCACGAGGGCGAGGGGCGTCCTGCCTCCCGAGATCCGGAAATGAGGGTTTACATCGAAGTTATTCTCGATGATCCTGATCATGTCCCGGGGCGCGGCTACCATGAAATCGATCCGTTCAACCCCGAGCGTCCGCTTCACATCTTCAATGGTACCGGGGTCGTCGGGCCGGCATGCCACGACCTCGGCCCTGGCTCCTTTGACCGACAGTGGAAACCAAAGCGCCTTCAGCTGCTTCTCAAGGTCGAGTTTCATGGTGAGCAGATACGGGGCCATGAGATCCTCGGCATATTCTACCGCCGGATAGTTGTAATACTCGGAAAGCGATGACATTAGTTCGTGTTTAGGCAGGCCAATATCTAAAAGCAATTCTTCAACATATCTTCCGGAACTACTTGATTTATCGATGATGCCATCGAGAACCTGCTCTGTTACCAACCCCAGGCGGATAAGCCTGTCAAATTTCTGTTTCATGCTTCCCGAATTCATTGTCGTCTGTGATATTTGCCCCCCAAGTTGTTAATATTAACATAAAACCCGGGAAAACGGTAAGGTGCCGGCTGCACCTTTCCGTCTCCAAACCATCAACGGTCAGTAGCTGCCGTTACTTTAAAGTTCTTGCGGCAAGGGAGAAAATAGACGGGTCGGCGGAGACGCCCCTCGATACTGGCGCAGAAGTCTCTATAAAGTATAATAAGGAGATATGAAAATAGAGCGGAAGATAATGCTCTCAAACCTTATCAATATCCTGCTTATAATTCTTATAAGCTGGTTTGCCGTAGTGAACCTCGATCTTATGTTCGGCAAACTCAGGTTCGCGGAGATACTTGACGAGCTCAATCTCTCCCTTCTTGAGATGAGGCTTTCAGAAAAAAATTATTTTCTCTTCGGCAACCCGGAAGCCCTCTCCATGCTTGAGACCGGGATAGCTCGCGTCAGGGACAAGATCGTCACCGACAGGAGCGACCTCGTCAAGGCCGCGGGTGAGCAGACGCTGAGAGACCTTGAAAAATATCTCGACGATTACGAGCGTGCGGCGGCTGACATAGAAATGAAGAATGCGAAGGACATAAAGTCGGAAGAGGCGCTCCGCGCCAGGGGAAGAAAACTCAAGGGATTTGCGGAAGAAATGGTCAGGATGGAGCGCTCAAGGGTAAACGAAATGGTTTCCAGGTCGAGAAGCATACTGATAATTTCGCTTTTCTCCGTGTTTGCGCTCGCACTCATCGTAAGCCGGGCGATATCCAAAACGGTATTGGCGCCTGTAAAGCAGATAGAAAAACTCGCCCGATCCATATCCGACGGCCATTTCAGCAAGATAGAGACAATGGTCCCGAAGGACGAATTCGGCCCCGTTATAGAGGCGATAAACTCGATGTCGGAGGAGCTTAAAAACAGGGAGGAGGCCGTCATCCAATCCAGGAAGCTGGCCTCCATGGGCATACTCTGCGCCGGCGTGGCGCATGAGCTCAATAACCCGCTCAACAACATCTCCATGATATCCCAGACGTATCAGGGACTCAATCCTAAACTTACCCCTGAAGAGCGTCTCGAATTCATGCGCGAGATCGACGCGGAAACGGACAGGATCAAGGAAATCGTGAAAAACCTCATAGACTTCTCAAGGCCGAAGGAGCGCGACCTGAGCGTGGCCGGCATCAACTCCATAGTTGAAAAGACATTGAAGTTCCTTCAAAACACGATCGATATATCCGGCATAGAGACCACTGTGGACCTCCAGGCCGACCTGCCCCCCGTGCACGTTGACCCAAACCGGATACAGCAGGTCCTTGTAAACCTGGTAATGAACGCGATCCATGCGCTTTCCCCCGGCGGCAGGCTTTCCATCTGCACAAGGCGGTCTTCTGACGACGCGGTGGAGGTAAGCGTGAGGGACACGGGCAGGGGCATACCGCCGGAGTTCCTGCCGCATATATTCGACCCGTTTTTCACCACCAAAGAAGAGGGAGGCACCGGCCTGGGTTTATGGTTAAGCTATGGCATAATCAAAAACCATGGCGGCGACATACGCGTGGAAAGCGAAGTGGGCAGGGGCTCGGCATTCACAGTGGAATTGCCCATTTTTAAATAAAACGGACCTGAGAAGAATTTCGCGCAGAGTCGCAAAGAACGCAAAGGCAGGCCCGGAATGACTTTGTCTTTCTTTGCGCGCTCTGCGGCTTTGCGCGAAACGGTATTCTTTCCTGACACCTGTGAAGCGTAATCTTAGTGCGAACCTCCGCCCTTGAATATCAGTCCTACCACGAATCCCGCGCCCAGCGCAGCCAGTATTGAGATCAGACCGTAGAGCGCCCCGTTGTTTTTTGCCATAGTCGCGAGGGTCTTGACGATGCCGACCTGCCGTACAGTTACCTTTGATTCCGCCTTCTCGAAGATCTTCCCGGCCTTTACGGCGTAAACGGTTACGACGTAGTCTCCGGGAGCGGCCTGATACGGCCACGCCGTCCGGATGTAATATTGCTGTTGACCACCCCGCATCATGGTCGAGATCTTGCCGGAGTCGGCGGTATAGAGGTTCGACGCCTGCTTGTATTTCAGGAATTCATTGAACCACGTGTCTTTCTCTTCCTGCACCGGCAGCGGCGATATCCCCATGTGTTTTTCCATGGCGGGATACCCGAGCACATGTTGCTCCCGCTCCTCCCGGGTGAGGATATCTTCGAGCTTTCCGGTGCTGTGAAGCGAGTAAAGATTCGGCACGTTTTCAAACTTCAGTTCCCCGATGTTCATCCATAGGACGCCGCCGACCTTTCCCCGTCTTTTCAATGCCTGATGTCCCTCGGGAGAGGTGATCTTGATGACAAGGTCGGCGCCTGGATCGGATACGCCCCGAACGCTCACGGTGCTGCCGTGGTAGAAGAAGCCGATATCGATGCGGTCGTTATTTGCGATTGCCGTAAGCTGTGCGGAAGACGTCCCATAGGCCGCAGCTATGACGCAGGCAGCGAACAGGACAATAGTCAAGGCGATTTCTGCTTTTCTCATATCAGTGTCCACCTCCCGTCGTCAGGAGCAGCGAAGGCGTCAAGGTGAGATCGAAGACCATTTTCACCGTCACTGCAAGAACTATCGCCGCGAGGATGATCTTCAACTGGTCGCCCTTGAGCTTTCTCCCGAAGAGGGTCCCGATCTGGGCCCCTACTGTCGATCCCAGCAGGAGCAGCACCGCCAGTATGAAGTCTACGGTGTGATTGGTCGTGGCCTGGAGAAAGGTGACCTCGATGCAGTTGAACAGTATCTGGAAGAGGCTCGTTCCGACGACGACATGCATCGGCATCCTGAGGATGTAGACCATCACCGGCACCATGAGGAACCCGCCGCCTACGCCCATCACCGCAGCGAGTATCCCCACGAATGCGCCGAATACGATCGGCACCAGCGCGGAATGGGTAACTCCCGACTTTTCAAAGCGGGTCTGTAAGGGAAGCGATTTCAGAAACCCGGCGAATGCCGATTCCTTTGCAGGTTTCGCACCCGCGGTCTTTGCCTTTTTCATGCTCTGAAGGCTTTCGACGAACATGTACGAGCCGACGATGCCGAGCATGAGCACATAGGTCATCTTGATCACGAAATCTGCGTTTCCCATCGCCCTCAGGATCTTGATCCCCTGAACCCCGAGGAGTCCGCCGACGAAGCCGCCGGCGAGAAGGTAGAGTCCCATCTTGAAATCGACGTTGCCCACTTTCCAGTGTGCATACGTTCCGGATGTCGACGCAGCGACGATCTGGTTCGAGTCGGTAGCGGCCGCGACAGTCGAAGGTATGCCGAACATGATTAAAAGCGGCGTCATCAGGAAGCCCCCGCCGACTCCGAACAACCCGGAGAGCAGGCCGACAACGAGGCCGAGCCCCACAGGGATAAGGACGTTGATGCTGGTCAATGCTACGGGAAGATACAGGTGCACCGGAACTCCTCCTTTTTTTAAATTAAAGATTTTTTGGCGGTTCAGTCCTTTTTTAATTTGGAGAGGCCGGGGTCCGGCCCGGCCCTTCCGGAATTGCCGTCTTCCTGCCTCGATATGAGCACGACCGGTCTGGCTGTCTCCTTTACAAACCGGTTTAAGTCCCTGGCGGTAAACCTGCCCTCGCGGGTTATGCCCGGACTTATCAGGACCATTTCCAGCGCCGGGTCGCTTTCAAGAAAGAAGCCGGCTTCCGAAAGGGATGAAACCCCTATCCGGTAAGTCTCTATGTCCTCGAAACCAGGCAACCCGGAAACAGGCCGCACCTTCCCGGAGAAAAAGTTTTTAAAATTCATTTTTTCGTCGGAGCCGGAGACCTTTTGCACGAGGAGAACCGCCAGATCGAGTTTCATCGTTCCGGCCAGATCGGCCGCATAAGAAAGTCCTTCGGGCAAAATCCCGTCGCCGTCACCCACGAAAAGCATCCTTCTTCTCTTCATTCCCTTACTCGCGTTCATCGGCCAATGAGAAGCAATAGTTGTGCCTGAGATTAAATGCGCCGGATTTTAAGGATTTTTGGTATCGGAAGGGGAAAGCGGTCCAAGGAAGTGTTTCAAATAGAAACTAATGCTGAAACAGTTAGTCTTTATCCTTGCTGTCTTTGAGTATTCTCCAGAGGCTTGTGCGAGAGATGCCAAGGAGATCTGCAGCCTTTGACCTGTTGCCCCCGAGGAGGCGGACTATTTTTTCGGCATAGTCTCGGTTCAGCTCTTCGATTGTCTTTATCCTGTGGGGCTCTACTGTTTCAATTTGATACATGGTGATGGTATGCGGAAGGCTGTCCGGGGTTACAAGCGCTGATTTTTCGAGGATGATCGCGCGCTCTATCAAATTTTCAAGTTCTCTCACGTTTCCGGGAAAGCTGTAAGCCTTCAGTATTTTTAAAGTCTCCTCCGCAAAACCGGTGATCTTCTTAGTTGACCTCGGCAGGTGCTTTTCGAGGAAAAAAGAGCAAAGCGGCTCTATGTCTTCCCTTCGTTCCCTGAGGGGCGGGATAGTGATTTCCATTACGTTCAGGCGGTAGTAAAGATCTTCCCTGAACCTGCCCTCCAGTATGCATTTTCTTACCTGTTGATTTGTAGAGGCGACGAAGCGCACGTCTACCCTTACGGGCGTTGTTCCTCCCACCCTGTAGAACTCGCCGTCTTCGATGACCTTCAGCAGCTTTGCCTGGAGACTTGTCGACATCTCGGCTATCTCGTCAAGGAAGAGAGTGCCCCTGTCGGCCGTCTCCACCAGCCCGTGCTTTGCCTTTACAGCTCCTGTAAAGGAGCCCTTCTCATGGCCGAAAAGCTCGCTCGCAAGCAATTCTTCGGTGAGGGTGGCGCAGTTGATGGACAGAAATGCATTCTCGCTGCGCGAGCTGGTGAAGTGTATTATCTTTGCCAGGAGGTTTTTCCCGACCCCGCTTTCCCCGGTCAGCAGCACGTTGCAATCGGAGTTCTTTATCCCTTCGACCATCTCCAGTATCTTCTTCATTTTCGGGTCCCGGGCCACAATAAAAACCTGTTTCTTCATGCCGAGGAACGTCTTCAGTGCGATGTTTCCCTTTTTCAGGATATTCTGGTCGTGTAATTTTTTTATCTTGAAGAGGACATCGTCCAGTTTGAAGGGCTTGGTGATATATTCAACGGTCCCCTTTTTCAAGGTCTCGACAGCGGAACCCACGCTGGGGTACCCGGTGATTATCATGAACTCCGTGCCGGGCTGCTTTTCCCTTACACGGTCGAGGAGCTCGATCCCGTTCATCCCGGGCATTCTTATATCGGCTATGATGAGGTCGTAAAACTCCGTCTCCGTCTTTGCGAGCGCTTCAAGTCCGTTTGCGGCCCCTTCGGCCTCGTATCCTTCGTTTTGGAGAGCCAGCAGAAGATGCTTCCGGGTTATCGCCTCGTCTTCGGCCACCAGTATCCTGAACCCGGGCGGACCGCCCGCAGGCCCGGCATTTTTCTTTTCATAAGGCATGTTCAATTATAACAGGATGGTTTTCAAAATAATTCCATCAGGTGAATTCCCGGGGATTGTGTGATATATTTACAGTACGCCATCATGATGAACATCTCGGACATATCGGCTAAGTTTTTGATCGCGGCGCCAGGACTTGAAGATCCCAACTTCAGGCAAACCGTTGTACTCCTCTGCGAACACTCGCGACAGGGCGCCTTCGGCCTGATCATAAACAGGGTGCTGATGAACAGCTTCAAGCCGCTGATGAAAGCGTTCGAGATTGAAAAAAGCGTTGTCGACCTGCCGGTCTTTTACGGCGGTCCGGTCAGGCCGGATCAGGGCTACGTTATCTATTCGCCGTACGACGAAAAATACGGAGAGATGCGGGTAACGGACACCCTTGCGGTAACTGCCTCGAAAGAGATTCTCTCCGACATCGCCGCGGGCAAGGGGCCGGACAGGTTTCTCCTTGCCCTCGGGTTTGCCGGATGGTCCCCCAATCAGCTCGAAGAAGAGATCATGACCGATGCCTGGCTTGTCTCGCCTCTTGACCGCTCCGTCATATTCAGTCTCCCCGCAGCAGACCGCTGGAGGCATGCGGCGAATTCGATAGGTGTCGATTTCGAGAGGTTCGTATGCAGAAGCGGACGGGCTTGACAGGGCGCAGGCCACCGGCTCAAAATCTGTTTTTGAAAGATATCCCATCATGTGATCAAGGAGAATGACGATGAAGGTAGTCGCTTTTAACGGCAGTCCGAGGAAAGAGGGCAATACGGGCATCGCGATAAGGACGGTTTTCGGGGAGCTCGAAAAAGAGGGCATACAGACGGAGCTCGTTCAGCTCGGCGGCACGGATATCAGGGGATGCAGGGCGTGTTACAAGTGTTTCGAGAAGAAAAACAGCCGGTGCATACAAAAAGACGACCTCAATTCTTTTGTAGAAAAGATGATCGAGTCCGAGGGGATAATAATAGGCTCGCCCACGTATTTCAGCAACGTGTCTGCGGAGGTGGCGGCCCTGATCGACAGGGCCGGCCTTGTCGCCCGCGCCAACGACCATCTACTCAGGAGGAAGGTCGGCGCTGCGGTCGTCGCCGAGAGGAGAGCCGGAGGGACCCACGTCTATTCGAGCATAAACTACTTTTTCGGGATAGGGCATATGATCATTCCCGGTTCGAGCTACTGGAATCTGGGCGTAGGCAGAAACCCCGGCGACGTGCTGAAGGACGAAGAGGGCATGGCAACATTTCGCGACCTCGGCCGGAACATGGCCTGGCTGCTTAAAAAGCTTCACGGATAAAGCCAACAAGCTTCCAGACTGACAGGCCGCAGGGATCACAGACTGCACAGAGAAAAGAGCTGTCAAAGCGGTGCTAAAAGTATTAAGCTTCCCTCTGTGCGCTCTGGCTTATGAGCTTCCCGGCTTATCAGCCTGTAAGCTTATTTGTCAGAGGCCCAATCGTTCGAACAGTGTGACTATCACCGTGTTCGAAATAATAAGTCCTTTTCCGGTCAGCCTGAGAGAACCGCCGTTGCTCGCGGCGTAGCCTTCTTCGACAAGGTCGGCGCAGATCTCCCCGATTTGAAGACCCATCGCCGCCGATTCTTCGAGGTCGATTCCGTCCGTCTTCCGGAGACCGAGAAAAATGAATTCCCGCGCGGCATCTTCGGGCGATACGCGGCCTCTGTTTTCCTCCGGCAGTATATTCGTCTCCAGCCGGGTGATGTAGGATGCGATGTCTCCGGTGTTCATCCAGCGCATGCCGCCGACAAAGGAATGGGCCCCTGCGCCGGCGCCGATATACCCTCCCCTGTCCCAGTAGTTGCAATTATGGCGGCATCTGAAGCCCGGCAGCGCGTAATTCGAGATTTCGTACTGTTCGTAGCCCGATGAAGAAAGAACGTCGATTGCCTTTGTGAACATGCCGGCTACAAGGTCCTCTCCGGGGATCGTGATCCGGCCCGATTCGATCCCGCGATACAGCGGGGTCTCCTTCTCGGGGGTGAGCTCATATGCGGAGATATGTGAAGGAGAGAGCCCGGTCGCGGTCGAGAGAGTTTCCTCCCATGCCTCCGTCGTCTGGTCGGGCAGCCCGTAGAGCAGGTCGACCGAGAAATCGGCGGCCCCGGCAGCCTTCAGCGTTTCGATCGTTTTGATCGCTTCCTTTCCTGTATGGATTCGCCCCAGCATCCTCAATTCGTCGTCACGAAAGGATTGCACGCCCATGCTGAAACGGTTAACGCCGAGTGAAAGAAGCATGTCGATTGTCCGTTCGCTTACGGTACCGGGATTCATCTCGACCGTTATTTCAGAAGCAGGGGACAGTTCGAAGCCGTCCAGGATACGGTCGAAGATCCGCCTGAAACAGTCCGCCGGAAGCATCGATGGCGTTCCGCCTCCGAAATAGACGGTCTTCAGTGGGGATGCCGAACTCTTCCTGATATCCAGTTCGCGGCATAGGGCGGCGGTGTATCTGCGGGCGAGCGTTTCGTCATAGGGAAGAGAAAAAAAATCGCAGTAGAGGCACTTCCTCACGCAGAAGGGGATGTGGATATAGAGACATGATACCATGCTTTTATTGTAACACGCGGCCAAGAGCGCGGTTGTTTGACATCGCTCCCTGACAACCCTAATATATAGACCGATGGACCTCAAAGAGCTTATAGAAATCATGGCGAAACTGAGGGGAGAAAACGGCTGTCCCTGGGACAGGGAACAGACCCGTGAATCCCTCAAGCCTTTTCTCGTGGAGGAGGCATACGAAGTCCTCGAGGCGATCGACGAAAAAAATCCGGAGGCCATCAGGGAGGAGCTTGGCGATCTTCTCTTCCAGATAGTATTTCATTGCCGGATCGCTGAAGAGCGGGGAGAATTCGACATCGCGGACGTCATCGACAGGATCGGCAGAAAGATGATCGCCCGCCATCCCCACGTGTTTGGAGATGCAGACTATAAAACCTCCGAGGAGGTGCTTGTCAACTGGGAGGCCCAGAAAAAGAGGGAGGGCAAGCAGAGGGAATCGATACTCGAAGGCATCCCCGGGACACTGCCCTCGCTTCTCAGGGCGCACAGGATACAGGACAGGGCTTCGCGGGTCGGCTTCGACTGGGAGAAGGTGGAGGACGTGTTCCCAAAACTCGAAGAAGAGCTCGAAGAGTTCAGGGCAGCGCTCAAGGGGAAAAAGCAGGAAGAGATAGAAGACGAACTCGGCGATGTCTTTTTCATGCTTGTCAATATCTCGCGGTTCGTCGGCATCAATCCCGAAGACGCGCTCAGAAAGACGATCAGCAAATTCATTTCCCGATTTCGTTATATCGAGATGTCCGCGGCTGACGAGGGGAAAAGTCTCTCCGATATGAGTCTTGCGGAAATGGATGAGCTATGGGACGAGGCGAAAAAGAAGATGTAGATCATTATCCAGACAGCAGTGTCCCTGCGTCCCCACAATAGCCGCTGAGCTATTGAACGTCGTGTATGAGAGAGTTGCCTTGACAGGCGGCGCCGTCCCTTTGGCAGCGGTAAGATATGGGCAGTGAAGGCTGGTTGCAAAGAGAATGGGCAAAAAGACAATGACCAACAATGACATACTGAAAAAAATCAGAATCGCGCTGGAACTTAAAGATACCGACCCTTTTACATAACCGCTAAGTCACCAATTTTCTATGAAGGACAAGTGTCTATGAAAATATGTTTCGAGCAAAAAGCTGAGAGATGCGGGGAACACAGCTTGAAGAATGAAGCCACGTGGACAGCAGCCATTTTGGTGTCATTGAATCAATGGTTGCTGTCCAAATGGCACGACAAGTAAACATTTCAACTGACATACTGTTGTCGATTCAGAGGAACAAGCTTTTGTTCCTTCACCATATGTTTTATTACGGCGCAATAAGACGCCATGCAGTAATCACATCGCCAGCGGGAACCACGAGATAGCCTTCCCCGGCGCCGAAGCCGGTTAATGGCTGCGCCACGTTCTGTTCATCGGGTCCAAGTATTGCAGAGCCTGCCTGACCGATCCAGATATTGGAACCGCTTTGTGCATCCACCGCATAGACATTTCCAGTAGACGACCCGACTATTACCGCCTGGTCGATTACAATCGGCGCAGACACCAAATTGCCGTCACCCGCGAAGCTCCAATTGAAGGTCTGTGATGTCAGATTCTCGCTCTGAAGCGTACCGCCATTCAGAAAAAAACCATCGGTCGCGCCGAAGGCAGGTATTGGCATATAAGATGTTGTCAACCCAAAGTTCCCGGTTATGTTGCCGGTTGCAGCATCAAAAATGTGACCTATTGGGGCGTTGAAATCAATAAAGGGGTCTCGCACATACAGTGATCCGTTGGTGTATGCAGCTGTCTTTCCGCCGCCTCCTTCGCACCCACCCGAATAATGCCAAACCTGGGATCCGGTGATGGGATCAAACTTGTATACTTGGCATGGATAAGA
>JBJKSM010000036.1:0-13038 GCA_046704045.1 Thermodesulfovibrionales bacterium | reverse complement strand
CCACAGCCCGTTTTCATGCCCCTTGTTTCGCCCTTTATGGTCTCGGGCCGTCTTCTCGGCATGATCTTTGTAGCCGCAGGCTCAGCTTCTTTTCTTGTCTTGCCGGTGGAAAGCACCTGTTCTTCGCGGGAGCCGTCGCGGTAGACGGTAACACCCTTGCAGTCGAGTTTGTAAGCGAACAGATAGACGTCTTCAACGTCCTTGGCCGTGGCATCATGAGGAAAGTTGACCGTCTTGGATACGGCGTTGTCGACGTGTTTCTGGAAGGCAGCCTGCATCGCTACGTGTTCCATGGGAGATATATCGTGGGCGGTGACGAAGACGGCCTTGATATCGGCGGGTATTTCTTCGAAATCCGCGAGTGACCCGCTGTCCGCAATCCTCTCCATGAGGTCCCTGGACCAAAATCCGCGCTCCCTCGCAGCCTTTTCGAAATAGGGGTTCACCTCGAGGAGTTTTGTTCCCTCCATGACGTTCCTGACAAAGGAGACCGCAAACAGGGGCTCTACTCCGGAGGAGCACCCTGCAATGATCGAGAGGGTCCCCGTCGGGGCGATCGTAGTCACTGTGGCGTTCCTCAGCTTCATCTTGCCGTCGTAGACGCTACCCGGGAAGTTCGGGAAGGCGCCCCGTTCTTCCGAGAGGAAGGAAGATGCGTTTTTCGCCTCTTTCTGGATAAAGCCCATTACCTCTTCGGCGAGCTTTATCGCGCTGTCGGAATTATAGGGCAGGCCGAGCTGGATCAGCATGTCGGCCCAGCCCATCACGCCGAGCCCTATCTTCCTGTTGGATTTCGTTACCTCGTCGATTTTTTCGATCGGATATCTGTTCACGTCGATCACGTTGTCGAGAAAATGCACCGCTCGTGCCACGGTCTTTTTCAGTTTTCTGTAGTCGACCGCCCCGTCCTTTACCATTCTGGCGAGATTTATCGAACCGAGGTTGCAGGACTCATATGGAAGAAGGGGCTGTTCGCCGCAGGGGTTTGTGGACTCTATGTTGCCCGAAAGGGGGGTGGGGTTCGAGGCGTTTATCCTGTCGATGAATACGATTCCGGGCTCGCCATTCTTCCATGCGTGGTTTACGATAAGGTTGAAGACCTTTCTTGCCTGGAGACTCTTGACGACCTTTTTCGTCCTGGGGTTGACAAGGTCGTATTCCCTGCCGTCTTTCACCGCCTGCATGAAACTGTCGGTCAGCGCCACCGAGATATTGAAGTTGTTGAAGCGTGAATTGCTGTCCTTGGCGGTGATGAAATTGAGGATATCGGGATGGTCGATGCGGAGAATACCCATATTGGCACCCCTTCTGGTACCGCCCTGTTTTACCGCCTCTGTAGCGGTATCGAAAACGGTCATGAATGATACGGGACCGGAGGATACGCCTTTTGTCGAGCCGACGATGTCGCCCCTCGGCCTCAGGTTCGAGAAAGTGAAACCTGTTCCGCCGCCCGATTTATGGATGATAGCGGTATTCTTGACCGCATCGAAGATCGATTCCATCGAATCCTCGACAGGGAGGACAAAACAGGCGCTCAACTGTCCGAGCTTTCTGCCTGCATTCATGAGAGTGGGGCTGTTCGGAAGAAATTCGAGGGAGGTGATCATGTTAAAGAACTCTTCCTCGACCAGGATGACATCGGCCTCGGACTTCCCGTACGTCAGGTCCGCGGAGGCTATGGTCTTTGCGACCCTCCTGAAGAGTTCCTCAGGGGCCTCCTTTACCTTGCCCTCTTCGTTTTTCTTGAGATAGCGCTTTTCCAGAACCTTCAGGGCGTTCGCTGTCAGACCGGATGTTGTAGTGGTGTCCATGGAATCCCTCCCCGCAATTTTACTATAATTTGTATGCTTCAATGATTTAACCACAATATATTGTGCTTGTCAAGCTAAAAGAAGAAAAAAGATAACTCTTTGATCTGGAATAATATTCCCGGTGAAAAGAATGTGAATTAATTGTGAAATGAAAAACATGGGTACCGGGGAAGAAGTCGATTTGACGAAATCAATCGAACAGGCCGGTCAGCGCGTTCGTTCTCTCTTCTATATTTCTTGTTATGTGTTCCTGTTCTTCCCGAAGCCTGTGGAGCTCATCGGCGATATTCAAAGACGTAAGAATGGCCGCTTTCAGAGGCGTTATGCCGGGAGCGCCGCCGAAAACCTCCTTCATCTTCCCGTCGACAAAAGAGGCGAGCTTTTTGATGTATTCCTCCTGCGCGTCGCCCTTTATGGTATATTTCTGGCCGAGAATATCGACTTCGACGCTTCTCATCTTCTCCTCAGCTTTCTATCGCCTCAAGTTCGCTGAGCAGCTCGGCGATCTGATTACCGATGGAACTCTTCTCGGACCTCAGCGCCTCTATCTCCCGGTTTTTTTCGTTCAGGAGGTCCTCCATATCTCTGACCTTTCTTTCGAGTGCCGTCTTTTCTTCTTTTAGCGTCTTCACCCGCTCTACTGCGGCAGTTATCTTTTCTTCAAGATTCTTCAGCCTGTCCAATGGAAAAACCTCCGTTGTTAAATTAGGAGAAGCCTCCCCTGATCCGGCGTCATCGTCCCTCATGACCGCATCAAAAAGGGTTTTCTCCCATTTCATTTAAATACCATACCAGATGTAAACTGCCAAAGTCTACAGGCAGGAACATGACAAAAGTCATCTTTCCCTCCTGTGCGGGCCGCTGCCTTCGAGCATGTTTTCTATCGACGGGAGCAGCCTGATCGTGATGACTACCTTGTCGCCCCTGAGTATGTAATCCGTGAAAAGCACATCGTCGACGCCGTAGGTGAACGAATGATACAACGGCCTTACCTCATAGCCCAGGGTAGCGCCGTCAGGCGCAGTTATCCTGCTCAATTGGGCGCGGCTGAACGACGTATTGCAGCTGACGAATCTCCCGGCCGCTGCAAGCGCATCATTAGCATCCAAACCTTTTTTTACCCTGTAGTTGAAATCGGGGGCATAGGGCTCTAAGGTATACTGATCGCCCTCTTTGTCGAGGAAGGCGATGGTTTCAAGATCATCGAGATAGTTGCAGCCGTAAAATATTACGGTATAGGTCCCGGTCACCTGTGAGTCCTGCGCGCCACGGGTGTTCAACCGGATTCCCGGCGTGCAGCCGATGCAGGACAGCGCAAACAGAAGGAAAAGGATAAAAAGCGGATTCTTCATTTTCATGGCGCCTCCTTTTCCAAAGTGTAGCACCTTTAGGGGGGACTGTCAGCAGGGCGGCCATGCATTTTCTCATGCCGTGATTACATCTGTTCCATCAACTCCCTGAAATCATCAAGCGGGGGGAATTCCGTGGAAACTCCTTTCGCCGCCTTTGAACTTGAATATGTCTTGTAAAGGATATACCTGATCCCGAATTTCCTGGCTGTCCTGAGCACGGCCCTGGTATCGTCGATGAAGAGACTTTTCTCCTTGTCGAATCCGAGGCGTTTTTCGGCCTTTTTCCAGAATTCGACCATCTCCTTCGGATAGCCCGTCTCGAAAGAGGTGAGCGCGGCGTCGAAGTACTTCCCTATCTCGGTCTTTTTCAGTTTGATATCGAGCACCTTGTAATGGGCGTTTGTGACGAGAAAGACCTTCTTTTTATGCTGTTTCAGCATCCTGAGAAAATCTTCGACATGGGGGTGGACCTCGATGAGATGCGTCATCTGCTCTTTGAGCGAAGGGATGTCCAGTTCGACTTCCCTTGACCAGAAGTCGATGTCGGTCCAGGTGAGCGTTCCCTCGTGTGCCTTATATCTTTTCAGGAGCTCTTCTTTTGCCCTGCCGAAGGAGATATTCTTTTTCTCTGCGTATTTTTCCGGAAGAAGGTGTTCCCAGAAATAATCATCGAAATATTTATCGAGGAGTGTTCCGTCCATGTCGAGAAGGACGTATTTGATTTCATGCATCGGTATCCTTAAGCGCAGCATATCGACTGGCGGACGGCTACAACTTACCCTTTGTCGAAGGAATTCCCTTTACCCTCGGATCGATCTCGGCAGCCTGTCTGAGTGCCCTTCCGAATGCCTTGAATATCGCCTCGATGATATGATGCGTATTCCTTCCATAGGCGAGGCCGACATGCAGGGTGATGCCTGCGTGACTCACAAAGGCGTGAAAAAAATCCTCGACCAGGTCGGGATCGAAGTCCTTCAGCCTGCTCTTTTTCGGGAGGTCGACGCGGTAAACGAGAAAAGGCCTGCCACTGATGTCGAGGCAGACAGACGCGAGGGATTCGTCCATCGGCACCGAGGCCTGGCCATAGCGCGCGATGCCCTTCATGTCGCCGAGGGCCTGTTTTACCGCCTTGCCGAAGACGATGCCGGTATCCTCGACCGTATGATGATCGTCTACGTCGATGTCGCCCTTTGCCTTGATCGCAAGGTCGAAGAGACCGTGCTTGCACATGAGGGAGAGCATGTGGTCGAGAAAAGGGATAGAGGTGTCGCAGGAGTACCTGCCTGTGCCGTCAAGGACGAGCTCGGCCCTGATATCGGTCTCCTTTGTCTTTCTCTCGATCTTTGACTTTCTCATGCTTTCCTCCTTGCCGATGCACCGAGCGCCTTCAGGAAGGCGGTATTTTCCTCGGGGGAGCCTACGGTTACCCTGAGGCATCCCGTCACGGCGTCCTTGATATTTCTGACGAGGACCCCTTTTTTGAGGAGAGAGCGGGAAACACGGTCCGGATCGGCCACTTCGAATAATATGAAATTCGCCTCTGACGGGAAAGGACGGACGCCCTCTATTTTTTCCATCTCTTCCTGGAGCCTTTTACGCTCGGATACGATCGTCTGGACGAACGACCTGAATCTGGTCCTGTCCTTGAGAGCCTCTGCAGCAACGGCCTGGGAGAGGGAATTAACGTTGAAAGGAAGTCGTACCTTGTTTACTTCCTCTACGATCTCCGGAGCCGCTATGAGGAAGCCGAGCCTGAGCGCAGCGAGCCCAACTTTACTCAGGGTGCGCATGATCGCGAGATTGGGATAGTCCTTCAGCAGGGGGAGAAAACCTTTTTCACTCGAAAAGGGCTGATATGCCTCGTCGACGACTACGATGCCCCGTGATGACTCTACGATCTTCAATATCCCGTCAGTCGAAAAGCAGTTGCCTGTCGGGTTGTTCGGACTGCTGAGGAATATTAGCCTGGGCTTTTCCTTCCTGACCGCCCCCAGCATCCTGTCTGTATCAAGGTCGAATTTCTCATCGAGCGGGATCGAGATCTTCTTTTCGCCGAGGGCCTGTGAGATGATGCCGTACATCGAAAAAGTGGGAACAGGGAAGAGGACGGGCCCGCCGAACGTGGCGATGAGGTAATATATGAGTTCATCGGAACCGTTTCCCTGCAGGATGTTCTCCTGTTTTACGCCCATCTCCTTCGCGAGGAGTTTCCTGAGCCCTTTTGCCTGAGGATCGGGGTATCTGTTGGTGTCGATGCTTACGGCAGCCTTCAGGGCCTCGGGAAATCCATAGGGGCTTTCGTTTGCATCGAGCTTTATCCTGCAGGGGGTTTCCTTTGCATCGTAGGCGCGAAGTGCGGACACTTCCTTTTTTACCAGCCTTCTCAGATTCATCGCCTTGCATTATATCACAAGAGAGCCCGTTTCCCCATTACGTTTCCGCGGAAGGCAGAGATAGCAAGAGCCGGGAATTTGTTATAAAATAATGTTATAAAATAAAATAAAACCAGTGGAGGTGAGCGATGAAGACACCTGTTGTCGATTATGCCGCTTGCGAGGGATGCGGCACATGCGAGGCGATATGCCCCGAGGTCTTCAAGGTGAAGGAAGATGGAAAGGCATGGGTCATCAGCGCCGCGGGCTGCAGTTCCTGCGACTGTCAGGAGGCAGCTGATTCATGCCCGGTGAGCTGCATAACCATTACGGAAGAATAACTCTAAGACAGCCGAAACACTGCCCCGATGCCGGTCTTCACGCCCCATGAAGACCGGCAATGGAAGGATTTACACCACCGTCCACTGCTGGGGCAGGAAGAGTCTTTCGTACGTCATGAGGGCGAAACTGTCTGTCATGCCGGCGATAAAATCACATGTCATCCTGTTTCTGTTCAATTTCTTTTCCGCAGGGATATCTTCGAAAACCTCTTCGATATGCTCCATGTAATATACGTAGAGGTCTTTCAGGATCTTTTTCGCTTTCCTGAACTCCCCCTTGATCACATCGCTTTCATAGACGTGTTCGTAAAGGAAATCCCGCAGGGCGTAGGCGGCTTCCGACACGCCTTCGCCCATCCTCAGCTCCTGGAGATCGGTTTCGCGCGAGCTGTAGATAAGGTCTTTCACCATCGTATCGATCCGGCCCGCGTGGCTGTTTCCCAATACCTTCTTCACCTTCCGGGGGATATTTGCTTCTCTTAGTACCTCGGCACGAAGGGCATCATCGAGATCGTGATTGACGTAGGCGATAAGATCGGAAACCCTTACCACCTGGCCTTCCAGCGTTTCGGCGCGATCGGACTTTCTTTCGGGAAAGATCAGTCCCTTTCCTTTCGAATGCTTTACGATACCATTTCTGACCTCGTGGGTCAGGTTCAGTCCACGCCCGTTTCTTTCGAGGAAATCGACGACCCTGAGACTCTGTTTGAAGTGGTCGAATCCTCCGGGATGGATCTCCCGCAGTATCATTTCGCCGGCGTGGCCGAAAGGGGTATGGCCGAGGTCGTGTCCGAGTGCGATTGCCTCGGTGAGGTCTTCGTTCAGCCTCAAGGCCCGCGCCACGGTCCTTGCGATCTGCGCCACCTCAAGCACATGGGTGAGGCGGGTCCTGTAATGGTCTCCCCTGGGTGCAAGAAACACCTGCGTCTTGTGTTTCAGTCTTCTGAATGCTTTGGAATGAATGATCCTGTCCCTGTCCCGCTGAAAGCAGGTGCGTAACTCGCCTTCCTCCTCGGCAACCGCGCGGCCCCTGCTTTTTGCACTCAGGCAGGCTTTCCTGTGAAGAACGCCGGCCTCCAGCCTCTCTGTTTCTTCCCGTATCGTCACCGGCGATATTCTATCCTGTTGCATCACGCCGTGTCATCCCTTTCTTCACTGTCGGCACTTATGGATCGTATCCACTCCTCAATCTCCTCCTTTGCCTTCTTTGCGCTGAAGCCGTACCATTTCTTTCTCTCTTTTGGATGGGGTTCTAACGCGTCTTTGAATCTCCTGAAGGCGCCCTTGCCGTCGAGTATCGTCAGGAGTTCTTCCCTCAGCGCGGTATTTTCAAGCCCTTCCGTGAATTCCCGCATCGTTGCAAAAACATTTCCCGGTCTCCGTTCGGGTATCCTCGCATAACGGTCATGCTCATGCAAAAAGATCCTGAGTGCAAGTTCCACCTCGTCTTCCACCCAGTCGGGGATGTCACATTCGCTGTCGAATTCGACCTCTTCGTAGTCGGCCATGTCCTCGTCGAATTCCTCTTCGAGGATCTCCCTTGCCCTGCCGATAATATCTTCCGAAAGGATTATTACGTCTCCTGTTTCCCTGTCGAGGAAATAATCGAAGGCGTCCCGGACGGTGTCCTCCATCGCCTTTTGTATCTCGTCAAAATCAACAGGCAATCTTCTCACTGATCCTTTTCACGAGGCGGAAAAGCACCGGATATTCATCAATAGCGGCCTCCGCTTCTTCATTCAGATAACCGAGGGCCCGGGGGATGTACTTCTCGAAATAGGTCTTCCCCCTTACCGTTGAAAGAAAGCCGTAGGCCCCCAGGGCCTGCATATGCCTCTGGAGCCTGCAGGGAAGAATCGACAGCCTGAATGCGTCTTCGTCAAAGGATCCGGCAGGGGTTTTCTTCCTGAGGAAGATGTAATAATCGATGAGCCTTGCCCTCATTGCGTCCCCGATCCTGCAGTAAGGATCCCAGAGCAGGGATACGAGATCATATGCCGGCGGACCGATACGTGCACCCTGAAAATCGATGATCCTCGGCAGATCATTGTCGGTCACCATTATGTTTTGGGACTGAAAGTCCCTGTGAACTATCGATTTGGGGTAGGAATCCGCGTCCTTTGCGAGTCTGTCGAATTCCGGGTCCGGATCTCCCTGCTCCGGCGGCGCGATCCCGACAAATCCCGAGACAAACCTGTTGCAGAAGTAGGAGGTTTCCCACCTGAAATGCTCATAGTCGAAAACCCTCGATCCGAGGAGGGGACAATCCGGGATCTTGCCTGAAACAGAAGAATGAAGCCGGGCGAGGATATCGAGGATTTTTCTGAAGAGCGCCTCTGCGGGTTCCGGGGCCCTCCTGCACTTGAGCCAGTAATAGAGCGAAACGTCGCCTAGGTCCTCAAAGACCACATATCGCATGCCTTCCTTGCCGGCGGGCGTGTTCGGACCTGCCGCATCAACTGAAAGGAGTGCGGGCACGGGCACCGAGTTTTTTCTGAAGAATTCGGTGTATGCAAGGTGACGGTGCAGATCAGGATCGTCCTTTCGGCACTCCATGAGAACCGCCGATTTGTCCCCTGTCCTTATCCGGTAATAATTTCTGTCCGAACCCCCCGTCCCTATCAGGCAAATCTTCGTCCTGCTTTCAGAACCGAACGTTAAAGAAGCGGATATGGAGGAAGAGATGGAGTCGGGGATCTTTGGGGTTTCCGTAAGAGGGATCGCGTAGTCAGGACCAACGATCGCGTTTTCGATTTCAGCACCCCCGGCTATCCTTGCGCCGGGCAGGACGATACAATTGGCGAGCCTCGTACCTTTGCCGATGACGCAGTCATGCTCAATGACGGTATTCGCGCCGGGGTACGTGCCGTCACAGCATATGGAAGGGTCTATGTGCATTATCTCGCCAGTTTTTTTCAGGCCGTCGAAGACGGTCTTGGCATAGGAATCGGGAGTTCCTATATCCGACCATCGACTGCCTGTAAAGTCGAGGGTGCTGATCTTCATTCCAGAGGCCGCGGCCCGCAGCCAGGCATCAACTACGCTTGAACCTCCATCGGGAAGAAACCCGAGAAAATCGGGAGAGTAGACCGCGATGCCGGTGAAGGCCATGACACGTAAGCCGGGTTGGTTTTCCTGACTCCATCCTACGGATTTCAGTGAGCTGTCCCCGCCGATCCAGACATTGTTGAATTCATGCCGGTCATGTACTGCCAGGGTGACGGTATTTCCCGATCCAAGGTGTTCCTCCAAAAGAAAGTTGAGATCGATATCCGAAACGATGTCTGCATTATGAACAATAAAAGGCGCGCCTTGCAGGAACGACCGGGCATTTTTCAGCGCACCGCCCGTGCCGAGAACAGGGTCTTCATGGAAGAGGTCGATCTTCCCTGCGTAGGGCGATGAACGGGCCCATTCACTCAGCATCTCCCATTTATGATGGGTGTTAATGCCCACCTTTTCGACAGAAAGGGCGAATAGCCTGTTGAGAACGGTTTCGATGACCGGTGTCCCGATGATCGGCAGTAGAGGCTTCGGCAGTTGAAGTGTGATCGGACGCAGCCTCTCACCGAATCCGGCAGCCGGGATGAACGCATTTATTCTCTTCACCGGTATAAAAGGTAATTTTTTCTCACTGTGCGGTCAAACTCCCCTGCCTCCTCGGCCCATCCTTCTTCCATAGACTTCAGCGCAGCTCCGCCTTCGATATCCATTCTCAGTCTGTCGGTCCCTGCAAGGATGTCGATCGGGAGCAACACCTCCTCGTATTCATACGGCGGCTTCTTCCATGAGAAGCGATCGGGATAGAGTTCGAAGAGGACCTTCATTATGGCCACCGCGGTCTTGAACGGCCTGAATGTCTCCCTGTTACTTACGTGGATCTGCGCGCCTCCGCAAAGATTACCGGCGTGTTTTAGAAAGGTGGGGAGGAAAAAAAGCGGCCGGAGAAACGCCCCTTTCAGCCTGAATTCCATGATGCGGCGGACAAACAGATCCGGATCGACAAAGGGTGCGCCGAATATCTCGAAGGGCCTTGTAGTACCCCGGCCTTCACTCAGGTTCGTCGCCTCCAGGAGACACATGCCTGGATATACGGCCGCCGTGTCTACAGCCGGCATGTTCGGCGAAGGCAGCACCCATGGCAGTCCCGTGTCTTCAAACCACATCTTCCTTTTCCAGCCCTCCATCGGGATAACGCGGAGATCCAGGCCCGGGAAAGATTCTTTGAGGTAAAGAGAGATCTCGCCTATCGTCATTCCGTGTCTTGCGGGAAGGGGGTGAAGGCCGACAAAGGACTCGAATCCAGGTCTCAGGACAGGTCCTTCGATCAACCGGCCCCCGATCGGATTCGGCCTGTCGAGGACGACTACTTTTTTCCCTTCCGCCCTGCACGCCTTCATCACCAGGGCCATTGTCCAGATAAAGGTATAGTAGCGTGCACCGACGTCCTGCATGTCAATTATAACGAGATCCATGCCCCTGAGCATCGCAGGTTCGGGCCGGCGCGTCTTTCCGTAGAGACTGTAAACGGGAAGTCCGGTTTTCCTGTCGGCAAAGCCCTCCCATTCGATCATGTTGTCCTGTGTTTCGCCCCGTATGCCGTGCTGGGGCCCGAAGAAGGCCTTAAGTTCGCACTTTTTCGATCTCATGAGGACGTCAGAGGCGTGTTCGAGACGACTGCTGACGGATGCGGGATGGACCAGAAGCCCTGCCCGCGCTCCCCGAAGGTCTCTTGGCCAGGCCTTTTCAACTATATCCAGGCCCGTTTTTACTCTCTCAGGCATCTTTTTTCCCGAACGCCTATTCGAGCAGGAGGTCCCTGATCTCCATCGTCAATTCCTTCAGGAGAAGATCACGGTTGGCAGGCGTCACTTCTATCAGTTTAATGTCCTCTCTCTTCTTTATTTCGCTGATAAGTCCCATCCCCTTCTCCGCGATGCTGGCGATGACGGGCTTATCCGAATTGAGAATTTCAGTCATGACTTTCGCGAACTTCCTTGATTCGCACTCTATCTTGTCGATTTTATCGACAAGATAGAGTCCTGTCTTCTTTTCTTTTGAGAACACGGCATCGATGAGGTTTTCGAATCCTTTGATGTCTATGCGATATTTTCCCACCGCGTACTTGCTTTTCAGGCCTGTATGGGCGAGGACCCTGCTGTCGCCGAAAAGACTTGCGACGAGATAGCCCGTTATCGCTCCATCCTCTACAATCCCGGAGGTATAAAAGCCGGCAGGGTTGAACTCCTTGAATATCTCTGCGAGCCTGCATATGAGGGTTGTTCTGCCCGCCTCGGGCAGCCCGGCAAGAAGAATATTCTTTTTCATCCCATCAGGATCTCCAGAAGCCTGTCGAGTTCCTCAAGAGAGTAATACTCTATTTCGATCCTTCCCCCCTTTTTTCCTTTGTGGCGAAGCCTCACCTTTGTGCCGAGCTGTTTTATGAGTTTCTCCTGGAGCGAAGTAATCTGGGGGTCTGTCTTTTTTGCGGGCTTTTCGTGTTTAGACAGGCTTTTTGCGATCGATTCCGCCTCCCTGACGCTCATGCCATTCTTCTGTATCCTGCGGGCCGCCTCGACCTGGTTCGTTCTGCCGTCGATAGACAGCAGGGCGCGCGCATGCCCCATCGTCAAAGAGCCGTTATAAAGCAATGACTTGATCTCGTCCGGCAGTTTCAGGAGCCTCAGGTAGTTGGCTACGGTTGCTCTTTCCTTTCCTACTTTTTCGGAAAGCTCGTCCTGGGTGAGGCTGAAATCCTTGAGCAGCCTGCCGAACGCCTCAGCCGTTTCGATGGGGTTAAGGTCTTCCCTCTGGATATTTTCGATCAGAGCTATTTCAAGCGAATCCCTGGATGCGACGTTCTTGACCAACGCGGGGATCTTCTTCAGTCCTGCCAGCAGGGCGGCCCTCCACCTGCGTTCCCCGGCGATAAGGGTGAAAGTCCCGTCGCCTGTCCTGGATACGATTATAGGCTGAAGGACCCCTTTTTCCTTGATGGAGGCTGAAAGTTCCTTCAGCGAGTCCTCGTGAAACACCTTGCGCGGCTGCTGTTTTCCGGGAAGAATCCGGTCTATGTCGAGGTACAGGACGTCTTCCCCCTTTTCGGGGATGAGGGCGTTCAGCCCCTTACCTAAGGCAGCTTTCACTCAAAATCTCCTTTGCAAGAGAAAGATAGCTCTGTGCTCCGCGAGAATGGATATCGTACAGGAGCACCGGTTTACCGTAGCTCGGCGCCTCGCCGAGGGCTACGTTTCTCGGGATGATCGTTTCATATACCTTTATGCCGAAATGCCTCTTTATCTCTGAGGCCACCTGGTGCGAAAGACTGTTCCTTGTATCGAACATCGTGAGCAAAATACCTTCTATGTCGATGCCCGGGTTGAAGGAACCCCGGATGAGGTTCAGGGTCCGGGTGAGAAGGCCGATCCCCTCCAGCGCGTAGTATTCGCACTGCACCGGTACTATGACCGAATCAGCGGCAACAAGGGCATTCAGGGTCAAGATCCCCAGAGACGGGGGGCAATCGATTAATATGTAGCGGAAATGCTCCCGCACGGACGTGATCGCATCCGTAAGGATGCGCTCCCGGCCCTCCTTGCCCGCTAGTTCGATCTCTACGCCGAGAAGGTCGATCCCTGACGGCAGTATCGAAAGATTCTCTATCGAGGTCGGGGACAGGGCATTCTCGACGGCGCACTCGCCCGACAGGACTGCATATAGTGTCCTTTCGAGCCCTTCTCTCGCTATGCCCAGTCCTGATGTGGAATTCCCCTGCGGGTCGTTGTCGATGAGAAGGATTTTTTCTCCGGAGAGGGCAAGAGACGCCGCAAGGTTTATTGCGGTTGTTGTTTTTCCGACGCCCCCTTTTTGATTGACGATAGCTATAGTCTTGCCCATGGCTTTGTCGTATTATAGCATTTTGGTGATTTGAAGACTAAGTCTTATTTATGAAATGTTCCACGTGGAACATTGCCGATCCTGCCGGAAATATTGTTCCACGTGGAACATTTGCCATTCCCTGTGTCCCCGCGTCTTTCTTTTTTTGCAATCCTGCGAAGGGATTTGCGGCGATGCCATGGTAGTCCGGGCAACAATCCTTAAGAATCGGCATGTTAGGACTGGCATGGCTGATGCACCTTGTATTTGCAAGAAAGAGGGAAGG
>JBJKSM010000035.1:0-15530 GCA_046704045.1 Thermodesulfovibrionales bacterium | reverse complement strand
CGACAACCCGGCCGTTACCTGTCACGCCGCCTGAAGTACCCATTGGTCTGCCATCGGATTTGTTGCGTCGCCGTCCCGACATCCGCGAAGCTGAAGCGCAATTGCATGCTGCCACGGCCCAGATCGGTGTGGCTACGGCCGACCTGTTCCCGAAGTTTTCCCTGACCGGCAACATAGGCTGGCAGAGCAACCTGCTCCACAACTGGCTCACTGATTCGAATCGATCATCATCCTTCGGGCCGGCGATGAGTTGGGGGATTTTCCAGGGCGGCAGCATTATCGCTAACATTCAGCAGCAACGGGCAATCCGCGACCAGGCGTATCTCACTTACCGGAAGACCGTTCTCACGGCGTTCCAGGATGTCGAGAATGCGCTGTACGCCTACGATAAGGAATGGGTGCATCGTCGGGCGCTGAGCGACGCCGTCACAGCAAGCCGCAAGGCCGTGTCTGTGTCAATGCAATTGTACAGCGCCGGGCAGACAGATTTTCTGAACGTGTTGCAGGCGCAAGCCACGTTATACGCGTCACAGAATGCGTTCGTACAAAGTAACAGCAGTACCTGTCAGGATCTGATTGCGCTATACAAGGCGCTGGGCGGCGGCTGGGAAACCGGTCGGGAAGATGTATCGGCGAGAAAGTCTAACCCAGATAATTCATAAATAAGCGGCAAAAAAATAGCCAACGATCCTGAAACCTCTGGTATTATTGAATCTGCGAAGATCAAAATCCAAAGGAAGGAAGTTGGCTATATTGGATTTACGGATGGCAGCCGGGGCAGCTTCATCACTGTGCGAAAAAGTCCAATGGCATGAAAAATAATCCAAGGGAAAAGAAGCCAAAAAAGAAAATGAATTCGAAATATTCTCCCGCTGTCATTTGTTTTTGCAGATTGTGCAGCCGTTGTCAGTTGCCTTGATTGATCCGCGCTTATTCTAATTCGAACGTCCCGTCTTTGTAAAGATGACAATCATGAATAAGGAACAGGACCTGAACCGCAACCTGTTGCCTCGGCTCCCGCTCGATGATATCGTGTAATTAACCATGTACGAAAAGGTCCTCGCAGCAGTCAACGAACACCTCAACTCGGAAGTCGCGGCTCGGTATGCGATGCATCTTGCGAAGGGTTCGGGAGGCGCGCTCTTTCTCTGTCACGTGGCCGAACAAAACGCTCCGAAAGACTTGATCCGTCTCGGCGAAGAGGCGATGAAGCGGTGTCTCCGGAAGTCGAGGGAGATGGGTGTAACGGCAGAGGAGATCCGTGAATACGGCGACCCCCTCGAAAGAATCAGGAGGATCGTCCGCTCGGAGAACATCGATATCGTCTTCGCATCAACGCGACAGGAGGACGTCGAAAGGAGGCTATACGCCGGGACAATGGCGAAGAGATTCTCCGTCGGCCTCCCCTGCTCCGTCGCCCTTGTGAGAGTCGTGCATATGGGAAGGATCCACCCGAAGAAGATCCTTGTCCCGCTCAAGGCACGGATCGACCACATCGGGGAGCGGGCATTCTTCGCGGCAAAGATGGCCGGGGCGTTCGGATCCGATATCTTTCTCTTCCATACGACAAAAACGGTGACGAGCTTCTTCCACGGCGAGGAACATATCACCCCGCTGGAACTCGGAAACAGCCTGCCCGGCGACATCTCCCTTTTCGTTGAACATCTTGGCAGCTACGGGGCCTCACACGAGAAGGGCTTTGCCTCCGGAAAGGCGGGAAGAAAGATCGTGATCGAGGCCACGGCCCGCAGGTTCGACCTGATGATCATGGGCGCAAGCGGCAGGAGCCTCCCGAGTTCCCTGATCTCCGAAAACCCCGTCGAAGTGCTCCTCCGGGAAACGCCCTGCGACCTGATCATACTCAAGGCGAGACATGAAGATAAACAGCCTGTCGGTCGATGAGGTCTTCGAAAGCCTTGTCTCCTCGGAGGACGGTCTTGCCCCGGACGAGGCCGCACGACGACTTGCCGGGTTCGGCTTAAACGAGATCTCCGAACGGAAAAAGAAGCCCCTTGCCTTCAGGTTCTTTGCCCAGTTGACCCATTTCCTGGCCCTTCTCCTCTGGGTGGCCGCCGGCCTTGCGCTGCTTTTCGAATACCTCCATCCCGGCGAAGGCATGCTCACTCTCGGCATCGCTATCATCGCCGTCATCTTCATAAACGCGCTGTTCACCTTCATACAGGAATACCGCGCCGAAAAAGCGCTCGAAGAGATGAAGAAGCTCCTACCCTTTTACGTAAAGGTAGTAAGAGGGGGAAGAGAAATCGATGTCATCGCAAAAGAGGTCGTGCCCGGAGACGTGGTTTTGGTCGCAGAGGGGGACAAGATCCCTGCGGACATGAGGCTCATCGAGGCAAGCGGCATCCGGGTAAACAACGCGTCACTCACCGGCGAGTCCGAACCGTTGCCGCGGACGACAGACCCCTCCGGAGGCGATATTATCGGCAGTCCGAACATCGCCTTCGCGGGAACGACCGTCGTCTGCGGCTCCGGAAAGGGCGTCGTCTTTTCGACCGGCATGCGGACGGAATTCGGAAGGATCGCCCAGCTCACAGGCACGGTGACCCCCGGGCTCAGCCCCCTTCAGAAGGAGATCATGAAGCTAACGCGGATCGTGACGCTGATAGCGGCGACGACCGGCATCTTCTTCTTCGCGATAGGATACCTCATCGGCAGGACCTTCTGGGAAAACTTTCTCTTCGCGATAGGCATCATCCTGGCAAACGTGCCTGAGGGGCTGCTGCCGACCGTCACCCTCTCCCTTGCGATGGGCAGCCAGCGGCTGGCAAAGAAAAAGGCATTGATTAAAACGCTCACGTCGGTCGAGACCCTCGGCTCGGTCACGGTGATCTGCACGGACAAGACTGGAACGCTCACGCAAAACCGTATGGCCGTCGCAAAGACTGAAGATACCTGCGGGGAAGCGAGTCTCACGGAAAAGGCGTTCTCTTCCCTCGACATCGCCCTCCTCTGCAACAACACAAAGGAGGTTGACGGTGACCTCAAAGGGGAGCCTACGGAGGTAGCCCTCTACCGGGCCGGCCTCGAATCGCGAGGGCCTATCGAACATAAGAGGATAAAGGAGTTTCCCTTCGACCCGGAGAGAAAGCGCATGTCAACGATAACGGTTGTCGCAGGGAAGACCTGGATCATTTCAAAAGGCGCGCCGGAGACCATGTTTTCCGTCTGCAGCCATTGTCTTTCAGAGAGCGGCGCGGCGCCGCTCGACGGGGAACTGAGGGAAAAGTTCATCTCGCTCTGCCATTCGATGATGGACGAAGGACTGAGGGTGCTCGCCTTTGCCTACCGGGAAATCGAAGGCGGGGAACACGTCGCCGGAGAGGAAACCGCGGAAAGGGACCTCATCCTTACCGGCATGATCGGGCTGCAGGACCCGCCGAGGCCGGAGATCGAAGAGGCCATATTAAAATGCAGGGAGGCCGGCATACGGATCGTCATGATAACCGGCGACGGGTCGAGGACCGCTGTCGCTGTCGCACGAAAGATCGGGCTTGTCAGGGGCGACCCTGCCGTCGTCGAAGGCGCGGATTTCGTAAGGATGTCCGATGCGGAACTACGCCAGGCGCTCTCGGAAGGGGAGGTGATTTTTTCAAGGATGACGCCGAAGCACAAGCTGAGGGTGGTGAACATACTGAAGGAAGAGGGAGAGAGGGTGGCGGTCACGGGCGACGGCGTAAACGACGCGCCGGCCCTCAAGCGGGCCGACATCGGTATCGCGATGGGGATCACGGGAACCGACGTTGCAAAAGAGGCCGCAGACATCATTCTCCTCGACGACAACTTTGCGACGATCGTAAATGCCGTGGAGGAAGGACGGGCGATCTTCGAAAACATCCGGAAGTTCATCACCTACATCTTCGCCCACCTCACCCCGGAGGCGGTCCCCTATATCCTCTTCGCCCTGTTCCGGATACCCATTCCGATCACGGTCATGCAGATTCTCGCCATAGACCTCGGCACCGAGACGATCCCCGCCCTCGCCCTCGGCGTCGAACCGCCTGAGGCCTCCGTGATGAAAAAGCCGCCGAGGCCAGCGCACAACGGGCTGATCGACAGGTCGGTCCTGTTCAGGGGATACATCTTCCTCGGCATGATAAGCACGATCGGCGTGCTCTTTGCATACCTCGGCGTTCTTCACGCAGGGGGCTGGCGATGGGGCGTCGACCTGCCGATCGGCGATCCGCTCGTCCACAAGGCGACCACCGCGACGTTCCTCGGGATCGTAATGATGCAGATAGGCAACGTCTTTGCGTGCAGGACGCAGACAGAATCCGCCTTCAGGGCAGGGCTCTTCAGCAACAGGATGATCCTCTGGGGCATAGCCGCTGAACTTCTGCTGAGCCTCTTCATCATCTATCACCCGTGGGGAAACAGGCTTTTTTCTTCCGCGCCCGTCGGACCTGCCGTCTGGCTGATGCTCGTCCCCTTTGTGCTCCTTCTCTTTCTTGCGGAAGAGGCGAGGAAGTTTTACATGAGGAGAGCGGGAAGGATCACTACAGGCCGAGTTTCTTCATGACCATCTGCATGTCCGCCCAGACCAGCCATTTGTCCTTCGGGTTCCGCAGGAGATAGGCGGGATGAAATGTCGGCATCACCGGTATGCCTCCGAATTCGGTGAAATGTCCTCTCACCCTGGTGATCTTCAGTCCCGGGTTGTCCATCAGCGTCTGAAGGGCGATGCGCCCGAGCGTTACGATCACCTCCGGACCGATAAGATCGATCTGCCGCTCTATGAACGACCGGCATGACGCGACCTCGTCATCCTCGGGGTCCCTGTTCATCGGGGGGCGGCACTTTATGATGTTGGCTATATAGACGTCCTCCCTCTTCAACCCCATCTTTTCGATCAGCTTCGTCAGAAGCATCCCGGCCTCTCCCACAAACGGCCGTCCCTGCTGGTCCTCTTCCCTGCCCGGGGCCTCGCCGATGAACATCAGCCGGGCCTCAGGGTTCCCCTCGCCGAAGACGAGCGACTTGCGGTGCTTCGAAAGCTTGCAGCGTATACATTCCCCGATATCGCTCCTGAGGTCTTCGAGACTACCCGCCGTCTTCGGGAGCTCGACCTCCATGGATTCGATCCCCAGCGCCCTGTAATATTCGAGCATCGCCTTGAGGTCTTCGACCATGCCGGGATCTTTGGATTCAACTCTCCCCGGCGCCGTCACCGCTCCCCCCATCTCAGCTTGTTTCGCAATATCTCGAAATAGTCGCGCTCGCAAGGGATGATGAGCCTGGTCTTAAGCCCTGATTTCGTTATCTCGATGACATCGTCCTTCCGTAGGGAAAACCCCACCTGCCCATCGAGCGTCAGGTACACGTCCTCGCTCTCGGTCTTCAGTATGATGTCGGTCTTGAAGTCATCGGGAAGGACGATCGGCCTGTTCGTCAGCGTATGGGGACAGATCGGCGTGAGGACTATGCAGCCGAGCGTGGGATAGAGAATCGGTCCTCCTGCCGACAGGGAATAGGCGGTAGACCCCGTCGGCGTCGAAATAACCAGTCCGTCCGCCTTATAGGTCGTGACATACATGCCGTTTACGAAGGTTTCGAGGTCGATGATCCTGGCGAGGGCGCCCTTGTTGATCACCACGTCGTTGAGCACCGTGTACTCCGCTATCTTTTCGCCGAGCCTGTGTATCCGCGCATTCAGCATCATCCGCTCTTCAACGGCGCAGCCGTCGGAAAGCATCGCCTCGACGGCAGTATATATCTCGTCCCTGTTGATTTCGGTGATGAAGCCCATGCTCCCGAGATTTATGCCGAGGATCGGCAGCCCCCTTCCGGCTACAAGCCTGCTCACGCCCAGCATCGTCCCGTCGCCGCCGAGGACGAGGATGATATCGGCCGCAGCCGCCACCTCCGTCCGCGTATATCCCCTGATCCTGAGGGCCGCAGCCGTGTCGGCGTCGACGAAGGTTTCATGCCCCTTCTCTCTCAGCCAGGGCAGAAGCTCCTTCAGTATCTCCTGCGGCTCCGGCCTTCCCGCCTTACAGATTATTCCAATCTTTTTCATCCAGCCCCTCTATCGTTATTTCACGGAGACCGCCGCCCCTGTCGGCGATCTCAACCCGTACCATGTCCCCGACCGTTTCCTTCCCGAGGCGCTCCGCCCATTCTATGACCGCAACCGCATCCTTTCCAAGGCAGTCCCAGATCCCGGTGGCATCGAGGTCTTCTTCTCTTTCGATGCGGTAAAGATCGACATGGAAAAAGGGAGGGCAGCCGGGGTACTCGGCGATGATCGTAAAACTCGCGCTCGTGACATCTCTTTTGTCGATGCCGAAGGCGGAGGCGATGCCCCTCACCATCGTCGTCTTGCCTGTACCGAGGTCTCCGTAGAGACCGACGACCGCGCCTGAATGGAGCATCTTCCCGAGTCTGAACCCTATCGCCTCGGTCTCCTCAGGGGACGCGCTTTTCAGCCTCACCCACGGTTCCCCTGATAACGTCCATCTTGCCGATAATTCCCACGAGTCTGCCCGAACTGACGACTGGGAGAAGATGCACGCCCTTTTCGGACATGATCGTTGCGATATCCTGAAGCGAGGTTTCGGGGTCGACGGTTATCACCTTTTTTGTGCAGATCTCCGACACCTTCGAAGCGGACATCCTCCTGATCTCGGCCTCTATCGCAGCAGACCCCTGGAGAGGGATGATGGCGTCGAAGATCCTGAGCAGCGTGGGTATGTGGAACCGTTCGTTCTGACGGATCAGGTCGTTTTCGGTCACGATCCCGACGAGGGCCTGTTTCTCGTCGACAACCGGGACGCCGCTGACGCCCCTTTCAATGAACAGCCTGCCGAGCTCTTCCACACTGGTGTCCGGCGTGACCGTGATCACCGTTGTGCTCATTATGTCTTTTGCCTTCAGCATAACACCCCTTTATTTTTCACTAATTTTAACACGCCGGGATGAAAATTGTGAGAGATATCCTTACAGTTGCATAAATCGCCCGCCACAGCCGGGGAGAGTAGCCTGGAAAGCCTTCCGCAGCGATTCCTCATGGCATCGGAAGCCACGTAAATATGATGAAACGCCTGCATCACATCCAATAAAATCCTGTATACTCGACACCATGCCCCGATCAAATCCTATCGCCTTGAAAGGACATGGGATGCTATCTCCGACAGTATCCGGCAGCAGGAATTTTACCCGCCCGTGATCAGGGGAAATGCCTTCTCCTCAAGCCGGGCGACTACCTTCTCGACCTCTTCCCGCATCCGCTCTTTTTCAGGCCCCGCGACCGCATAGGGGTCGTCCCTCATCCTTGGCGGAAAAATTTCGCGTCCGGTATGATGCAGAAAGTCCCCGGGTACTTCATCGGGGAGATCAACATCGTTCATTATTCCCCAGGCGAGAGTCCATGCCCGCGCCACATTGGCGACGTCGTACCCGCCTCCGCCAAGGGCCACCCACTTCTCCGACAACGATCCGATTTTTCTCACCGCCTCGCAAAAACCGTTCGTAGTGTAATTCAGGTGGGCCAGGGGGTCGGAACGGAAGGAATCGACGCCGAGCTGGCTCACCACCACATCCGGCCTGAACTTCCCGACCGCCTCCGGTACGATCCGGTCGAATGCAAGGAGAAAAAGCTCGTCGTCCGAAAAGGGAGGAAGCGGGACATTCAGGGAAAAGCCCCTGCCCTGTCCTTCGCCGATTTCTTCTTCGAACCCCGTGCCGGGGAATAGCGTCCGGCCGGTCTCATGGAGCGATATCGTCAGCACCCTGTTCGTCGAATAGAAGGCGTCCTGCACCCCGTCGGCGTGGTGTGCGTCGATGTCGACATAGGCCACCTTCCTGCCCTTCCCCAGAAGCGCCCTGATCGCGATCACGGGATCGTTTATGTAGCAGAAGCCGGAGGCACGCGACGAAAGAGCATGATGAAGACCGCCGGCCATGTTGAAGGCGATGTCGGCCTCGCCGCTTTCCACCATCAACGCCGCCTGCAGTGAAGCCCCCGCAACAAGGCGGGACCAGTCGAAGACCCCCCTGAAAACCGGATTGTCGCCCGGACCGAGCCCGAAGTAATCCGCTCCCGGCATTCTCCCTCCGTCGTTTACCGCCTTCAGCATCTCAAGATAGTCGGCTCCGTGAAAAAGGAGAAGCTCTTCTTCGGCTGCCGGTTTCGGCGCGACGGCCTTTGTCAGGTCGGGTGAGAGGAGCCCGAAGGAATCGATAAGGTTGCGGGTGAGCCCGAGCCTGGAGATCTTGAGCGGATGGTTCGGGCCGTAGTCGAATTCCAGAAGGTCTTCGGAATAGAGAAAGCAGGTGCTCATGCCCGTCCGCCCCGCGCCGGCGATGTTCTATTTCCTTGCGATAAACCCGCCCTGTCTGCCCGTGGTGCCTTTCGCATACCTGTACGAATAGTATCTGTCGGGATGACAGAAAGTGCAATCCCCGGAAACCCAGAGATTGTCTTCCGGAATGCCCATCGAGACCGCCTGATGCCTGTTGGCGGAAGGGAGATCGAGAAAATATTTCCCACCTTTTTCGGTGTGGTAAGTTCCCTGCCCCGTGGCCATCGTCACCGCATGCATTACGTCATAGTCGACTCCGTAGGAGCACCCCCCGATCGCCGGTCCTATCGCAACAAGCATCTGCGCCGGTGCGCCATGGAACCGGTCTGTCATCGTCTGCACCGTCTTTTTCAGTATGCCCGCTGCAGTCCCCCTCCATCCCGCGTGCACGGCGGCGATGACCCCCTTCGTCTTTTCGAATATGAGGATCGGGACGCAGTCCGCGACGCGGACCCCTATGACTATGTCACTTCTGAGGGTTACGACCGCATCCGCGACGGCCGGTTCGAGATCGTGCTCGATGACAGCCACCCTGTCGGTGTGCTGCTGCATCGGCATGTAGACGCAGGACTCCGCAACGGCAAAACGGCGCGCTATAGTCTTCCTGTCGGCCCCGGTACCCCTGGTTGTGAAAAATCCCCTGACCCGCTCTCCCCTGAAAACCGGTGGGACGACGATATCCTCTTCCATGCCGTTAGACTTTCAGGGCCTCTTCAACTTTGGCGAGGAGATCGGAATGCTGGAACGGCTTCTGTAGAAACCCCACGGCTCCGTCATCGAGCAGTTCGTCGAAATACCGTTCCTGGCCGTAACCGCTGCAGAGGAGTATCCTCACGCCGGGCTTCATCGTCCTGATCTCACTGAAGACCTGCCTGCCGCCTTTTTCAGGCATTATCATGTCGAGGACCACGAGGTCCACGCTGTCGCCGTGCTCGCGAAAAATTCTCACGCCTTCGCTTCCGTTTACCGCAACCATGACCGTGTAATTGTACGCCTCGAGGATTTCCCTGCCGAGTTCCCGCACCATCTCTTCGTCATCGATAAAAAGTATAGTCGCCTTTCTCTCATTGCACTGCATTGTCTCGTTCCTCCTCGCCTCTGCTATCATACCCGATGCCTTCGGCAAATACACCCTCATGGTAGTGCCCAGCCCGACCTCGGAATATACATTAATATGACCGCCGTGGTTTTTTATTATTCCGTAAACCATCGACAGCCCGAGCCCCGTTCCCTTGCCTACACCCTTTGTGGTATAGAAGGGCTCGAAGATTCTCTTTTGCACTTCCGGCGGCATACCGGCCCCTACGTCGGTCACGCTCAGCCTCACGTATTCGCCCTCGGACACCCGGAAAAGCTGTGCGGTCATCTCGTCCTCCAGCGCATACGGCTCCGTCTTTATATAGAGCCTGCCGCCCTCCCGCATGGCGTCCCTGGCGTTGATGCAGAGGTTCAATATCGCCTGATACAACTGGTTGCCGTCTCCTTCCACCGGCAGGAGGTCCTCTGCGGCATCGAAGACGATGGCGATATTCCTGTCGAACGTTTCCCTGAGAAACAGTATCAATTCTCCCACGATGTCGTTCAGGTTCAGCCTTTCGGTCTTGTACTTCCCCTTCCTCGCGAAGCCCAGGAGCTGATGGGTCAGATTCGAGGCCCTCTGTGATGATCTCGTTATGGCATCCATGTAACAGTAGATCTTGCTCTTTTCGTTTACCATCGTCTGGGTGAGAGTGGCATATCCGAGGATCCCGGTCAGGATATTATTGAAATCGTGGGCTATCCCGCCCGCAAGGAGGCCGATACTCTCGAGCTTCTGCGCCTGGACGATCGCCTCCTCCAGGGCCTTCTTTTCCGTGACGTCGACGAAATAGCCGTCGAACCCGACCACGGCGCCGGCATCGTCGAGTTCCGGATAAAGGGACATGCTCACGGTGAGTTCCCGCTCCCCCGCTCCGAACATCTTCTCCTCGATGTTCCTGAACGTCCCGGCCACCGCCTGAGACAGGCGGTCCTTCTTATCGCCGCCGGCGAAAAGGGAAGAGAACTCCCGCGCACCGCATAACTCGTCGAACTTGCGGTTCGATTCGATGATCCTTCCCTGCCTGTCGAACCTGAAGATCGCGTGCTCGACGCGGCTGAAAAGATCGCTTATCCTCTTTTTCGATTCCTCCAGTCTCGCCTCCCTGTCACGGACCGCGTCTGACATCCTGGTGTACTCCGAGGCGAGCATGCCGACCTCGTCATGCGAGTTAACGCGTATTTGCGGATATTCCCCTTTCCGGACACTGTCAAGTGCACGCGACAGAAGCGACAAAGGCTTTGTAGCCACCGCGAACATCACCGACACCAGTGCCCCGATGAGGAGCGTGAAGATTACGGCAAACATGAGTCCCTTGAAGATGATCTTCCTCTCGGCTGCGATGATGGCGGCTTTCGAAAAACCAATCCGTACCCATCCCTCATTCTCGCGTATCTTCCCGCCCGGCTCCGTATCGTGGTAGAGGTCGATATCCTCCCTGTCCTTTTCGGTATAGACCGACGCGTAGACATCAAAATAATCGGGGTTCTCGAATACCACAAGGTGGCGCCGCGCCGGAAGCGCACGGGGTGTAGAGCCAACCGGGCCATCCTCCATGAGGAGCCCCATATTCCTGTCATAAAAGGCGACGAATGAAACTTCAGGGATGCTTCTGAGGGAAGAAATGGCGCCGCCGATGAGTTCCCGATTTCTCGACAGGACGGGAAGCTCCCCTATCCGCGATGCGAGGTGCGCCACGACCTCCGCCCTTTTGACGATATCCTCCTTCATGATGGCCCTCTCAGTTTTAAGGGCGTCGTATGTATAGACGACGGAGGCGATGATGAGCCCCGGCAGCGCAACGCACAGCGCCTTCCTCTTAAGCGTACTGCCGTACTTAATTTCCAGGAAACGTAAGCAATTCAGTATAGGCTGCAACACTGTTTTCACGGGTACACCCTGCCGGCCCTCATGATCAGATCCCGCGGCACGGGTATCTTCATCATTCTTGCCGTCCCGACATTCACGTAGAGATCGAACTTTTCCGGCGGCGACTGGGCAACACTGGAGGCGCTTCCTCCCCTCAACACCCTTTTAACCATCTCCGCCACCTGTCTGCCCATGGCGGTTTCGTTGAAGACGAGGGCAAAGAGCGCTCCCTTCTTAACAAATTTCTCGGACACGCCGATGACCGGTTTTTGCGCCGTATAGGACTTGCGGAAGAGTTCCTCTACCGAGGTGCTCGTGAGCAGATCCCTGTCAGGCAGAAGCAGAATAGCGTCGACCCTTCTTTCGAGGGCGCTCAAGCCCTTTATAAACTCGTAAGAATTGCCGGCCCTGTATAAGGCCAGCCGCCCGGCTTTCCAGTCATCGATGATATCGTAGTCTGCCGTCCTGCAGATCATCCCGATCTTCCTCAGTGACGGAAAATATTTATTTATATAGAAAAGGTACGCGCTCACCGGCGTGGCCATGTAGACGCCGGATATGTTGCGTCTCTTCGTGTTTACCGGTTTAATAACCAGGCCATACACAACCGGCACTGATTCGGGAAGGGAGAGGGCGCAATCGAGAGAGTCTCCACCGAGGGCGATGACGACCTTTGCCCGTTCCCTGTTCAGGATAGAACCGAGTCTTCCCCTTACCTCTTGCGGAGGGTAAACCGAAATCCCGTAGGGAAGAGCCTCGCTGACAAAATTGATAATGTCGTTTACCGGTCTGAGGGTCGTGTCACCGACAATTACTATTTCCGACGACTCGGAAGAAGCGGCGAAGGAAAAAAAGAGCAAGAGTGCCGGCAAAAGAATCGCCAGCCTCCTTCCTGAACCCCCCGCGATCAGCCTCCCCAAACAGCCCTCCGTGATACCCTTTTGTTCAGCTATTATAAATGCAACCGGAGAAAAGCTCAATCTCTTTCGGCTTCTTTTATGAAGAAACTGCCTCCGGAGCGACTGCTCTCAGTCCTTTCGGGCCGACAACGGCCTCCTGTACCCTTCGTCCCGCCTGATCATCGTTTCGAGCGCTGCATCGAGGTAGGGTTTCTTGATGTCACCGTCCGCATCGGCCGGCGAAAAGAGTTCCTTTTTCTATGGGATGTCAATCAAAATCTTACGGTCAATCCCGCCTCTGTCCATCTCTTCGGGTTTTTCACGTCACCTGACGTATACTGAGAACCGCTGAAGATATTATGGGCGGCGGCAAACAACTCGATGCTCGTCCTTTCCGACTCGAAAACCTTTTTCCGGAGGTCGAGGTCCCAGATAAAATCATTGTACTTCGCCATTGCCGCGGGACTCAGGTCCCACCAGACATAGTGGCCGAACAGCTGGGCCATAAAGGATTTCCTGTCGTCATACTTGAGCCCGAGGTTATACTCATAAATATTTTTTCCATCAGTCTCTGATGATGAGTCCGAATTCACATAGGCAAAGCCCGCCTTAAAGGAAATATCATGGAATGGCGCGGTCTCCGTTTCCAGCTCGACGCCGCGTCTTATGACGCTCCCGCCATTCACAATAATACCATTTGGAGGAGAAGGCAACGGTTGGGCCACGAAGGCGTCTTTCACGTCATAATAAAAGCCCGTTGCCGTTACCCGGAGATATCTTGAAAGGCTCGACTCGACACCCACCTGGTAAGACCAAACCTTCTCGGGCTTCAATGACGGATTTGGAACAAGGAAAAGGGCGCCGGCCGATGTCAGGGAAAGCTGGGGCATGGAAAACCCCCTTGCAGCAGATGCCCTCAGTATTGCGTGTTCGTCGAGCTTGTACGTAACCCCAAGGCTCGGGCTCACGAAACAACCGGATATGCTGTTATGGTCATACCTGATTCCTGGGGTTATCGAAAACCTGCCTATACTCACGGTATCATTGGCAAAGACCGCCCATTTGTCGATATCAGGACTTACCGCCGAGGTTGCCGGCACATCCAGGAACTGCAGGAAGTGTCCGGCTTCGAGCGTCTGATCGAGGCTTCCGTGGCTTATATCCATACCCAGAACGGCGCTATGGATATCGTGGTTCCAGACCAGTTTGGCGCTTCCGCCTGTGGTCTGTTCGTCATAGTAGGCATTCCGGAAAAGCTCACCGTCCGGACCGTAGGGGACGGAATCGAGCCCAAGGGAGTTGCTTAACTGTGCAAGCTTCTGTTTGAATTCGTAAAGCTCCGCATTAAGCCTGAGTTCCTTCGTAATATACGCATCGAGAGAAGAGATTGCCCAGAAAACCCTGGTCTGAGATGAGAATTCAATACCGGCACTCGGCAAATCCATAAATCCCGGATTGGGTTCGCTGTAGCCTGCCGTAATACCGATTCGCACATCGGAGGAAAGATGGAGGATGAATTTTGAATAAAGAGTGTTGTTGTCGAAACTCCTGTTGTCCCTCAGCCCATCGGAATCCTGTCTTCCGGCATATAAATAGTAACCAAGGAATCCGGCCCTGCCTGCAAACTCTGCTGTATAATCCTGCGTCTCCTTCTGTCCATAGGAAGCGTTTAAGGAACCTGACGGCCGATAGCTGTTCCCGGTGTCCTTCGTGATGATGTTTATCACGCCTCCCAGTGACGAACCCCAGGCGGACGAAGCGGGTCCCTTTATAACTTCGATCCGCCGGATTATCCTCACGGGGATGGAGTTGGTTTCCGCCGTTCCGCTGCTCAAAAAGTTCCATGGGATGCCGTCAAGAAGGACAAGAACATGCCGCCCTCTCCTGTCCGAACCCTGTATGCGGAGAAAAGACGAGCTCCCGAAGTCGCGCCCGCCAAAATCGACGAAGACGCCCGTCACCCTGTCGAACACCTCGGCCACAGTATGGGCGTTCATGTCTTCCATGTCTTTCGCCGTAATTACGGTGATATTCTCTGCGGCCCGAGATATCGGCTTTACATTTCTCGTCGGAGCTTCGACATAAAGGTCCTTTTCCTCCCAGAAAAGAAGAAGGTCCTCCGCCGCTTCGCTGGTATATCCGCGGGTCTCTCCTGATGTGGTTACCTTTGCGGACACCGTGGAAGCGCCGCCGTCGTCAGCTGCAAAACAGGCAAAAGGGGCGACAAGAAACAAGACCATCAACAGGCACCGCAGTTTCACGTTCACGCCCCTCTTCTCTCAGCAAAGTAATGTCCCCGTCTCAAACGGGATAGCAGCGTCGGAGCAAACTCGGCTCCTGCTCTGCGCTTTTATTATTTTCCTCTGTCGAGGCATTTCCCCGTAATGCTGCGTTGCCTGATAAAGCTAAAAAAAGACGTTGTAGACTATCATCTGAAATTTGAATTGTCAATCTGTTTTTTGTTTTCAATCCTTCTTTGGGTGGACAGGCGCCGCATCACAAAAAGGGCGCACATTTTCAATATGTGAAAATCTCAATGCGGAATTATACTGACCGGGACGTAGCCGCTGAAATCAAGGGAAAGAGCGATCGCCTGTCAATGAGGCAATCTGCTTTCAGGCGTTTCTCAGTTCCATGAAGGCTTCGGGCAGGCTGTCGATGATGTCTCCCGCCACAAGGGAGTGCATCCCTTTTTTTGAGGAGGCGATGTCTCCGGAAAGCCCGTGCAGGTACGTCCCGAGGACAGAGGCGTCGAGAGGGTTCATGCCCTGACCTATGCACCCGGCGATGATGCCGGTCAGGACGTCGCCGGAGCCTGCGGTCGCCATTCCCGGATTTCCCGTCGTATTGATGAACGCCTTTCCCCCGGGTTCGGCGATGACCGTGGGCGCGCCCTTCAGGACCAGATATGCGCCGGTCTTTCCTGCAAGAGAGCGGGCTGTGCCGATTCGATCCCGCACTACGCTGCTTTCAAGTTCACTTTCCCCGGCGTCCCTGCTCTTTGTTTTAAGCAGCCGCGCCATCTCTCCGGGATGCGGCGTAAGCACAACGGGGGACTTCACCTTCTTCAAGATGCCGGTCTTCCCGGAGATGGCGTTTATCGCATCCGCATCGAGGACCAACGGAACGGCCGAAGCGGGAAGCAGTCCCGCCATGATTTTTATTATATCGGGACCCGCGGTCAGACCCGGCCCGATAGCAAGGACGTCTGCCCCCTTATCGAGAAAGTCCATGATATGGGAAAGCGCCTCCGCTGAAAGAACGCCGTCGCCGTTATCCGGAAGAGGCAGGACCATCTCTTCCGTAACCCGCGACTGAAACACTTCGGCGAGTGTCTCCGGAATCCCGATCGTGACCATCCCCGCA